>CAZASU010000242.1:0-3050 GCA_964487785.1 uncultured Gemmatimonadaceae bacterium | reverse complement strand
CCGCCGAACCTGTCCGGCGACTGGGTGTCGAATTCGGGAACGGTGCAGTTCAACTTTCTGCATCGCTTCGTGCAGAGTGGCTCCCCGGAGCGGAAGGTCACCAACTTTCCAACCTTCGTGGTCGCCGTCGGGCTTCCCAGTCGGACCACGTTGGGCTTCCACTATGCGACCAATTCCACCCTGGCACCGCGCTACCCCAACGAGTGGGAGTTCTTCGGCCGCTATGCGCCGTTCTCCCAGGATGCCGGGGCGCCGCTCGACCTGGCGGGGCAGGTGGGGTACAACATCGCGGCGGAGGGAGTGGACGGTGAGGTCTCTCTGGCGAGGCGGCTGGGTCGGGTTCGGCTGATCGCCGTGACCCGTATTCTCTCGAACCCATACGAATCAGGAGGGACGCGTCTTGCGCTGGGCGGCGGTGCCGCCGTGCGCTTGGGCCGGTATCTGGCCCTGGCGGGCGATGTCGCCTCGCTCACCAACCGGGACTCGGCCCGCGGCGAAAAGGTCGCCTGGAGCGCCGGCATCCACCTTGCCATCCCCGGTTCCCTCCACACGCTCTCGTTCCAGGTGACCAACACCAACACCGCAACCCTCCAGGGGCTGTCGCGCGGGGATGGCGATCGACGGTACGGATTCGAGTTCACCATCCCCATCACGCTTGCGCGGTACTTCGGACGCCGCGAACCCCCGGCTCCTGTCAGTGCCGAGCCGGCGAACCCCGAGTCCGGGCCGCCGGTGAGTGCGCCAGCCGCGCCCGAGCCTCCGCGGGCCGATTCCGCGGCAGCGAGGCCCCCGGAGCCGGCGGCAGCGGACACCGTCCGTGCAGCTCAGCCTGCCGTTGCTCCGGTGGATACTGCCAAGCCGACACCCGCCCCTCCGTCCAAAGCGGGCAAGCCGGCGGGCCCGGCCCGGCCGGCGCGCAAAGGGGTCAAGGCCTCAATCCGCAACCTGTCGTTTGCTCCCGGCAAGCTCGAGATCGTCGCTGGAACGACGGTGACCTGGAAGAACGATGACCCTTTGACCCACACAATCACCGCCACCGATCGCAGCTTCGATTCCGGCTCCGTCGAATCCGGTCGCGCCTGGAACCGCACGTTTGCCCGGGCGGGGACATACACCTACTACTGCATCCCTCACCCCTTCATGAAGGGGACAATCGTTGTGAAGGAGGCGCCATGAGCCCATGGAGGCTGACGACGCTCGCCACGCTCGCGGCGAGCGCGCTCGTGATTCTGGCCTGCTTCTCGGAGCGGTCTGCCCCCACGGGACCGATCTCTGGCGTGGAGTGTCGGATCCCCCTGGGCCCCGACGTGGTGGGTTCGACGCTGGTGGCGATCCGGGATTTCTCCTTCCAGCCTGCCGAGATCCGGATCAAGGCGGGAGGAACCGTGACCTGGGTCATGTGCGAGGACGCCGGCCAGCCGGCCCACACGAGTACCGCCGATCAGGGGGCATGGAGCTCGCCTTCGCTGAACCCGGGCGATGTGTTTTCCCACGCGTTCGCTCAGGCCGGCACCTTCGCCTACCACTGTGAACCCCACCCCTTCATGACGGCGACAGTGATTGTGGAGTAAGGGCCGTCGCTATAGCGAAGGCTCGGCCGCCCGAAACCCTGGAAACATTCGTATCGGCTTAATGCTTTCTTCACGGCCCCTCCGGTAGGCTGTAAGCAAAGGAGGGGAAGATGCTACTACGGCACATTCTGGCAGCGACCGACGAGTCGGACGCCGGACGCCAGGCGGTCAGGACCGCGATGGACCTGGCGTCCCGCGCTTCGGCCCGGGTCACCATCCTGCGAGTGATCGCGATCGAGGCCAGCCGCCATCTGGTGAGCGTCGGCCAGGGCACGGCTCCCACGGACTGGGATGAAGACCAGGCTGGGCTGACCTATCTACGCCGGTGGCTCGAGACCGAGGTCCTTTCGTTGGATGAGGTGGAAGCGGCCGAGCTGGCCCTCGCCTGCGGGATCCCCGGTATCGAGATCTGCCGTTTTGCCGAGCGGGCCGAGGCCGATCTGCTGGTGCTCGGGCGCAAGCACCATTCCCGGATGATGCGGCTCCTGCTGGGCGATACCGCCGACGCGGTAGCCCGAAGGAGCCGATTACCCTGTCTGTTCGTGCCTCCCGGATCAGGCCAGCTCAGGAAAGTGCTGGTGGCTTTGGACGGCTCCGATCGGGGCGTCAATGTGCTGAACCAGGCCTGCGATTTCGCCCGGTACACGGGGGCTACCGTCGAAGCGGTGACGGTAGAACAAAGATCGGGCGACGAGCCCCCGCAAGTCGGTGCATCACTGCCGGTAGCACGGAGCTTGTCGCTCCAGGCACGGGTGCACGAGGTGCTGGCCCGCGAGGGCTTCCCCGACGCTCCCCTGGCAATCCGGCGGGGGGACATTGTCGATCGCGTCGTAGCGGAGGCGCGGGAGAGCGGCGCCGACATCCTGGCGATCGGCTATCACCGCGGTGGCCCGCCTGGTGTGCTCGAGGCCGGCAGTACCGCGCGGCGCCTGGCGCACGCGGCACAGTGTGCGGTTCTCACCATTCCCCTGTGATAGCCAAGCTCGAGGAGATTCTATGACATGCAACGTCGGCTGGTTCGAGCGCATCGCTCGGTTCATCATCGGGGTGATCATCCTCGGCCTCTATGGCGCCCTTACGCCTCCCTGGCGCTACATCGCTCTGATCGGCCTCATTCCCCTGGCAAGCGCGTTGACCGGCTTCTGCCCCATTTACGCACAGCTGGGCTGGAACCGTCGGGCGCCACCTGCCCCCGGGGAGAGGCATGACTGAGCGGGCTCAGTCGCGGTTTGCGCACTTGAGAGCGAAGGAGATTCGCCATGACGTCTAATCCTGGACAGTTTCGGTCCATTCTGGTGCCACTCGACGGATCGCCCCTCGCCGAGCAGGCCATACCGCTCGCGCTGGCGATTGCGGAGCGCGCCAGAAGCAAGGTCAAGCTGGTGCTGGTCCATCACCCGTTATTCCCCATGGAGCCAGGGGCAGCGTACACCAAGATCGAGCTCGCAATGCAGAAGGCGGATCGCGAGTACCTCAGGT
>CAZASU010000241.1:0-3058 GCA_964487785.1 uncultured Gemmatimonadaceae bacterium | reverse complement strand
ACCTGGATCAGGGCGACCGCCACGGTCAGCCAACCCGCGACGACCAAGCCACCTAAGGCCGCCACGCTCGCACCCGAAGCCGCTGCCACCAGTGCCGCCGTGCTCCGCGGATCGGTCCGAGTAACGCCCAGCTGGCTCATGCGGCGCCCATGCCCTTTCGCTCCATCGCGCCCCAGGAGAGGTCACCTCGCAGATACTCCCAGAATGCCCGCACCCGCCACCAGACCGTGAGCTGGCGGAAGCCGAAGTTCTCGAGCACTGCACCGATCAGGAGACGCCCGAGATCGAGAACGCTGGGATAGCGGCGGAATGCGATGTCTTCCAGCAACACCGCGAGAGCCGAGACCAGAACCATATACATGATCGCCAGCACGAAGAAGATCCACGCTCCCGCTGGACTCAGGAGGCCAAGAGCCCACATGACTGGCAGCAGGAGGTAGCCCGATAGCTCGACCAGGGGGCTCAGCATCTCGAACATCACGAAGCCCGGCAGGGAGACCATGCCGACAGAGCCATAGCGCGGGCGCCCGATCATGGCTCTGTGCCGCACGAGAGTATCGATCAGCCCTCGCTGCCACCGGGTACGTTGGCGCCGAAGCACGCGGAAGCTCACCGGCACCTCGGTCCAGCAGATCGGATCGGGAACGAAGCCGATTCGATAAGGCTGCCGCCGCTCCCGACGGTACCGGTGCATTCGCACCACGAGCTCCATATCCTCCCCCACAGAATCCGAGGCGTAGCCGCCAGCCAGCACTGCCGCCCGTTTCTCGAACATTCCGAAGGCACCCGAGATGACAAGCAGGCTGTTGCCGGTACTCCATCCCATACGGCCGAAGAGAAAGGCTCGGAGGTATTCCACGATCTGGATCAACGGCAACGGGCGCCGGGGCAGCCGGACCTTGTGCACCCGACCTCCGTGGATGTCACAGCCGTTCGCTACCCGCACTACCCCGCCGGCCGCGATTGTCACGCCCGGCGCATCGACAAAGGGACGCACCAGACGGAGCAGCGCATCTGGCTCGAGAATGGAGTCGGCGTCAATGGCGCAAAACAGCGGATAGAGACTGAGGTTGAGACCGGCATTCAGAGCATCGGCCTTGCCGCCGTTCTCCTTATCCACCACGACCAGGTTCGAGTAGGTGGGCGACTCGTATACGCCGCGAATGGCCTTGCACGGCAGCACACGCTCAAAGCTGCGCGCACTCCGCCGAAGGTCGAAGGCATCCACCAGGTGGCCGAGGGTCCGGTCGCTGGAACCGTCGTTGACCAGAATCACTTCAAAGAGCGGGTAGTCGAGCATGAGCAGCGAACGCACATTGTCTACCACGTTCGCCTCTTCGTTAAAGGCAGGGGCGAGCACCGAGACCGGCGGAGTCAGTGGTGAGCGGAGAAGTCTGCGCTGGTCCGGTCGGCGAACTTCCCTAAAGACCCGAAGGGTACGCCAGAACCCCGCGACGGTGAGCACGAGGTAGTACGAGTTGATGGCGAAGAAGAACAGCAGAATGAAAGCACTGTACCACTCCAGCACTGCTGCCAGGCGGCCCCATATCATGGGAGCGCCAGGACTGCTTCGCCCCGCTCCAGGAGATAGCGTGCCATCTCCTGAACCGATGGCTCTGGATCGTGCAGTGCGCTGGACAGCGCCTCCTCACCGGCAGGCCCGACCTCGGCAAGCGCCGTGGCAGCATAGAAGCGCACCCACCAGTGGTTATCCCTGAGTGCGGCCGCAAGCTGGGGGACCGAGGCCGGGCTCCCGAAGAGGCTGAGCCCCTTGGCCGCCTGGCAGCGAACTTCCCAACGCACGTCCTCCAGGCGAGAGTGAAAGGTCTCGAGAAACCTGGGGTCACCGATGGCCGCGGCGGCCTTCACGCTCTTGACCCGGACTTCGAGATCCAGATCGCGCATTCCGCTCAGCAGGAGGTCCGCTCCGGTGGTGATTCTTAGCCAACCGATCAGCTCCACCGCGGCCAGACGGCCGGACCTGCTTGACGTGGTCTCGGCATATCGCAGGATCGAATCGGCAATCTCCCGGCCTCGCTCGGCCAGTACTTCCTGGACCCGGTGCGCTACCACGAGACTCCGGTCTCCAAGCAGACGCACCAGGCCGGCAAGGGATGCTGGAGTACCGACTTGCCCGATGGCCCACACCGCGGCCTGGCGGACTCGTACGTCTGAGTCCTGAAGCGCACGTACCAGAGCCGGCATGGTCTCCGCAGAGTGGATCAGGCCAAGATCAGCCGCGGCGTTCGCCCGCCGGGTCGGGCGCCAGGACTTGACCCTGGCGAGATCCTTCTTGAGGAACCCGAGCTCGCGGTAAAGCGTAGCGATGGCATCGCCGGAATCCCCTCGGAGGTCGAGGGCCAAACCCAAAAGGGTCGAGCGCACCAGTTTGCGGTCGAAGCGGCCCAGCCGTCGAAAGTCACTCGCGTCGACAGGAGCGCTCTGTATGGCCTGGAAGAGCAAACGGTTGAGGATTGGTTCTCGCCGGCTCGTGCGGAATCCTCGGAGCGCGGTGACACTTCGCTCGATCAGAAGAAACAGGGCCAAAAGGATGACGGCTCCGGCCAGCGCGAGCACGGCGTTCCTCAGTGGCTCCAATGCAACCGCGGGTGCCATTCAGTGACGCCTCGAATAGGAATGCAACCAGATCGGCGCCGGGGGGAGGCGAGTGGGCTCAAACTTGCAAGGCAACTTCCGTTCCCCACATCAACTGTTTCAGCCGAGCAGGCAACCCGTTGATCTATAAGGCATTGCTCTACACATCCCCGCTTGTCGGCTGGCTCACCAAGAGGAGCCCGTGCAAAACGCGCCCGGACTCACGGAGACGCGGTCTTCTTGCTGCGCTGGTGCTTTTCGGGTTCACGCCGCTTTGCGCGCAGCAGAGGGAGGCCGACGAAGCGTGGAACCAGGGCCACTACGAGGCGGCGCGAGCCGGGTACGAGCGGGTGTTGCGGCAGAACCCGTCCGCTGCGCGAGCGAATCTGCGGATCGGGATCATGCTCTCGTGGCACGGCAAACTCGACTCGGCTCTCACCTTCATCGCGCGCGCGCGCGCGGC
>CAZASU010000240.1:0-3065 GCA_964487785.1 uncultured Gemmatimonadaceae bacterium | reverse complement strand
GACCGGCGGAGTGCGGCCCGCGCGTGCTCCTGGTCCAGGTCGGGCCAGAAGAGCGCGAGCAAGCTGTCCCGGCGATGAAAACGCCGAGGTGCTGAAACGGTCAAATAGGCCAGCAGGCCCAGCCGCTTCGGCTGCTGGAGCACGGCGCGAATCTCGTGGCCGTCGGGCCCGCGCAGATCGAGCAGGCCGAGAGTATGGAACTGAATCATGAATTCCGTGGAGGGCCGCCCTTAGGGATGGAAGTCACGCAGAGACAACGGCGGGGCTACGCCAGGGCGGCAGTCTGTCCAACGTAAGAGTCGCGCCGGTGGTCGGCAAGCCGGCGGCTCAGTTCTCTCGCAACGGAGCACCCCATGTCGCGTATCCTGCTCGCCCTCATGCTCTTGCCCGCGTACTCGGTAGTCGCTCAGCAACCAGACCCCCAGGCGTACCCGCGGGAGATTCTCATTCCGGTTGCCCCCAGGGAATCGCTGCGCGTCACCATCGCCGGCGACGGACCAACTGTGGTCCTCGTGCCCGGGCTCTTCGGATCCGCGTTCGGTTACCGGCACCTGCTCAAACTGCTACCGCAAGCGGGGTTCCGCGCGATCGTTGTGGAACCGCTTGGTATCGGCGGCTCGCCGCGCCCTAGGAAGGCGGACTACAGTCTGACTGCGCAGGCGGATCGCATCGCCGCTGTGCTCCCGCAGATCGAGAGCCAGCCCGTCCTCGTCGTCGCCCACTCAATGGGAGTCTCCATGGCACTCAGGCTCGCCTATCGGCACCCCGAGCTGGTGCGAGCCGTGGTAGCGCTCGACGGGGGAGCCGCTGAGCAAGCGGCGACACCCGGGTTCCGCCGGGCCATGCGGTACGCACCATGGATCAAGTGGCTCGGCGGGATGAAGCGGATCCGGCCAAAGATGCGCAAGGATCTCATCGCCGCGTCCGGTGACTCATCCTGGGTCACGGACGAAGTGATGGACGGCTATACCGCCGGCGCCGCTGCTGATCTCGACGGGACGCTCCTCGCGTTTCTCGCGATGTCGGAGGTCCGGGAGCCCGAGCCGTTGGCCCCACACCTGTCGGAGATCCGCTGCCCAGTGCGGCTGGTGCTGGGTACGGCTCCGCATAAGGGAGGCGTCGAGCAGAAGCAGGTGCGGCTGCTGCGCGAACGGCTTTCCGACTTCACCATTGATAGTGTGCCCGGTGCCGGTCAGTACCTTTTTGAGGAACAGCCGGTGCCAGTTGTGGGAATCATTGAGCGTATGCTGGCCACAAGTCCCACCGCGCTCAGGCCCCGTCAGTAGCTCCCCCCAACTCCCCTCCTGTCCAACACTGTGACCCGGCCTGGTTCGGCCGGGTCACGCTCAGCACCACAAAGCGGCAACGGCAGCCTGGAAGATTGCGGCTGACATCAACCGGGAAGTCGCCGCATGAGCTCTCCAGGGTGGGCCGAGGCCGATACATCCTACGATGCAATCGTCATTGGTAGCGGGTTCGGCGGAGCAATGGCCGCACGCGTTCTGATCGAGGCCGGATGGTCGGTGCTGATGCTGGAACGGGGGGACTGGGTGGAGCGTAGTGCCGAGAGCTGGTCAGCCGGAGCAGTAGGACCCCTCACTCCGCATTACTCAACTGAGTCCCCATACCACCTGAAGGACGACCGCGGGGACACCAACGTAGGTGCCTTCCACTGTGTTGGCGGGCCGTCGGTCTTCTACGGCGGCGTAGCGCTCCGATTCCGTGCCGAGGACTTCGAGCACGACCCGGAGATCGCCGGTGCGTCAGCGGCACGCTGGCCTTTCACCTACTCTGCGATCGAACCCTACTACAGCGAAGCGGAGCGAATTCTGGGCGTGGCTGGCGAGTCCGGGATCGACCCTACCGAGCCCGGCCGCAGCATACCGTATCCCCAGGCTTCCACCGAGCTCGCGCCGATTTCCCGTCGCATCGAGCGCGCGGCGCAGGAGCTGGGATGCCGGCCATTCCGGCTTCCGCTCGCGATCAACCATTCGCCGAGCCCAAGGCGAAACAGTTGCATACGATGTGGCACCTGCGATGGGTTCGCCTGCGCCATCGGAGCCAAGAACGACCTTGCAACCGTAGTAGTCCGGCCGTTGTTGCAGCACGGCCTGCATCTTCGCCCCAACACGGTAGTCACCCGACTCGTCGCAGCAGGCGGGAGAGTGACGGAGGTACAGGCGGTGGACCGGCTTTCCGGCCGTGCGGTCCGCTACCATGCGGACACCGTTATCCTGGCCGCCGGAGCGCTCGCTTCTCCCCATCTCATCCTCGCGTCTGGTCTTCAGAGACTCAACCCGGCGGGACATGTCGTCGGCCGGTACCTGATGAGGCATTACAACGAGGTCGTCTTCGGGATCTTTCCGGAACCGCCAAATCCCGGAGGTGGATTCCACAAGCAGCTAGGCATCCACGACTTCTATTTCGGCCACCCGACACTCAGCCGGCCACGGGGCAAGCTCGGCGGCATCCAGCAGCTAGCGACTCCGCCGGTTGGCCTGGTCAAGCGCCAGCTGCCCCGGCTCCTGAGCGCCGTTTGCGCCCCTTGGGTTGACCACCTCACCGGTCTTCTCGTCATCGCGGAAGATCAGCCCCAGTACGACAACCGGGTGCTCCTCGAAAGCGGAGCCACTGATCGTTTCGGCCTTCCCCGGCTTCACGTGACACACCGCTACAGCTCGCGTGACATCTCTGCCGGCGGGGCTCTCACCGGGCGGGCCCGGGCGATCCTGCGGCGCGCAGGCGCCTGGGCATTCTATCGCCACCGCATCGGTACCCTCTCACACGCGGTGGGCACCGTGCGCATGGGCCTGGATCCACGGAACTCGGCGCTGGATCACGGCTGTCGTTTCCGCGGCCTGGAGAACCTCTACCTGGTGGACGGCAGCGTGATGCCCACCTCCGCTGGGGTCAATCCCAGTCTTACCATCGCCGCGAACGCACTGCGAACGGCCCACCGGCTCGTCTCTCTCACGTCTCCACTTTCGGAGTCCGACCATGTCGCGTCCTCTCGTTAACCTCGCTTTTCTGGGCTGCGGCGAGATCACCCGGACCCACAGCAGAAC
>CAZASU010000239.1:0-3069 GCA_964487785.1 uncultured Gemmatimonadaceae bacterium | reverse complement strand
GCCTTACTGGGAAGCGGCGGGTCGTCTCCTGGCTGGAAGTACGATTTCGAGGAGAGGGCGGTCCGAAAGGAGGTACGCCAGGGACCGTGGCCCACAAGTTCCCGGAATCCCTACAGCGGAGTGGCAGCTTTATGGACGTGCCGGTCCGGAGGTGAGGAACCCTCTGGCGTGACCAACAACTAGCCGCAGATGACGCAGATGAACGCAGATGAACGCCAGACAAGACAACAGCGCCGCACAGCCGCTTTCCGCTAGGCAGGCCGGACGTCAGCACTCGCGTGTCATCCGGCTCAGGATGACAGCGGGTGCAACCCTTCTCGCAGATTCGCCAACCGCCGCTCGATGAACCTTCGCTGCGGTCCCTGATTGGTGAGATCCAGCGCCCGCTGATACGACTCGATCGCCTTGTCCATTCGCCCCAATCTCCGGCACAGCTCCGCCCGCGCCGAGTGCGCCAGCAGATAGTCCACCAGCTCGCCGCGTGCGAGAAGGGCGTCCATCAGCACCAGCCCGGCCTCTGGCCCGTCCCGCATCGCCACCGCTGCCGCGCGGTTGAGCTCGACCACATGCGCGAGCCGGTCGCCATTGCTCTGAAGCGCAGTCGTCCAGGACATCGTAGTATTCGTCATGCCCGAACGAGCCCCAGCAGGAGGCCGTCAGCCTGTACTGAGGAGGCACGGCGAGTTCTATGGCAGCTCCGATCGGAAGGCGGCCGCCGCAGGCTTTGCCCTGGCCGACATGCAGCCCGATCCGCGCCTTGTGGTCCAACGCCACACGCACGACGTGGCGCACTTCATCTTTCTCATGAGCGGCGCGTACATCACCGCCGCGCGCGGCGCACCTTCGATATGCCTGCGGCCGACGCTCGTCTACAACCCTCCCGGCACCACTCATCGCGACCGCTTCGAGGCACTGGATGGGCGGGTCCAGGGCCGGTTTCTCGCAATCTCGGTCACCGCCGACCGGATGAGGCGCCTCACCGACCAGGTGACGCTGCCCGAGGAGCCGATATGCCTCGAGGATCCCGCTGCCTTGGGCTTGGCCGGCCAGCTCACGCGCGAGTGTCGCCGCTGGGACGGCACCTCGTCGCTCGTGGCAGAGGCGATCTGCCTGGAGCTCGCGGCGCACGCGGCTCGCCACCATCTCGATGACCACACTTCACCGCCGAGCTGGCTGAGGCAAGCCCGAGCCATGCTCCGGGACCTCTGCGCCGACGACGTCTCGGTTGGTGACATCGCGCGCGAGTGCGCGGTCCATCCGGTGTACCTGGCCCGGATGTTCCGCCGGTTTTTCGGCTGCTCGCCCGGCGACTACGCCCGCCGCTGCCGACTCGAGCGCGCGGCCGCGCTGCTGAGCGGCAGTCGCAGAAGCTTGAGCGAGATCGCACTCGCGAGCGGCTTCGCGGACCAGAGCCACCTCAGTCGGACGTTCCGGCGGATCTATCTCGTAACCCCGGGGGGGGTACCGTCGGCTCGTGGGCCAGCCCACCGCTTCGGCATGACAAGAACGTTGCACCGAGACAATACGGCGGGCACCGCCGGCCCGATCTTTCCCGGAGATACCGCCACCATATGCCTCGCCGGTGGTTCTCGAGCGCGTGAGCGCCGGAGTCTGGCGCGGTACGATTACCCCCCTCGACGATCGCTCCTCACTCTACCTGCTGGTCAGTCGCCAGGCTGACGGCTCACTCCAGGGCGTATTCCGGAATCCGGAGAGGAACTGGACCGGAGGTGCGCCCTCGTTCCGAGTCACCCGGCAGGGCGACTCCATCAGCTTCGCCGATTCCGTAACCAGCGAGCGGCGCTTCGCTCAGCCTTACGACTCGGCCCAACGCCGCATCATCATGGACTTCCCCACGCCGGTGGCACTGACCCGGCGCACTCGGGGCCAGGCGGCAGGCTTCTTTCCACGCTCGCCGGTGGCGTCTTCCTATGCCTATCGCCCACCTCATCCTCGGCAAGACGGCTGGCGTGCCGGTCGTGCGGCCGGAGTCGGAATGAACGAGGCTCGGCTCGCTGAGCTGGTGGAGCGGATCGTGGCTACCGATCCCGCCGCCAGCAAGGCACCGCTCATCCACTCTGTTCTGGTCGCCCGACACAACCGACTGGTGCTCGAGGAATACTTCTTCGGCTATTCAGCCGAGCGCCCGCACGACCTCCGCTCCGCCTCGAAGACGTTTACCTCGGTGATGGCGGGTGCGGTCAAGCTCGCGGGCGCTCTACTTTCGATGACCACGCCCGTCACGGAGGTGTTCGGCCGGCCGAAATTGGGATTGACTGGCGACGCGCGGAAGGACCGCATCACGGTGGGGCACCTGCTGACCCACACCTCGGGACTGGCGTGCGACGACAACGACAACGAATCGCCCGGCAATGAGAACACCATGCAACAGCAGACCGGCCAGCCCGACTGGTACCGCTACAGCCTGGACTTGCCGATGGTGCACGATCCCGGCGTCACCTACGCCTACTGTTCCGGTGGAATGAACCTCGCCGGCGGTGTTATCGCGAAAACGACGGGGATGTGGATCCCCGACTTCTTCGACCGGTACATCGCCCGGCCGCTGCAGATCGAGCAGTACGCCATGAATCTCATGCCGACCGGCGAGGCGTATGCCGGCGGAGGCGTTCACATGCGTCCCAGGGACCTGCTGAAATTCGGGCAGGCCTACCTCGACGACGGGGTCTGGAACGGCAGGCGAATTGTGAGCAAGAACTGGGTGAAGGAGTCGACGGCGCAGCAGATCCGAACGTCGGCGGGCGTATCCGATGGTTACGGTTGGCACCGACACGAGCTTCAGGCGGGCGGACGGGCATATCAGATCTACGAGGCCAACGGTAACGGCGGACAGTTCCTGATCGTGGTGCCCGATCTGGATCTCGCGGTGGTCTTCACGGTGGGGAACTACAATCAGTACCCCGTCTGGCGCAAGTTCCGGGAGGAGTTAGTGCCGCGGTACGTGATCGGCGCCGTTACCAACTGAGCCTCGTAGTTCCCCCAGCCTGCGGTCAATAAACCTTCGCTGCGGCCCCTGGCTCGTGAGACCCAGCGCCCGCTGGTACGACTCGA
>CAZASU010000238.1:0-3070 GCA_964487785.1 uncultured Gemmatimonadaceae bacterium | reverse complement strand
TCATCTTGATGTCACCGCCCCCCATGGCGTCCTCCTTGAACACCCAGGTTCCTACGGTACCCACCAGCCAGAGAAGGCCGAAGCCGACCGCGGCGCCAATAAGTGCCGTCCCCAAGCCCGGCAGACCACCGCCCAGGCTGAAAAGTAGACCGATGGCCAGCCCACCCCAGCTGAACTCGTCGGGAATGAGGTACTGGCGTGCGTCGGTCATGGCGATGCCGAGCAGGATGGTCCCGAACACGGCGCCGCGGATGGCCTCGATCGTCACACCGTGGCGCCACGCCATGTAGGCCCAGAGGCCGGCGGTGGTGAGCTCGATGAGGGGGTACATCATCGAGATGGGCTTACCGCATCCGCGGCAGCGGGCCCGAAGCAGGAGCCACGACAGCACCGGAATGTTCTCGTACCAGGCCAGCCCTCTGCCGCAGCGCGGGCAGTGCGATGCGGGCTTCACGATCGACTCTTTCAGCTCTGCGCCCCAGCGCAGAATGCAGACGTTCAGGAAGCTGCCGATGACGGCACCCAGCAACGCCGCCATGGCGAGCTCCAGTGGACCAGGATGGCTCACATCAAACGGCACGCGTCACCTCGTGCAGGAGAATGCCGGCGGCAACCGCCACGTTGAGAGATTCGGCTCCGGGAGCCAGGGTGATGCCGATCCGCCGGTCGGCGGCCGCGTTCATGATCGGACCGACCCCCGCCCCTTCGTTGCCGACCACGAGCAGGATGGGTGGTCGCTGGGGGGTGCGTTGGGGCAACCGGCCGGGGCTCTCGCCGGCCATGTCGGCAACCCAGATCTGGGCCCGCTGGAGCCGGGCCCAAGCCACCAGCTCTTCGGGCGTCGCGGGAACTGCCGGCAGGCGGAAGCTGGCGCCCATGCCACCCCGGAGCACCTTGGGGTTGGTGAGATCGGCGGTGCCCTTGAGCGCCACCAGCCCCGCGGCCCCGAGGCCCAGGGCGGTGCGGAGCATGGTGCCGACATTGCCGGGATCCTGCACCCCATCCAACACCAGGGTGGTGCCGCCGGGCAGCAGCCGGATGTCCGCCAGGGTCCATTCCTTCGGCTCGATCACGGCCACGATGCCCTGGGGGTGCTCGGTGTCAGTCAAGTCGTCCACCTCCTGGTCGCTCACCTCCTCGACCCCGACACCCTTCTCCAGCAGCGCGGCTTTGAGCGCCTTCCCCCGGATGGTAGCTTCCAGCGCCGGCGAAACGGCGGCGCCGCGCACGGTAATCCCCGTGGCGAGCGCCTCCTCGACGAGACGAACCCCTTCGGCCAGGGCCAGGCCGCGCCGCTCCCGCCCACGGCGGCGGTGAAGATCCCGGATCAGCGTCTGGAGGGAGCTGCTCATGGAGATGCTCACCCGATGAAGATCGCGCTCACCATTGCCGGCTCGGACTCCGGCGGTGGCGCCGGCATCCAGGCCGACCTCAAGACCTTCCAGCAGTTCGGCGTCTTCGGTACCTCGGTCATCGTCGCCCTCACGGCGCAGAATACGCTGGGGGTGCTCGCGGTGGAGACCGTCCCCGACTCGATGATCGCCGCACAGCTCACCGCGCTGGCCGAAGACCTGCCCCCAGCCGCGCTCAAGACCGGTATGCTGGCGGAGGCCGGCGTTGTCCGTCGGGTCGCGCGTGCCATCCGGGAGAACGGCTGGGCCCCGCTGGTGGTGGACCCGGTCATGGTCTCGACCTCCGGTGTCCGCCTGCTCACGGTCGAGGCCGAAGAAGTCATCCGGGACGACTTGCTTCCCCTGGCCGCCCTGGTGACCCCCAACACGGATGAGGCAGCGATCCTCACCGGGCGTGTGGTTCACGATCTGGCAACGATGGAGCGGGCCGCCACCACGTTGCTGCGGTTCGGAGCCGGCGCGGTCCTCCTCAAAGGAGGCCATCTGCCGGCCGGCGAGATCGTCGACGTCCTGGCCACGCCCTCCGGTATTCGCCGCTTCAGCCATTCGCGAATCCAGACCACGTCCACCCACGGAACTGGCTGCACGCTCTCTGCTGCCATCACCGCGGGCCTGGCGCTCGGCCGCCCGCTCGAGGAGGCCGTTGCCGCAGGACTCGATTTCGTGCACCGCGCCATCGCGGCCGCCCCGAACCTCGGGGCCGGATTTGGCCCACTCAATCACACGGTGCCCGCGCCTACAGCCGCTCGATGACCCCTTCGATCAGAGCTCCAAGATCGCCGGTCACCCGGTTGGCCGTCTCCATCACCTCGGTGTGATCGAGCTTCCCCGGTGAGATGCCGGCCGCAAGGTTGGTCACCACCGAGAAGCCGAGACAGCGAAGTCCCCGGGCCCGCGCCGCAATCACCTCAACCACCGTAGACATGCCGACCGCATCGGCCCCGAGCCGGTCCAGCATGCGGATCTCGGCCGGTGTCTCATAGCTCGGCCCCAGCAGCTGCACGTAGATGCCTTCATTCAAGCTGAGCCGCTTGGCGCGCGCCACTTCCCGGGCCACCGCGCGAAGCGACGGATCGTAGGGATCCGACATGTCGGGGAACCGCTCCTCGCCGGGGAGCACCGGCCCGATCAGCGGGGTCCGGAAGGTCAGGTTGATGTGATCGGCGATGAGCATCACCGTACCCCGGGCAAAGGTCCGGCGGATCCCGCCCGCGGCATTCGTCAATAACAGGGTGTTTACCCCGAGCGCAGCAAAGGCACGCACTGGAAGGGCGGCGATTGCGGCGTCGTGGCCTTCATAAAGATGGAATCGCCCACTTTGGGCTATGATCTCCTTCCCGCCGAGCCGGCCCGCAACCAGCTCCCCGCCGTGGCCCACCACGGTGGGCTCGGGAAAGCCGGGAATGTCGCGATAGGGAATCGTGACCGCGTCCTGGATACGCTTGGTGAAGAAGCCAAGGCCCGATCCGAGCACAACCGCGATCCGGGGGCGCCGCTGCTCCAGCCGGCTTCGAATGGCTTCTGCAGCCGTCTCAATGCCTCCAACTGCCCCGCTGCCCCGCTGCCCCGCTTTCTTCACAACAGAATCCCCGCAATCGTCGCTGACAGAAAGTTGGCCAGCGTCCCGGCCAGCATCGCACGAAAACCGAGGCGGGCGA
>CAZASU010000237.1:0-3071 GCA_964487785.1 uncultured Gemmatimonadaceae bacterium | reverse complement strand
ATCTCGAAACGATCCGCCGAAATAGCTGCTGTTCCAGTACGCCTTGTGAGCCACCTCTGCCGCCACCTGCCGCGCTTCCTCCGGCGTGTCGGCGAAAACAACCACCCGGGTTCCCTTGTCCTTCTTCGGGAGCCGCCCATCCTCGTTCGCCGCGTCCGCCTCGCCGCGGCGAATGTTGACGGCCCTGGGCAAAGAGCCGCGGGCGAAATCAGCCGCGCTGCGGGCGTCGACCCAGACGGCGGTCTTGTCTCCAGCCAGGATGTATCGCGCTCCAGCGAGGTCGGTCTGCACCGTGTTCCCGAGAGCGCGCCACACCGGTATGCCGAGCTGGTACCGCTTCACGTTGGTGTAACCCCGTCCAACGAGCTCCTGGGAGAGCCGCTTCACCTTTCCGCAGAACGGCCCATTGCAGTACAGGACCAGTGCTCCCGCCTTGTCAGGGTAGGCGCGGGTGATCTGTTCCACTTCCTTCTCGTACAGGTTGAGGGTCCCTGGAATGTGCGCGATGGCGTACTCCTGAGCGGAGCGGACATCCAGCACCGGCGTCCTCCCCCCTTCAAGGAGATGCCGGAGCTCCTCCGTGCTGAGCTCGGGAGTGACTGGGTTAGGCTCACCGAGGGTGACTTCCCAGATCGTGGGTTTGCTCTGAACCGCCGCCAGTGGGGCAGGGATCGACAAATACATCGCTGCTCCGAGCAGGACCAGGCGAGCTAACAGGGTCGGTTGGATGGGGTACATGCGGCCTCCGTCAGGTAAGAGTCCTCAAGGCTCCACGGGCCGTAGCGCCTCGAGCCTCGCACTCAGGTCCTTGGGACGGGTACCGAGCAAGTCCCCAGTGACGCTGACGTAGATCTCCGCACCACCACGACCGAATCCCGAGGCTTCGGGGTATGCCAGGACCCAGGCCCGGGGCTTGGCAGGCAAATTCGAAATGCCGGTAAAGGCGAACCGGGTGGTGAGGGGACCGAGGGTGGTTGGATTCGGACCTACCAGTCTCCCAGCCGTGAAGCGGGCGCCGGCATACGACGCGCCGCCGAGGGCCGTGCCGATGATGAGGAGCAGGAAGAGCGCTCTCATGGGGTCTCCTGGAGATGGCGGTCGACGCTGGCAGGGTGCAAATATGTCCTGCGGTGGCCAAAATGCGACACTCTGTGCCCTGACGCATGTCGCAAAAGCGACCCTGGGATGCGGATCACGACACCCCGGCTGCCGCCCGCCGCGCTTCGGCCAGGTACGCTGGCTCCAGCTGCATCAAGCTGGCCATCTTCCGAACCAGATGGGTCTCGTGGTCGCTCAGACGCCCATCCGCCAGGATGACGCCCCACATTACTTCGGCCAGCACCATCTTCTGTGCCAGGCTGTACTCGGCCGCGACGAGCCGGGTGAACTGAAAATGATCCAGCGACTCTGCCCGCGCCGCTTCGGCCAGCCGGATAAGCTCTGCGCCCGACGCCTCGTCGAGGCCGAAATGCCGCTGCAGAGTGCTTTCGATGTGGCGTTGCTCTTCGGGGCTGAATTCGTCGTCGGCGTGGGCCAGCTCGAGCAGCAGCGCACAGGCAGCCAACTGTACCTGGCTAGGTGCCGTGCTTCCGGGCGCGGACTTGGAATCCGCCCCGAGGCGCTCGCGAACGAACCGGCGGATGGCGTCGAGCATTCAGTCCTGCATCACGGCAACGGTACCTCGGCGCCAGGCCCCAGCACGGTGGTCCAGGGTCGCACCCGCCAGCTGGTGACGATCCCCCGCTGAACGTAGGGGTCAGCTGCCGCAAAGGCGCGGGCCACATCCGCCGTCTCCCCCCGGAACAGCAGCACCGCGGCGTCCACCGGGTCGGCCAGGGCTCCACCCAGCACCAACTCACCCCGCTCGATGAAAGGGCGAGCGTACTCGAAATGGGCCGCGCGGACGGGCTGGCGGCGGGTCACGTAGTCGGGGGCGACGTCGTAGAACAGCAGGTAGTGCATGGAACCTCACCCATCTCCGGCCGCGATAGCATGATCACCCTGGGAGACAGCGCGCAAAGCTATCCCGCGGCAGCGAGCAACAGAAGGCCAAACAGCTATGGGCCGGAGGCCAGCAGCCTGATTTCGGGCCCACCGTCAGAGAGCCGGATCATCCGGTCGAAGCTCATGCCGATCTTTTCCAGCACTCGGTGCGAGCCCGTGTTGTCGTCGTTCGTAATTGCCACGATCCGCCTGAGGCCCAGGACGGTCCTCGCGTAGTCCATAACGGCGCCCGCCGATTCGAAGGCGTACCCCTTGGACCGGTATAGCGGGAGAAAGGCAAAGCCGATATCGACATCGCTCAAGGTGTCTCGCTTCAACAGGCCGCAGATCCCGATCGGAATCTGCGAGCCCTTGAGCTCGACCAGCCACAACCCGAAGCCGTGCCGCTCATAGCTGTCCATTGCCCCGGTCCGGATGTACCGGCGCGCGTCCTCGGCGGTCCGCACCCCCTTGTCACCGATGAATCGAAGGAAAGAAGGATCGTTCAGCAGCTCGACGATGAACCCGGCATCGTCCAGCGACATCCGGCGAAGGCTCAACCGCTCGGTTTGAAGGACGTTCACGGAGTCCCGCTCAGGGATGAGGCAAGTGGGGATAGACGCCAGAACGGGTCGGTGAGGCCCAGCGCGGTGAACACCGCCTGCGCTTCCGCTGCCGTCCGGCGGCGCCAGGCCGGATCGAGCCGATCCGAATACCACGCTCGTCGCTGAGGTCCTCAACCGAGGGGGCGAGGCCGCGGCCAACGAAGTGCCGATAGACTGACAACCGGACTCGGCCGTCGAGCTCGAGGGAAGCCATCGGCCGAGAACTCCGAGAACCTGCGTCCTAGGGGGCGCTGACGGACGCGTGGCTGCCGTCCAACTCTACCTCGATCCCGCCAACCAGCCCGGCCACGAAGTTGTAGATGGCACAGCCAATGGCGGTGAAGATGAAGCCGACCACGCCGTAGATGATGGGTAATGCGAGGGCGAATCCGGCGCCGATACCGGACTTATTGGGAGAGACCATCGAGGCGATCAGGAAGATAGGCACAAAGACCAGTCCCATGAGGGCATAGAGCGCCCCGA
>CAZASU010000236.1:0-3100 GCA_964487785.1 uncultured Gemmatimonadaceae bacterium | reverse complement strand
GGGAAGCCGAGCGGCTTGCCGGCCAGCGCGCCGACCACGTCGACCCCCACCAGCAACGTGGCGGCCGCGAGAACCACCGGCGTCACCCGTCGCACCTGTCTCCTCTCGATCATCGTCGTCTCCACGGGTACTGCAGGAGGTTGGCCAGCCGGAGGACTGCAGGATGAATTAAGAGACAATTTACCACAGAGGGAAGGAGGACGCCCGTTCCCCTCCGTGGTGGAAAATTTGGTGCTGAGCTTAGTTTCCCCGGGTCTGCCACCCTCATGCCCGGGAGTGTGCTGCCTATGGAGCCCCTGTTCCTCGCCATCGGTCTGGCCGCCGGAGTCCTGTCAGGCCTGTTCGGAATCGGCGGCGGGATACTGATCATCCCCGCCCTCATCTTCTTTGCCAAGCTCCCCACCAGGCTGGCGATCGGTACCTCGCTCGGCGCGATGCTCCTGCCGGTTGGACTCCTCGGCGCGTATGCCTACTACCAGGCCGGCAACCTCAACATCAAGGCCTCGCTCCTGATCTCGCTGGGTCTCTTTTTCGGGGCCTGGGTGGGGGCCAAGGTGGCCCATGCCATCCCCGCAGCCAGCCTCCAGCGCATGTTCGCGGTGTTCATCGTGCTGATGGCCATCCGGCTCTGGGTGGAAGCGGGCAAGAGCTGATGAGTACCGAGAGCAGCCCCGGCCAGATCCAGCTCAGCTCGCCGGCCTTCGCCTACGGCGAGAAGATTCCGGTCCGGTTCACCTGCGAGGGCGATGACGTCTCCCCACCCCTGCAGTGGACCGGAGCGCCGGTCGAGACCCGCAGCTTCGCCCTCATCTGCGAAGACCCCGACGCACCCCGCGGAACCTGGGTGCACTGGGTGCTGTACAACGTGCCGGGCGGAGCGGTGGAGCTGATGCAGGCGGTGCCGACCCTGCCCGAGACTCCATCGGGCGCGCGCCAGGGCCGCAACACCGCCGGCGACATGGCGTACGCCGGCCCCTGCCCGCCCCCGGGCAAGCCCCACCGGTACTTCTTCCGGCTCTATGCGCTCGGCATCATGCTCAACCTTCCGCCCGGCGCCACCCGGGATGAGCTGGAACAGGCGATGGACCAGCACATCCTGGGACAGGGCACGCTGATGGGGACGTACCAGCATCGGCCGTGAAGGCGGGGCAGCGGGGCAGCGGGGCAGGAAAAGATGTCACCCTGACCCCGAGCGAAGCGAGGGGGAGGGGGCCAAAACTCAAGGACCATACAAACCGTTCGTGTCGATCGAAGCCATGAGGACTGCCCCGCCGCCCCGCCGCCCCGCCTATTTTCCTGACATGAAATTCATCTGCCTCACCTGCGGCGTTCAGTACGCCGACTCCGTTGCTCCGCCGGAACGCTGCGCCATCTGCGAGGACGAGCGGCAGTACGTCGGGCGGGAGGGCCAGCGGTGGACCACGCTGAAAGAGATGCAGACCACACACAAGAATCAGCTCGACGTCGAAGGGCCGGAGCTCATCAGCATCTCGACCGAGCCCAGGTTCGCCATCGGCCAACGCGCCCTCCACGTCCGCGCCTCGGGCGACAACATCCTCTGGGACTGCATCTCGCTGATCGACGACCGCAGCGTCAACGCAATCCAGGCGCTCGGTGGCGTCTCAGCCATCGCCATCTCGCACCCGCACTACTACTCCTCGATGGTGGAGTGGAGCCGGGCACTCGGCGACGTGCCGGTCTATCTTCACGCGGCGGACGGCGAGTGGGTGAAGCGTCCCCACGCCGCCATCGTCTTCTGGCACGGCGAGACCCACGAGCTCGCGCCCGGCCTCACGCTCATCCGCTGCGGCGGCCACTTTCCTGGCGGCACGGTGCTGCACTGGGCCGGCGGCGCAGGCGGCAAGGGGGCGCTCCTCACCGGGGACGTGATTCAGGTGGGTCTGGACCACAAGACCGTGAGCTTCATGTACAGCTACCCGAACTACATCCCGCTCAACGCGCAGTCGGTGCGCCGGATAGTAGCCGCGGTCGAGCCGTTTCACTTCGATCAGATCTATGGGGCGTGGTTCGGCCAGAACATTCTCAGCAACGCGAAGCAGGCGTTGCGCTACTCCGCCGACCGCTACATGGCCGCGATCACTGATGGCGACTAGCACTCCAGCGTCATCCCGAGCGCAGCGAGGGAGCGTCCCGGATGACGTCGGGTCGAGATCGCTGCGGAAAACGTGCACCCACCCGATCCCTCGCTCCGCTCGGGATGACGCGCGAGTGCTGAGAACGCTGAGTGCATACGAGAGAGACAATTCGGGAACTAATCCGTGACCGATAGACCAAGGCGCGGCGCCAGTTCCGGGAGATTGCGCGCGTCGCCGGGCTTATCTTCCAGGGGGAGCATGAAACAGGTCCAAGCCTGGGGCGGGCGGGGATAGCGGTAAGGTTCGCATGAGGTTCGGACGCGGAAGCAGCAGAGGATTTCGATGATCGATGTGAGTCTTACGCTGGCGGGCGAGATGGTGTCCCTGATGAGCGAGAGGGCACTCTACTGGCCAGGCACCAGCACGCTGGTGGTGGCCGACCTGCACTGGGGCAAGGCGTCCACCTTCCGCGCGGCCGGGATTCCCATCCCCATCGGCACTACCAGCGACGACCTGGCCCGGCTCGATAGCGCGCTGCGGCGGACCGGCGCGCGCCGAATGGTGGTGCTGGGTGACCTCTTCCACGCCAAGGCCGGCCGGATTGCCTCCCACACGCTGGCGGAGCTGCGCCGGTGGCGGAGCCTGGCCGGCCCCTTCGAGATTCTCCTGGTCCGCGGCAACCACGACCGCCACGCCGGCGACCCGCCGAAAGACCTCCAGATCAACTGCGTTAACGCGCCGGCGTTCGTGCCGCCGTTCATCTTCCGGCACGAACCGGTAGATGAGGAGGGGGCCTACGGCCTGGCGGGGCACGTCCACCCCGCGCTCACCCTGGTGGGCCGCGGCCTTCAGCGCGAGGCCCTGCCCTGCTTTCTGGTGGGCCGGCACCGCATGATCCTGCCCGCGTTCGGCAGCTTCACCGGATGCGGTGTGGTGCAGCCCGGTCCCGGCGACCGGGCGTACGTGGTGGCGGAGGACGAGGTGCTGGAGGTGACGGAGCCGGT
>CAZASU010000235.1:0-3113 GCA_964487785.1 uncultured Gemmatimonadaceae bacterium | reverse complement strand
GGTCGGGTGCCTTCTCCTCGGTGCCCGCCGCCAGGCGAGCCTTGACCTGCTCCAGCGTCAACCGCACGGCCGGGCTGTCGGCGTCGAACCGGGTGGGGTAATCACCGACACGCGCCCCCTCCGCCGCGGTCGCCATCAGGGCGGCCAGGGTAAGGAGAGGCGCGAGCGTGAACAGCGGCGTCAATCGCATTCCAGCAATGTACTCCCCTTCCGGGACAGGTCGGAGCCTAGGTTGGTTTGAGCGCCGGCCGCCCCGGGGCCAGTTTCGCGTCGCTCCGGCCCTTCACGTAGGCGTAGATCTTGTCGATCGTAGCTGGCTCCATGCCGAGCGCACACCATGAGGGCATTCCCTTATCCGGCCGGCCGGCGCAGACGGTCTGCAGAAAGAGCGCTTTCGTGTTGATCGGGCCATCGGGCTTGAGCGACAAAATCAGATGCGGTGCGATGGTGGTGCCCTGGACGTCCTCTCCGTGACATCGAGCGCAGTTGAGGTTGAACTGCTTCCAGCCGTCGTATACCTCCTGGGATACGGTGTCCCGAGGCGCCTGATGATATTGATCGCGCAGCTCCTGCGCCTGCACGCTGGCGGCAACCGCGCTCAAGCCCAACACCAGGGCGGCTCCCGGCAACATCCGGCGGGTCATTGTCGAGGTGGGCGTACGCATGCTCGCAGCGCGATCCTTTCGTGCAGAGAGGGATGCTCGAGAAACCTGGTGGACAGCAGGCTGGCTAGCGGTTGGCGGCTCGTCCTGAGTCCGAGGGCAGCGGGGCAGCAGGGATCGGGAACGTCGGAACGCCGTACTCTTTGAGAATCGCCTGGATCTCCGGCTTTTTTCGATCGAGCACCGTCTGAAGACTGTCGCGCAGTCCCCGGTCCCGGCGCCGTACGGCTATCCCGATGCTGAAGCGAAATGGGAAGTCGGTTAGCGAGTCGCGTTCTGCGAGAGGCTGGATCGTCAAAGGAACGGACGACCGCTTCGCGAAGTAGCCCGCCACCGGCCCCCAGACGATACCGACATCGATTTCATTCTTGGCCACTGCCGTGACGATGTCCTCCGGCCGGATGGTGTCGGTGTAGAAGGTTGGGAACCCGGTGAGGTTGCCGACGACGCCGTAGCGGCTCAACGCCATTGCCGGGGGCGTGTTCTCCGCGTCGGAGTTGAGGATGTTGACTCCGATTTTCAGCGTCTTGAGACGGGGATCAGCCAGCGACTTGATGTCGAGGCCGCTGTCCTTCCGGGTCACGAACACATAGCCGGAGCGGAAATACGGCCGGGTCACGGCCGCCATGTCGAACTCTGCCGGAGCCTGGATGGCTACATCGCAGTACCGGCCGTTGAGGGCGCGGGCAAAGAAGCCCCTCCGGACCGGCCACCAGGCATACTCGATCTTGGCGTTCCATTCCTTGGCCACCAGCTCAGCGATCTTCTGCTCGAAGCCCTCTCCCTTCTGGTTCGAAAGCGGCATGTTGTCGGGATCCGCGCAGACACGAATAACGCCTGGCTTCCCGAGCCCGGGGCGTAGCTGCGCCTGAGCCTCCTGAAGTGGGGCACCGAAGGCGACGAGGAGGAGAAAGCCCGTCAAGCCGAGGGACGATCGCTGGTAGGTCATGACCTTCAGGTCAGGTAGGGGGGTCGCCAGCCGGTGTACGCCGCCGGAAGACGGGCTCCGTGGAACGAACGGCGCCGGAGCGAGCAGCACCCCGGCGCCGTTCTCATGCTTGAATTTACTGCCCTTTGGACCGGAGGTATACCCTCCGGCCTCAGGTTTCTGCTGTGTTACTTGCGAGCGGGCCAGGGATTCTTGAGCGCGAAGACGGTCAGCACGCCGCCCTGGTTGCTGAAGTTCCCCGCGTCACCGAATGCGCCGAGCGCGCCGAGACCGGCAGTGGGATCTTCCGCGCCGATGCCCGCGGCCACGCCGATGCCGGCCCAGCCACCGATGCCCGAGAGCACGGCCAGGTACTGCTGGCCATCCGGCGCGTTGTAGGTCATCGGATTGCCGATGATGCCCGACGGGGTCTTGAACTGCCACAGGCTCTTGCCGGTCTTGGCATCAAGCGCCTTGAGCCAGCCTTCCATGGTGCCGTAGAAGACCAGGCCACCAGCCGTGGTGAGCGCCCCGCCGTAGGCGGCGAGGTTCTCCTTGTTCGACCACACGGCCTTGCCCTTCATCGGGTCCCAGGCAATGAAGTTGCCACGGTGCCCGCCGGGGCCGGGGAACATCCGCACGATCGCGCCGACGTACGGCTGACCGGCGGTGTACTTCACTTCGACGCCCTCGTAGTCCATGCAGATGTGGTTCGCGGGGACGTAGAAGAGCCCGGTGATCGGCGAGTAGGCCGCAGGCTGCTGATCCTTGAAGCCGATCGCCGCGGGGCAGATCCCCTCGGTGTTCTTCTTCGAGGTGGTGCCGTACTTCGGATCCTTCTCCGGCACGCCGGTGGTCAGATCGACCCGCTTGGCCCAGTTGACCGGACCATAGGGCTGCGCCACCAGGACCTTGCCGTTGGTGCGGTCGAGGGTATAGCCGAAGCCGTTACGATCGAAGTGCGCCAGCAGCTTCTTCCCGCCGCTCTCGAAGAGGATGTTCTCGTTGACGCCATCGTAGTCCCACTCATCGTGCGGCGTCATCTGGTAGCCCCACTTCACCTTCCCGTTGTCCGGGTTGCGGGCGAAGATGGTCATGGACCACTTGTTGTCGCCCGGCCGCTGGTCGGGGTTCCACGAGCCCGGGTTCCCGGTGCTGTAGTAGAAGAGGTTCAGCTCGGGGTCATAGGAGTACCAGCCCCAGGTGGTACCGCCGCCCCGCTTCCACTCGTCGCCCTGCCAGGTCGAGACCCCGAGGTCCTTCCCCTTGTGCGAGGGATAGTTGGCGTTGACGTCGCCCTCGATGAGGACTTCGCTATCCGGGCCGGTGCTGTACCCGCGCCAGACCTCTTTGCCGTCGTTGACACCGTACGCCGTCACCCGGCCACGGACGCCGAACTCACCGCCCGAGATACCGGCGATGACGATGTCCTTGATCACGATGGGGGCGTTGGTCATGGTGGAGCCCTGCTTGTAGTCGGCGTTCTTCACCTTCCACAGCTCTTTGCCGGTCTTGGCATCGAG
>CAZASU010000234.1:0-3134 GCA_964487785.1 uncultured Gemmatimonadaceae bacterium | reverse complement strand
GGGCCATCCGCTTTGCCGCCCGGTTCGACTTCACCATCGACCCGCTCACCTGGGAGGCGGCCAGTGCCGCCGCGCCCGGCTTGAGCGGGCTGTCGGCCGAGCGGGTGCGCGACGAATGGTTCAAGAGTCTCCGCACCGCCCGCTCGGTGACTCAGCTGCTGATGCTGTGGGTGCGTGTCGGCGCGGCGCGGGTGTGGCTGCCCGAGCTGGAGGTCGCGGGGCCCTCGCAGAAGGCGTATCCGGACCCTCCGCTCGGCGACCGGGATCCCGTGCTGCTCACGGCGCTGGTCTGCGCCAGTCCCGCGGCAGTACTTCGCCGGCTCAAGGCGTCCAACGCGGAGATCGCGCGGGCTGCAGGACTCGAACGAGGCCCCGAGGAGCCTCCTGCCCTGGACCAGCTGGCGGTGCGCCGCTGGCTGGCCGCGGTCGGCCCCGCCGCTGCCGACTTGTCGGCGCTCTGGGCCCTCCGGCACGGTGGCCAGGTGCCGTGGGGCGCGGCAATGGTGGAGATAGGCCGGCGGGGAGATCCGCTGACTCGCGCCGACCTCGCCATCCACGGGACCGATCTTCAGGAGCTGGGAATCCAGGGTCCCCGCATCGGGGAGACGCTCGCCACGCTGCTCGACCGGGTACTCGAGGATCCCACACTCAATACCCGCGAGGCGCTGCTCGCGATTGCGCGGGAGAGCCGATGAGTCCGCTCGGGTTCGCCGCGGCGGCGGCACTGGGCAATGTGATCGGTGCGCTGGCCGTCGTCCGGCATCTGCGGCGCGGCCTCCGGCTCATCGATGCCTGTCTCGCGTTCGGCGCCGGATTCATGCTCGCGGTCACCGTGCTGGGAGTGCTGCCCGAGGTACTGAAGGACTCGCCGAGTGCGGCGATTTATGTGCTGGTGGGATACTTCGCCGTACACCTGGCCCAGCACGTCTTCACTCCCCACTTCCACTTCGGCGAGGAAACCCACCGGCTGAGCCCGGGGGCCGGCAATTCGGCACTTCTCGGCTTGACTCTCCACACCTTCTTCGACGGCGTGGCCATTGCGAGTGGATTTCTGGTGTCGGGCCGGCTGGGCATCCTCCTGTTTCTGGCGGTGTTGCTGCACAAGCTGCCGGAAGGGGTGACCATTGCGAGCGTGATGGTGGCCGGCGGCCAGAGTCGCGGTCGGGCCATCGGTGCCGCCGCCATACTCGGCGGGGCCACCGTGCTCGGCGTCCTGCTGACCGAGCAGATCGGACCGCTTGCCCGCCACGGACTGGCGCTGTCCGGAGGGGTGACCTTGTACGTGGCGGCCTCCAACCTGGTACCGGAGTTCCAGGCCAAGCGGGGCTGGCTCTCGGGCCTGTCATTCGTCGGGGGAGCCGTGGGATTCTTCCTCACGGAGCTCCTGCTGGAAGGGTGGTTGAGGTAGATGCCCCGAAAACGGTCCTCCCGCCAAAGCTCGCTCTTCACCGCCGGCCGCGAGACTCGGCCGCTGGCGGCGCGGATGCGCCCGGCGACCCTGGATGAGTTCGTGGGACAGGAGCACTTGCTGGGCGCCGGGAAGCCGCTCCGCGATGCCATCGAGCGGGGTGCGCCCGGCTCGATGATCTTCTGGGGTCCGCCGGGAAGCGGGAAGACCACGCTGGCGCACCTCGTGGCCACCTCCACCGAGCGGGTCTTCGTGCCGTTCAGCGCAGTGACCGAAGGGGTGCCGCGCATCAGGGAAATCGTCACCGAGGCGCGGGAGCGGCTCGAGTCCGGTGGCGAGCAGACCATCATGTTCGTGGACGAGATTCATCGGCTGAACAAGGCGCAGCAGGACAGCCTGCTCCCGCCCGCGGAGGACGGCACCATCACCCTGATCGGCGCCACCACCGAGAATCCCAGCTTCGAGGTGATCGGCGCGCTGCTCTCGCGGACCCGAGTGTTCGTCCTCCAGCCGCTCAGTCCGGAAGCCATCGGGCTCCTGCTTCAGCGTGCCCTCGCCGACACCGAGCGTGGGCTGGGCGGCTCACGGCTGACGGTGGAGCCTGCCGCGCTGACCCTCATGGCGGTCGAAGCCGACGGAGACGCCCGGCGTGCCCTGACCGTGCTCGAAGCCGCCGCGTTGCACGTCGGTGAGGGAGGGACGGTCACCGTCGACACAGCCCGTGAGGCGATGCAGAAACGATTCGCCCGCTACGACAAGGCCGGCGAGGAGCACTTCAACCTGCTCTCCGCCTACCACAAGGCCCTGCGGGGGAGCGATCCCCAGGGCGCGCTCTACTGGATGGCGCGAATGCTGGACGGTGGGGAGGACCCAATGACCCTCTTTCGCCGGGCCATCGCGATGGCGGCGGAAGATGTCGGCCTGGCCGATCCCAACGCCCTCATTATCGCGGTTGCCGCCCGCGACGCGTTTCACATGCTGGGCCCGCCAGAGGGCTACCTCCCCCTGGCCGAGATGACCATCTATCTGGCTACCGCCCCCAAGTCGAACAGCGCCAAGGTCGCACTCGGTGCCGCACTGGAGGCCGCCCGCGAGACGCCGGCTGCTCCGGTACCGCTCCACATTCGGAACGCCCCGACTCCACTCATGAAGGAATTGGGCTACCACCAGGGCTACCGCTACGCACACGACTCACCGGACGCCTATCTCCCCCAGGAATATCTGCCTGACGCGCTCCGGGGCCAGACATTTTACACCCCGGGCGCATTCGGGCACGAGAAGAAGATCGCCGAGCGGCTGGAGTGGTGGGCCAAGCTGAAAAGCGGGGAGAAGACCCCTGAGGAATAGGTAGGGGCGAGGCGTGCCTCGCCCAGCGGAATCCGCATCCCTAAACCCCGCAGGCGACGCACGCGTCGCCCCTACGGTTCTCGGGGTGACAACCGGCTGTGACCCCGCGCACGGTCCGGTACCTCGAAGGGCGCCATCGTCCAATCCAGGCAGTGACTATATTTGGATGATGACGACCCCTGTTTGGAGGGACCCTATGAGTGTCCGCGTGCAGTTGCTCGGGCGCAAACATCGCGATTCCGGGAAAATCTCAATGACAAGGAAGGTCCCTCTATCCGACCAATGATTCCGGTCCGCGATCCTATCGAGCGTGCGGTACTAGTCGCCGCGCCCCGCAAGGGATCTAAAGACGCACGGCACATGACCGAACATCTGGAAG
>CAZASU010000233.1:0-3140 GCA_964487785.1 uncultured Gemmatimonadaceae bacterium | reverse complement strand
TATCAGTTGGATGTGGATACCCACCTTGCTTACCCTCGGCATCGGCATTCTACTCAGCTGGGCCATCTTCGGAAAAAAGTAAGTTGCCCGACTGGTGCAAGGCGCTATCACACAACACAGGCCGCCCAACACCGCGTTGCAGTTGACGCGCTCCGCGCGCAACTGAACGCGACCGTTAGACGGACGCACTGCGATCGTTTCGCCGGGTGCACGAGAAGGGAGCTCAGGATGATTCGGAAGCTAGCCTCGGGCGAGTATCGGCTCTACTCGAAGAAGAAGGATCCCAAGACCGGCAGGCGTCGGAATCTCGGCACGTTCAAGACCCGAGCGGCGGCCGAGAAGCATGAGCGGGCGGTGCAGTACTTCAAGCGACATGGTTGAGCGGGAGGGTGGATGAGCAGTCAAGGACATAGGTGACAAAACAGTCCAAGGACATAGGTAACACTTTTTAGTAGTGCCGCCGGTAGTGGCGGCCGAGCACGTCCTCGATCAGCGAGGTGCGCGCATTCCAGCCCTCGGAAATGGCGGAGGCGGCCGCATTCGAGTGTTGTGAGTTCTGTTGTGAGTTTCTCGCCAAATTAGCGTCCGAATCGCTCTTGAACCGCAACGCCGATGCCCGGGACAGCGCGTAGGTTCAACAACTTGTAGAATCCGTGTACCTTCTCGGCCTGCTTTGGGAGCAGGAGGTCCCGGGTTCAAATCCCGGCGCCCCGATCGTTGTAAATCACGCCTCATTCACCTTTACGGTGAATGGGGCGTGGTCGTGCCCTGCGTGGTGACTGATGACCCGCTCCTTGGGGTATGGAATGAAAAGCCCGGCCGCCAAGACCGGGCATCTAGTGTGATAGAGAAGCTTGGACCCCCTCGGCCTCGCTCCGGCGTGTGTCCAGTTCGACACGTGGCTTCCGCCTCAGGTCGGCGCTGCCTAGCTTCCCCTTCTTGACGCCACTCCCGTCCATCTCCGCACCGCTCCGCGTGCCCGAGCGCTCCCCCTGGATCCTCCCCGGCATCATGCTGGGGATCAGTCTGGCCGCGCTGATCGTGGCCGAGGCCGTACCTGACTGGTCCCGGCTGTCCTACTTCGTGCCGTTCACCTTTCTGGGAAACTCGCTCGCGCCCCTGCCCTACGATGGCGCCGTCGTCTATCTCGGTGCGCGGCACCCGCTCTGGGTAATTGTGCCTATCGCCGTCGGGGCGACCTTGCTCATCGAGGCGTGGAACATGGAACTGCTGGCGCGCATGCTGGCCCGCGACGGCACCCGTGCGTTCCGGAACCACCGGTTCACTCAATGGTCGCTGCGCTGGTATCGTAAGGCGCCGTTCTGGTCGCTCGTGCTCACCTGTGTGCTGCCGCTCGTTCCCCACTATCCCATGCGAATCCTTGCCGTGCTCGCGGTCTACCCGCTGTGGAAGTACCAGCTGTCCGTCATCCTCGGCCGTGGGGCCCGCTATACGGGTCTGGTGCTGGTGGGGGCGGCGATACCCATACCGGGACCGTGGATCGTATTGGCGAGCCTGCTGATACTCGCATTGGGCGTGAGGGGGGCCCGGCGCATGAACCGCTCGCAGCCGGAACCGGCCAGTACCCGGAGCACCGACGCGGCGATGCCGGAGGAAGCATGACCCGCTGCTTCTTGCTCCTAGTGGATGGGCTGCGCCCCGACGTCGCCGAGGCCCGGCTTGCAGCCGGCGACCTCCCCCATATCGCGGCGATGCTGAAGGCCGGGGGACGGACCCAGGCGATCACCGGCTTCCCCTCGACGACCAGCGTGGCGTACCTGCCGTTTCTGACCGGCTGTACCCCAGGCCACTGTGACGTCCCCTCCATCCGGTGGCTGGATCGCACCGCCTACCGGGGACGCTGGTGGCGTGACCGAGACGCCATCCGAAGCTACTGCGGCTATCAGGCGCCGATGCTGGATGGCGACATCCGGCCCGACGTCCGCACCATATTCGAGCTGGTACCCGAGAGCGTAGGAATCTTCACCCCGGTCGCCCGGGGGCTGACGGGCGAGAGAGATCCATCCCGGCTGGAGCGGCAAGTGTGGGGATCGCTGGCCCACGTGGCCATGTGGCATCAGCCCTCGGACGATGCCGTGTCCCGGCATCTGCTCCGGGCGGTGGACAACGGCTGGCGCTTTGTCTTTGCCCAGTTCCCAGCCGTGGACGGCTACACCCACCAGTCGGGGTCCCACTCGGCCCCGGTCCACCGCGCGCTTACAAGGGTGGACGAAACGGTTGGCCGTCTGCGGCGCCGGCTTCAGCTGAGAGAGGAGCTGGAAAAGAGCCTCATTCTGCTGGTGAGCGATCACGGGGCGTCGCAGGTGCATACTCACCTGGACCTGGCCGATTGGTTTCGGGCCCATGGCGTTCCGACGCTCTCGCACCCCATTGTCTGGGAACGCCGGCCCAGGGCGGCCGTGATGGTGGCGGGCAACGGGTCCGCCATGGTCTACGCGCGCCCGGGGGTCCCGCGGGCAGACCGCTGGCCGATAGAGCGCCTGCGCCGTCCGGCCGCGTTCGGCAGCCGGGGAGATCTGATCGCCACGCTGGTTCGCGAGCCATCGGTGGCATTTGTCGCCGCCGAATCCGAGAGCGGCGGCATCTGGCTCGAGAGCGAGCAGGGCTCGGCGCGGCTCTCGAGCCGGAGTGGCAACGTCGCCTACCAGCCGCTCTCGGGAGACCCGCTCCTGCTCGGAGGCCCGTGGACCGCCTCCGCCCGGGAGTGGCTCGAGGCCACCTGGGATAGCCCGTTCCCGGACGCGGCCTTCCATCTGATGGACCAGTTCCGGACCCAGCGGTCCGGTGATTTGCTGGTGATTGCGAGGGAGGGATACGACTTCCGAGCTCGGTTCGAGGTGCCGGAGCATCGGGCCGGCCATGGCAGTCTGATCCGGGCTCACATGCAGACGCCGGTGTGGTCCAGTCAGCCGATACCGTCGGGACCGGTTCGAACCGTGGACCTCTTTCCCGCCATGCTCGACTGGCTGAGTGTCGATGTACCGGAGGGGATCGATGGTGAGCCGGTCTGGCTTCCGGGCGAGCGGCAGCGGTTGCGGAAACCACCGCGGGAGGCCAGTTTTCCCGACCCAAACCCCAGGGTCCGTAGCTCAGTTGGATAGAGCGCTTGCCTCCGGAGC
>CAZASU010000232.1:0-3143 GCA_964487785.1 uncultured Gemmatimonadaceae bacterium | reverse complement strand
AGTTTCAGGCCATCGACGGCAAGCCGGTATTCAGCTTTTTCCTCATCATGGCCCCACCGCTCGAAATCTCGAATCAATACCTGCCCGTCCTGGGCAAGATTGCCCAGTTTGCCAAGGAGCCGGACGTACCCGATCGCATGGCCAGCATCAGGTCACCGGACGAGTTGCTTCGCCTCCTGGAGGAGAAGGGGGTGTAACTACTCCCACTCGATCGTCGCCGGCGGCTTCGAACTCACGTCGTACACCACCCGATTGACTCCATCCACCTCGTTGGCGATGCGGTCGGACACCCGGGCCAGGACCTCCGGCGGAAAGGGAAACCAGTCGGCGGTCATCCCGTCCCGGCTGGTGACCGCCCGGAGGGCAACGACCTGATCGTAGGTGCGACCGTCGCCCTGCACCCCCACGGAGCGGATGGGGAGCAGCACCGCGAACGCCTGCCAGATGTCGTCGTAGAGCCCCGCCGCCCGGATCTCCTCGGTATAGATGTGATCCGCCCGCCGGAGGATATCGAGATTCCCGGGGGTGACGTCGCCCAGAATGCGGATGGCGAGGCCCGGGCCCGGAAACGGGTGCCGTCCCACCATCTCCTCGGGAAGCCCGAGCTCACGGCCGACCTGGCGCACCTCGTCCTTGAAGAGCTCTCTCAGCGGCTCCAGGAGCTTGAACGGCAACCGCTCGGGCAAGCCGCCGACGTTGTGGTGGGTCTTGATGGTGACCGATGGGCCACCCATCGGGGAGAGCGACTCGATGACGTCAGGATACAGGGTGCCTTGCACCAGGAATCCCACATCCTTGCCAACCGTTTTCGCCTCGGCCTCGAAGACATCGATGAACGCGTGGCCGATGCGCCGGCGTTTCTCCTCCGGATCGGTGACGCCGGACAACCGGTTCAGAAAGTGCTCGCGTGCGTCCACCACTCGCAGGTCGATACCCAGGTGCCGGCGAAAAGTCTGTTCTACCTGATCGCGCTCGTGAAGCCGCAGCAGACCGTGATCCACGAAAATACAGGTGAGCCGGTCGCCCACAGCCCGGTGCACCAGCACTGCGGCTACCGAGGAGTCCACCCCGCCCGAGAGGCCGCAGATCACCCGCCCGCTGGACCCCACCGTCTCCTGGATGCGTACGATCTCGCTCTCGACGAAGTGGCCCGGCGTCCAGTCCGGCGCGCAGCCACAGACTTCGAAGAGGAAGTTGTCGAGGATCTCGCCGCCACGGGGGGTGTGGGCCACCTCGGGATGGAATTGCACGCCGAAGAGGGGGCGCTTGATGTGCTCGATCGCCGCGATGGGTGAGTTCTTGCTCGATGCGGTCACCTTGTAGCCGGGCGGCGGTACATCCACGTGGTCGCCATGGCTCATCCACACCGGTGTTTCCTCGCCGGCCCCAAAGCCTCGGAACAACCGTCCCCCTTCGACCCGCACATTCGCGCGGCCGTACTCCCGGCGGCTGGCCCGGGTGACGTTGCCGCCGGACAGATGGGCCATCAGCTGCATTCCGTAGCAGAGGCCGAGCACGGGAGTGTTCAGCTCCAGCAGCTTCGGATCGGCGGTGGGAACGTTCTCACCGTACACCGAATTGGGCCCACCCGAGAGAATGATCCCTTTCGGCTTCCAGTCCCGGATCCAGTCGACGGTGCGCGTCGGGGGGTGGATCTCACAGTACACGTGAGCCTCCCGCACCCGCCGGGCGATCAGCTGGGTGTACTGGGAGCCGAAGTCGATGATCAGGATGCCGTCGTGATGGCTTGCTGTCAGGGTGACAACCTTTCAGTGCGAAACAACTCCTCGACTGTTTCGCGTGGTCTTGCCAGGTACCACTTGGCGCCTTCCACCACCACCTCCGGCGGCCGCGGCCTGCTGTTGTAGTTGGAGGCCATGACGAAGCCGTAGGCGCCGGCGCCGAGCACCGCCAAGGCATCTCCAGCCTCGAGGCCGGGGAGGGTCCGGTCCAGGGCCAGGAAATCACCGGTCTCGCACACCGGGCCGACGACGTCGGCGCAGATGGCCGGCCGCCCCTGCTCCACCAGCTCCACGATCTCGTGGTAAGCCTGGTAGTGGCTCGGCCGCACCAGGTCGTTCATGCCGGCATCCACCACCACAAACTCTTTCCCGCCCGAGTGCTTTCGGTAGAGGACCCGGGTGAGGAGCACACCGGCGCTACCCACGAGGAATCGGCCCGGCTCGAGATAGATCGTGAGGCCGGTAGGGGCAAGCAGCGGCACCACCGCATCGGCAAACGCCGCCGGGTCCATCGAGCGCTCATCCGAGTACCGGATGCCGAGGCCCCCGCCGATGTCGAGGACGCGCAGGGTGGCTACTCCCGCTCGGCCCAGGCGCTCGACCAGATCGATCAGGCGGTCGATTCCCTGGCGGAACGGCTCGGTGTCCACCAGCTGACTGCCCAGATGCATTGCCAGCGTGGTGAGCTCCAGCCGGGGGTGGCCGAGGATGTACTCAGCCGCGGGGACGACCTGGTCGGTGGGGACGCCGAACTTGATCCCGCTCTTGCCGGTGGAGATATAAGGGTGGGTCTCGGTGGTGACGTCGGGATTGACCCGGATGCCAACGCGCACCTGAGCTGCCTCCGCCTCGGCGATACGGCCGACCAGCTCCAGCTCTTCCGGTGACTCGACGTTGAGGTGGCCGACTCCCGTGCGGATAGCAGAGCGCAGCTCCGGCGCGGTCTTCCCCACCCCGCTGAAGACGATCTGGTCGGGCGCGAAGCCAGCCGCCAGCGCGCGTGCCATCTCGCCCGAGGACACGATGTCGGCTCCCGCACCGAGGTCTCTGAGGATCCGGAGCACCGCGAGATTGCTGTTAGCCTTTACGGCGAAACAGATCCTGTGCGGCAGCGAGCCCAGCGCCCGGTCCAGCGAGCGGTAACGGCCGCGTATTGCCTCCGCGTTGTACACGTAGGCCGGGGTACCTACTTCCTTCGCAATCTCCGTGAGCGATACATCGCCGAGACAGAGCCGCTCCCCTCGACGCTCCAGTCCGGCATCTGCAAAGAGGCGATCGGTTGCAGTGGCTGTCCCGCTGCCCACCCGCCCAGAGGGCTCCCGCCCCGCTGCCCCGCTCAATACGCTTTCGCCCACACGGCCTCGACCACGCTGGGCCGGCCGCACCACATGCAGTGGGTCG
>CAZASU010000231.1:0-3154 GCA_964487785.1 uncultured Gemmatimonadaceae bacterium | reverse complement strand
GCCACCAGATCCGCGTCCCCGACTGTGCCGTCCACGGCAACGTGCACCGCGAGCCGTTCGCCGGCATCGGTCGCGATGGCGTGTACCGGGAACACCGACTCCAGCTCACGCTCCACGTCCTCCAGGCTCACCCGCCGGCCGAACAGCTTGGCGAACCGCTTGAGCCGCCCGACCACGGTGTAATAGCCGTCGTCGTCCACGGTGGCCAGATCGCCTGTGCGCAGGAGCCCGTGCTGGACGTCGCCCAGTGCCAGGTCGGCCGGAGACTCGGCGTACCCCATCATCACGTTGTCGCCCTCACATACTAGCTCAGTGGCGGAGCCTTCCCCGCTCTCGAGGGGCTCGAGGCGCAGCCGGCCGCCGGGAATGGGGACGCCGATGGAGCCGATTTTCTCGCCCAGGCGCTCCGGCGGCACGTAGCTGATGCGCGCCGTAGCCTCGGTCTGACCGTACATGACGACGAGTCGTGCGCCGGCCCCGGTGGCGCGGGCGTGGAAGTGGGCGATCAGGTCGCGGCGCAGCGCTCCCCCGGCCTGGGTGAAGGTCCGGAGCGTGGGGTGGCGGGCCGGGTCGAACCGCAACCGGTGGAGCGTCTCGTACATGTACGGCACCCCGGCGAAGGAGGTGGCGCGCTGCTCGTCCACGTCGCGCCAGAACTCCGGCCGCATGAACGAATGCGGCGTCAACACCACCGTGCCACCGGCGACGAGATGAGAGTTGAGCACGGACAGGCCGTAGCTATAGTGCATGGGCAGGCTCTGGACGGCCCGCTCTCCGGGCCCGAGACCCAGATACTCGGCGATGGCGGCGGCGTTCGCTTCCAGATTGCGAGCGGTAAGCCGGACCAGCTTGGGGCTCCCGGTCGAGCCTGAGGTGGTGAGTAGGAGCGCCAGCTGCGGATGGAGCGCCTGCTCCGCGGACCGCTGGTCGAGCGCGGCTACGTAGCCCGGCACCGGTGAGGCGCCGGCTATCCAGCCTTCCGGCGTCGCCAGCGTCTCCGGAACGAGCACCAGCGCAGGCCGGTAGGCTCGGGACAGGCGCGCCAAGGGTTCCGGCTGAGGCTCGGCCAGACACACCGGCAGCCCCGCGCGCAGGCAGCCCAGGTAGAGCAGCACGGCCTGGATATCCGGTCCCGGCGCCAGGAACACCAGCCGGCGTTCCCGGAGTGCTCCGCGCAACCGCTCGGCCACCTCGTCCACCCGGGGGCCCAACTCGGCGTAGGTGAGGCTGGCGCCCTGTGACGGTGCGACCAACGCCAGGCGGTTGTCACGGTGCCGCAACACGGCGTCGATCACGACGTCATGCCCCCATCGACACCGATCACCTGGCCTGTCACGTAGCTCGACAGGGAGGAGGCCAGGAACACGGCCACGCCCGCGACGTCCTCGGGGGTCCCGATGCGGCCCATGCGGATGCTCTGTATCCGGCGCTCGTACCAGTCGGCCGACACCCCACGCACCATGTCGGTGTCGATGAAGCCGGGTGCGATAGCGTTCACGCGGATGCCCTTCGGCGCCAGCTCCTTGGCGCAGGACAGCGTGTAACCCACCACTGCCGCCTTTGACGCCGAATAGGCGGTGACGCCCTCCATGCCCTGGGTACCGGCGATAGACGCCAGGTTTACGATGCTGGGGAACCGCTGGGGGTCCATCACGCGTGTGGCATACTGGGTGAGCGTCATGATCGCGAGCACGTTGACGTCCAACATCTCCCGCATCTGGTCGGTGGAGGTCATGCCGATCAGCCCCTGTCGGAGGATGCCGGCGTTGTTCACCAGCACGTCCAGATGGCCATGCTCCTTGCGGACCGATCCGATCAGCTCCCGCACGAACGCGGAGTCGCTGATGTCGCCCCGCATCGGGCGTGCCGGACGCTGCGCCGTGTCCAGCTCCCGCGCCAAGGTGTCCACGCCCTCGCTGCGGGCGCACAGCAGCAGGGTGGCGCCTTCGGCAGCGAAGGCACGAGCGATCGCGGCGCCGATGCCGCGGCTGGCGCCGGTGACCAGCGCGACGCGGCCTTCAAGCAGCATCGAAGCTCGCGCCGTACCGGGTCAGAATCTCACGGGCCTTGGCCACAGTGCTCATGCCCAGGATGTCGTCGGTATCGAACATGACGTCGAACTCCCCCTCGAGCTCCACCACCAGCGCCATGTGGCCGACGGAGTCCCACTCCTTGAGGGTGTTGTAGGCAAGATCGTCGGTGACGCGCTCTCGAGGAATCCCGAGGGCGCGGCTGAAACACTCATGGAGCTTGTCGGCGTTCATTCTGAGGATCTCCAGCCTGATATGCTAAAGGGAATCGGAGCCGTCATGCCAGCCGGGTCAGAACGTCACGGGCAGCCAGGAGCTTTCGCGCCGAGGTAAACGAAAAATCGCCCAACAACCGCTCCAGTCGCTCCTCGGTCTTTTCCAGGTTGTTGTAATGACGGAATCGCTTCCACCAGGGCAACCCTTTCACTCGAGGCTGCGAAGGATCGGCCTCCCAGGGATGCAGGTAGAAGATCACCGGCCGCCCCGCCTCGTTGCACTTCCGCATCAAGTGCCGTGTTACCGAATAGGGATACAGGCGGAAATATCCGCCGCCGCTACAGGGAATCCTCCGCCCCAACACTTCGGCGACACCCATGGGCAGCTCCGTCAGACCCTCGGCCAGCTCATGCGGCGCCAGCTTCGAATCGGGGATGCCGTACTCGGGGTGGAACGCGACCGGAAACACCGACGAGTCGTATTGAACGCCGCTCGCCTTCAAGATATCCACCGCCCAGAGGGTCTTTCGTGTCAGCGAGAAGGACGGTGCCCGGAACCCACGGACCTCCTGGCTGGTGGCCCTGGCCAGCACCTCCAGCGAGCGCTGCAAATCCGCGCGGAACTCCTCTGGCTGCATGAACGTCAGGAGGCGGTGCGAGTACCCGTGCGTCGCTACCTCGTGTCCCTGCCGTTCTATCTCCCTCACCAGGTCCGGAAACCGGTCCGCCACCCAGCCAAGCACGAAGAACGTTGCTTCCACTCCGTGCCTCCGAAACATGTCCAGCAATCGCAGGGTGTTGCGCTCCACCCGCGATTCGTACTTGTCCCAGTCGGCATACGGAATCAACCGGCTCAGGTTGTAGACGCAGAACCAGTCCTCCACATCGACCGACATGACATTCTTCATT
>CAZASU010000230.1:1702-3165 GCA_964487785.1 uncultured Gemmatimonadaceae bacterium | reverse complement strand
AACACCACCCAGGTCAGCTTCCCCGGCTCGACCGTCACCTGCCGAAACACCTTCTTGCCGTCGATCTCGGTTCCCATCACGAAGGTTCCCGGCGGCACGTCGCTGACGGCGAAGTGCTCACCATACAGCGGATGCGGGTGGGCCTTGTCGCCATACGTCTCGGCGAAGGAATACGGGGTGTCCACGGGATCGCGCTTGGTGATGCCGTACACCCGTGCCTGAGGAACGGGAGCTCCGGCGCTGTCGAATACCTGTCCCGCCACGATTCCGGTATTGGGAAGCGGCTCGATCCATAGCTCCGGATTGCTGGTGTACGGCGGAAAGCGCTGCAGTGAATCCACCACGAGACCGATCGAATCGCTGGGCGAGGCGGAGATCTCCAGATGCAGGTGGTCGTTCGTCGCGCGTCCCGTGTTCCCCACCCGGGCGATCACCGCGCCCTTCGCCACCTTGCGGCCCAGCTTCGCGCTCAGGGCGGAGTTGTGGTAGTAGGTCGAGAAGACCCGATAACGCTTGCCGTTGGCGGTGACCGGGGTGTCGTGGCGGATGGTGACCGTCAGTGCCCCCGCTTCGGCGGGTCCGGCGTATACCACCGTCCCCGACCCGATGGCCAGGACAGGCGTCCCGTCCGGATTGTTGAACTCGACACCCTGGTGCTGCTGGAAGTTGCCGCCCATGGTCGACCCGTAACGGTAGGTCTGGTCGATGAAGCTATTGTCGGTCAGCGCGATGGGACGCCGGAACCAGGTGGTGAGCGGTGCCCGAGGTGGCTCGGCCGGTGGGCCCGGCTGACGGAGGCAGGGCAAGGTATCGGAGTTGGGGCGGAGGCCGCACTGGGTGCCCCGGATCAGTTTGGTGCCGATGAGCAGCGCATTCGGCGGAGGGAACGCGGCCGCCGTGAGGGTGGGGCCTTCCCAGCCGGTGGGGCTACGGCGAAGCCGCTGGCTCCCTCGAAGGGTGGAGACGTTCCAGCCCCGGCGGTCCGGGGCGACCCGCCGGACATACTCACTCCGAAGCACCGGGTAAGCGGTATCGGCCGGTCCCCGCGCCGGAGGGCCGGCGGCATCGGTCAGGGCAGTCCAGGTAGCACCATCGTTGGTGGTCAGTTGGAGGCCGTCGGCCGTCCCGATCAAGGTGGTGTCACCCCGCACGACGATGCCTGAGGGGGCCACATACTGCCATTCCGGGCCCAGCTGCTTGTAGGTCCAGTTCTTCCAGGTCGCGCCGCCATCGGTGGAGAGCCCCCAGCCGTTCCCGATCGTGCCATACCAGATCTGACCCCGGGCCCCGAATCCGAGCGCCTGGACGAAATCCCAGGATATCGAAGTGGCGGTGGTGTCGTGGCGGATGGCTTCCCAGGTCTGGGCTCCGGCCGGGAGACGGTAGATCCCGTGTCCGTAGGTCCCGACCCAGATGGAGCCGCGCGGGTCACGGGCCACGGTGAGGACGTGCACCCCCCATCC
>CAZASU010000230.1:0-1602 GCA_964487785.1 uncultured Gemmatimonadaceae bacterium | reverse complement strand
CGGAGCATGTCGGCCCGGGGAATGAAGCCGGGACGATTGTCGGGATCGACCGGATCCCATACCGCGGTGTCCGTCGGACCAGGGGACACCAGCGTCAGCCGGACTCCGGTTCCCCGGTACTCCGCCAGCAGCGTCTCATGCAGGCCACGGAGTCCGTACTTGCTGGCGGCATACGCCGCATTCTCGGGAAAGCCGACGTGATCGGCCACGCTCCCGACGCTGATGAACGATCCCTGCCCCGCCTCCCGCATCGCGGGCAGGAATGCCTTGGCCACGTAGAACGGCGCCCGGACGTTGACGGCCAGCTGCACCTCCAGATCTTCTGCGTCCGTGGCCTCGAGCGTCCGCAGCAGGAACGCCCCCGCGTTGCTCACCACGATGTCTGGTGGGCCGTGTTGCGCGATGACGCGAGATCCGAGCCGGCTCACCTGATTCGGATCGGTCAGATCGCAGGGGATGTCCTGGGTCCGCTCCGCGGTGGATTCGGTCAGGCTTCGCGCCACCCGGATCACGTGGGCCCCTTCTTCGGCCAGGGCGGCCGCCACGGCGGCGCCGATCCCGCGAGAGGCCCCGGTGACCAGGGCCACCCGACCGGCGAGCTGGGTCACTCGGAGAGTCGGCCCCCGTGTGCCAGGCGCAGGAACTCGTCCCGGGTCTTCGAGTCGTCCCGGAAGATGCCCCGCAAGGCGCTCGTCACCGTTCGCGAGTTCTGCTTCTCCACTCCACGCATCATCATGCAGAAGTGGGCCGCCTCGATCACGACGCCCACGCCGGTGGGCTTCAGCACGTCCATGATGGCATCGGCGATCTGATCGGTCAGCCGCTCCTGTACCTGGAGCCGCCGCGCGAAAACGTCCACGATTCGGGCCACCTTCGAGAGCCCCAGGATCTTCCCGTTCGGAATGTACGCCACATGCGCCCGGCCGAAGAACGGCAACAGGTGGTGTTCGCACAGCGAGTAGAGCTCGATGTCCCTGACCATGATCATGCTCTGGTGCGTCTCTTCGAACACCGCCTCGCCGATCACCTCCTCGACCGTCATCCGGTATCCCTGGGTGAGGAACTGCAGGGAGTCCTCGACCCGTTCCGGGGTCTTGAGCAGCCCCTCCCGACCCGGATTTTCTCCCAACGCGGCCAGGATCTCCCGCACCTTGTCGGCAAAGGGCGCCAGGTGCGGTGCCGGGGCTTTAGGCGCCTTCATAGTCGACATAGTTCCTCGGTGTCTCCCAAAGGCGTAGACGCAGTGCCAGCTCGGCCGGAACGGCCGGACGGAGCTCGCGCCAGCAGACCAGCGCGATGTTCTCGGAGGTGGGATTCAGCGACGCGAACCAGGGCACGTCGAGATTCAGATTCCTGTGATCCAGGTGCCGGAGGAGACGCTCTTGAGCCAGCTCCTTCAGCTTGTTGAGGTCCATGACGTAGCCCGTCTCCGGGTTGATCTCGCCCTCGACGGTCAGCTCCAGCTCATAGTTGTGCCCGTGAAAATTCGGATTGCTGCACTCCCCGAATGTCTCCCGGTTCCACTGGTCCGAAAACCGGGGGTTGTGAAGACGGTGCGCGGCATTGAAGTGCACCCGACGGGTGACGCTGCAGCGGGGCATG
>CAZASU010000229.1:0-3173 GCA_964487785.1 uncultured Gemmatimonadaceae bacterium | reverse complement strand
ACGTTGCAGGGCTGGGCGTTGGCCAGCACGGTGCTGCCGGTGGTCGAGTAACGGGTGTGGCCCACCGCGACGTCGCCCGGTAGCGCGGCCAGAATCTCGTCGTCGAAGTTCTCCGAAACCAGGCCCATACCCCGGTGCGACCGGGCGGTCCCGTCCCGGTCAATGGCTACAATCCCGGCGCTCTCCTGGCCCCGGTGCTGCAAGGCATAGAGACCGAGATAGGTGAGCCGGGCCGCGTCGGGGATCCCGGAAACGCCGATGATTCCGCACATACTTACTCTCCCACCACACGATCCACGTCCGGGTGCTGCATCCGGCGGGGAATGGCTTCTGAATAGATCCTGCGAAGGGCTTCAGTGCTCCAGGTGAACACTTGAGACCCCACTTGGAGTTCCAGAGTCCCGGCGCTCTCGACCCGGCCCGCGTGAAATACCGGCACCCGGTGCTCGTTGGCCAGCGCGATGAGGCGGCGGGCCTGGGGCGGAGCACAGGTGACGATAGCCCGGGCACCGTCCTCGCCGTACAGGACCCCCTCGATCGGAACGTCCGGCGCATAGCCGGTAAGATCGAGGCTGGCGCCCAGACTGCCCGGCACGTACGGACCGCCCATGGCGGCTTCCGCCAGCGTGACCGCCAGGCCGCCCTCGGAGCAATCATGGGCCGAGCGAAGGAGGTGGTGCTCGGCCGCTGCCACCAGGAAGCGCTGGAGCTGGCGCTCGGCCTCGAGGTCGACGGCCGGTGGATCTCCCCCGACGAAGTCGCACACCTCCGCCCAATAGGCCGAGCCGCCCAGGATCCCGCTGGTCTCACCGACAATGAACACTTCGTCCTGCGGCGAGTCGAAATAGCTCACCACCCGATCCTCGACTCGTGCCAGGAGGCCGACCATGCCTATCGTGGGAGTAGGATCGATGGCACCGGTGGGACTCTCATTGTAGAAGGAGACGTTTCCCCCGGTGACGGGCGTGTTGAATGCCCGGCACGCATCGGAGATCCCCCGGGCGGCCTCACGGAACTGGAAAAATACCTCCGGCTTCTCCGGGTTCCCGAAGTTCAAGCAATCGGTGATGCCCAGCGGCCGGGCGCCGGTGCAGGCGAGATTGCGCGCTGCCTCAGCCACGGCCGCCTTTCCTCCCTCGTAAGGATCCAGCGCGACCAGGCGGCTGTTGCAGTCCACCGTCATCGCCAGGCCGAACCGGGCACCGGGCACCCGGATGACGCCTGCATCGGAGCCCGGGGGCAGCACGGTGGAGGCCTGCACTGTGGAGTCGTACTGCTCGTATACCCAACGCTTGCTGGCAATATTGGGATGGTCGAGCAGCAGCTCGAGCGCACCCTCGGTGTCCACCACCGGAGGCCCCGCATCTATCGACGCCCGGCGTGCCCTGGCCTCTTCGCCTTCCTTGGCCTCGGGATGGTAGATGGGGCAGTCCTCGACCAGTCGCTGGCCCGGAATGGCTGCCACAGTCTGGCCCTGATGCCGCACCCGAAAGATCCCGTCGTCGGTCACGTGGCCGATGGACGTGGCGCTGAGCTCCCACCGGCCGCACACGGCCTGGATCTCTGCTACCCGGCCCGGCTCCGCCACGATGAGCATCCGCTCCTGTGACTCGGACAGCAGGATCTCGTACGCCGTCATTCCTGGCTCGCGGGTTGGCACCAACCCGGTGTCGATCTCGACGCCGACGCCACCTCGAGCCGCCATTTCGGCGGCCGAGCTCGTGAGTCCGGCCGCCCCCATGTCCTGGATAGCGACGATGAGGCCCGAGGTGATCAGCTCGAGGCTGGCCTCCAGCAGGAGCTTCTCGGTGAAGGGATCGCCCACCTGAACCTGGGGCCGGCGAGCCTCGCTCTTCTCCGATAACTCCTCCGACGCGAAGCTGGCGCCGTGGATCCCGTCCCGGCCGGTCCGCGCCCCCACCGCGAGTAGCACGTTGCCCACCCCGTGGGCTGCCGCGCGGATGAGGTCGCTCTCCCGCAGGAGCCCAACGCACATGGCGTTGACCAGGGGATTGCCGCTGTATCCCGGGGCGAAGCTGACCTCACCGCCCAGCGTGGGTACGCCGACGCAGTTGCCGTAATCTCCGACCCCACGCACCACGCCGGCGAACAGGTAGCGGCTGCGAGGCTCCTCCAGCGGTCCAAAGCGGAGGCTGTTGAGCAGGGCCACGGGGCGAGCGCCCATGGTGAACACGTCGCGCAGAATGCCGCCCACACCGGTTGCCGCTCCCTGGTAGGGCTCGACCGCCGACGGGTGATTGTGGGATTCGATCTTGAATGCGACCGCCCAGCCTTCAGGCAGACGGAGCACCCCGGCGTTCTCGCCGGGTCCCTGAACCACCTGAGGGCCGGTGGTGGGGAAGGTCCTCAGCACCAACTTCGAATGCTTGTAGGAGCAGTGCTCCGACCAGAGCGCCGAGAACACGCCCAGCTCGGTGAACGTGGGAGTCCGGCCGAGCATCTCGACGATGCGGCCGTACTCGACCTGGTTCAGGTTGTGCTCCCGAACCAGGTCGGGCGTCACCGGGGGTTCACCCGGAAGCGACACCGCCTCGGTGGCTGCGCTGGCCACGCTCGAACCGGTCACCTGGGTCTCCTCAGCGGGGTCTGCCCGGTCCGCGCGAGGTCTTGTCGGCCCCGCGGGGTGAGCCACGGAAGGTGGATAGCGCATCCGAGAGCACCCGGGTGATCACGTTCGGATGATCCTCCTTGGCCACCGCCTCGAGCTCCCCGGCATCGAGCCAGATGCCGCCGCAGTGGGGACAGGTCTCGATCGTGACCCCATGGTACCCGCTGCTCGCGAGGTCGTAACCGTCCTTCGGGCACTTCATGTAGTGGGACTTCCGTTCCGCTTCCGCGCTGGCCGCGGCTCCCCGCTCCCGCTGTTTGCGCAGCAGCTCGGCCTCTTCCCGGGCGAAATACTCGTCCTCGTTTCGGCTTGGCTTCTCCGGCTTCATTGCTTTATACCCCTCAGTTGGAGCTCTCCTGGTGAGAGCTGATCATGGAGGTGAAAAATCCGCTGCCGCCGGTCAGGCCGAGCAGCCGGTCGGCGGCCCGTTCCGGGTGCGGCATGATGCCGACGACATTCCCGCCCGCGTTGCAGATGCCCGCGATGTGGTTGGCGGATCCGTTCGGGTTGGGCTGGAAAGGCGAGCGCTCGGTTGCCGCCACAT
>CAZASU010000228.1:0-3203 GCA_964487785.1 uncultured Gemmatimonadaceae bacterium | reverse complement strand
ACCCCCGACCCGGTGATTAACAGTCACCTGCTCTACCAACTGAGCTACTCGGGAAAGCACAGCAATTGTAATGACTTACGCCGCCGCCCTCAACCCCCGGGTATCCGCAAGTTATCCTCTGGTTATTCCGAGCTTCGGCGGCTGTAAGGTAGCGGCGGGCCCAGCCCGGTCAAGCCGCCCGCTCTCGGCAAGTGCGGAAGTTATCCGCTGGACACAGGCATTGAGGTTGCGTGCGACCTGGTGCTCCCAGATTCGAATTACCCGCCATCCCTGGCCCCGCAGTCGCCGGTGATTTCGGAGATCCCTGGCCCGATTCCTCTTGATCTTCGCCTGCCAGTATGGGTTCAGCCGCCGTGCCAAGGTTCAGCTACTACGCGGCGACGCTTGTTGCGGGCTGGACCGGGTCGATATGGAACATGCACACCTTCATCATGGCGTTATAGAACTCTTCGTTATCGCCGACTTGAGCCGCCGCCACCTATTGCGCCACGCTGCGCTGTCGCTTGACGGCGGGTCCGGCAGCTGTCCTGTAACCGAAAGCATCAGGCCCAGTCCCACGCTGACAAACAAGCCGCAAACAACTGCGAACCCGGCCATTTCTCCCGCAAGGTCCCCGCTTCCCCCGACAAGCACGAGCAGCGTGGGAACCACGACGGCGCCCAACCACGCTCCGTTCGCTGCGTTTAGCCATGACAGATGCAGACCGGCACGTTGTCGCCTCAACACATTCGCCCCAGCGCCGAGGAGACTTCCAAAAACGACGAGCGCGAATTTGAAGCGGCCATGGCGGTCTGCTGTGCCAGCGCTAGCGACAGCAACCATGAGCACCAGACATCCTGCCACAAGTTTGCGAACTCGCCAGGACCGTTCAGGCGTCGAGCTGTGTTGTTCGAGGTGAAGAAGGGATCGCGTGTGGGGCTCGGCATCCTGCGATGAAACAGCCTCCCCGGCACCGGGTCGACAGTCCGTGGCTTCCCGCTTCCAAGATGGCACATTGGCTTCGTAGCACCGCCGACAGAGAAGCCGACCTTCGTACTCATACGGATCTGATCCCGCGAGGCCTCGGCTGCACACTTGGCACTGCGGCTCTGCTGACCCACTTGGTTCAGCCATGGTATCCCCAGGCAAGCGGTGTGGAGGATGTTCTTGCGACAGCGGACGACAACTGAACCAGACAGCAAGTCTCATGCACAGTCGAGTGGTCCAAGGCCGGAACATCCAATCGGCTCCCCCAGCACGCCGTTTCGAGTAATACCACGGCAGCGCCGGACGGGGCTTATGCCGTAGCTCCCCTGTCGCTTCATACAGCACCCGCAGCCGACCCCGGAAGAACTGCGGCCAGCGGTCCCAAACTTAGTTGAGCTGAGAAATCGCGAAGGTCGATCCCCTGCAGATCACTGACGGCTCAGCTAACTACGAGATCGTCGAGAGCGAGAACGAGTAGCAGCGTGTCGGCGAGTCTCGCGCGCCGGTCGCATCGGGGGGGCTGGTGGCCGACGAGCAGTAACGGATGCGTCGAGAGGCCCGGATGGGGTGACCTGTCCGGGCCTTCCTCTTACCTGGCATGGATCTGGCCCCGACCTTGACTTCCGACTCCTCAGCCGCCGGCCAAGGAGGCATTCTGCAAGGAGTCGAGGCCAGACTGCCCCGAAAGGACGTGATTCGCGTGATGAATGGCATCCGTTGGTTGGCGTGGCTGCCTCTGGCCCTAGCGGCAAGCATCGCTGCGGGTGCAGCGGGGACATGGTACAGCGAGTTTCATGAGGGAAGCCCCTGGTACGTTTGGACGGTCAGCGGTGCGGCCTCTGGCTGGGCGTTCCTCTATGTGGCGCTCCGTGTCGCGCCCAACCCTTCCGCGGCCGTCAAATGGATAGCAGTAGTCGTACTGGGCTCCATTGGGATCGTGTCGGCGCTCGGCTCATTGCTGGGAACTGAGCCAGTCCGAGCACTTACGGGCGCTGTCATGGCGGTCTTTGCCATCTACTATGCGCGGCTCCCCATCGCCGCCATCAGGGCCGAGGTGGATGCAATGTCGGGCGAATAGGAGTGATTCGGCTGTCGGCGGACCCCAACCTCTTGCAAGGACCCGATGCAGATGACGCACTCTGAGTTCGTGGCCGCATTCCGAGCGAAGCAGATCACCGTGCGCGCTAACATGTCGCTCGCGCTTCAGGTGATGAACGGCAACTACATGCCGATGCAGTACAGGGCAGCGCACATCTTCTGGACCTGGGTGTGGTTCCTCATGTTTCCTGCCGCGCTCGCGCTCGGCATCTGGTACAGCTGGTGGGCTGCTCTCCTCTGCTTCATGGCTGCTGGTCCCGTGAAGGCCGGCTTCAAGCAGTCGGCCGCTCAGTTCATGCTCGATCATGCGCTGGAGGACGAGGCGTTCTACAACGCCATGGTGAAGGTGAACATGTTCCATATCGAGCCGGCCCAGCCTGCAGTCAGCGCCGCCGCGTAGCAGCTCGCACGCTAGTTCAATGACGAAGCCCGGAACGTGAATCTACGTTCCGGGCTTTGTCGTGCCGGTAGGTTCGTGTAGACGGTGTAGCGTGTTGGCCCGCGCGGAGTTATCCTGAGGTTGATGTCGCACGCTGCATTGCTGCCGGCCACGGGGGTGCCAGGCTCGCGGGTTCTCCTCGGCGCATAGGTTTCCTGACCTCGGAGGCGAACACACGCCTGCAAGGCTCCCGCGTGGCGGGCAGGGCTCTACGACACAGCAGCTTCAATTCTCTGTCTGGGGTACTTCGTGTGGTCAGCGGCGCGAACGATCCACGCCTCGACCCTAGAGTAATACGTCTGCTCAGGTCTTGGCTAGTTTTTTTCCGCGACCCTTCCCTCTTGATCTATCCCGAGCCGTTTAGAGCGCTCGCCGGTGCAGGCAGGTTATCCGAAAGTTATTCCTGGGGGCGAAAACAAGCAGTTTTTTCGGCAATCAGGCGAAATCGAACGCAAGCATTCTGCGTGCGCTAAACTGTTGCTCTAAAAGCGAGTGTGTGGGGATTACATCGACTTACAGAATGGGCAGAAAAACGGCGCGGAGTAATTAACAGTCACCTGCTCTACCAACTGAGCTACTCGGGATCGTCGACGATGCGGAGTTTTCTACCCGGCTGTCGGCAGGGCAAAACTAGTGTCCCGCGCACCGTTAGCAACTGTCTTGAAAATCAAGCCGTCGTGATGCTCCGCCCCGGCTGCCA
>CAZASU010000227.1:0-3238 GCA_964487785.1 uncultured Gemmatimonadaceae bacterium | reverse complement strand
CGCTCGACTTCCTCGCCCACTTTCCCCGTGATGGGGGCCCGCCTCGCAACCTGCATATGTCCTCCAATTGAAGTCTCCAAGTGCGACCCCAACATAGCGATGGGCCCATGAAGCCGGCGTGAATCGAGAATGAACCGTTACCGACTATGGGGAACTCGGAATCAGCGCGCCATGGCAGGCAGTACACGCCTGGGAGTTCTTCCGCCGGAGCGTTCCGGGATCGAAACCCGGACCGTGAGGATTGAACCGCCGTCCCCCCAGAGATGAGTGGCAGGTGAGACAGTCACGCTCGGCATGGCAGGCTACACAGCTCTCCAGGTTCTGGCGTGCGGCCTGTCCGTGATTGAGGGAGAAGGCCTGCTTCGCATCATGAAAGCCGATGCCCCGAAGTCGACCGGGGGAGATCAGTCCCGCGCTGACATGGCAGTTGGTGCAGAACTGGGTCTGGCTGTGGCACTCGTTGCAGGAGCTTTCCCGACTGTATGCTGCGGCGGGGTGGGTCGTGAGGAAGCCGGCCGGGTGGTAGCCCGGCGGTGCATCGGCCGCGCCCGGACGATGGCACTCGAGACAGGTAGGCCGCGCGTGGCAGGCGGCGCAGGTCTCCGGCCTCGCGGACGCGGGAGCGGCGTGGGTCTTGGAGAAGTCCAGGCCATGGGATTCCGGTCGCCTCCGCTTGACTTGGGCCCCCTTGCCGCGGCCGGGTGCCGCAGCCGCAATGGCCTGGACGCTGGCTGGGGAGCCTACGTGGCAGGTCAGGCAGCTCTCCTGGGTGTGACAGCTCGCGCAACTGGCCGCACGCTTGCGGACTTGCCCTCCATGCTGGCGGAGGAACGCCGGGTCGGCATGGCTCGAAGGGGCCCCGAGCTTCGCCCGGACCGCCAACGAGCGTGGATCTGCAGCGAGCGCCTGGATCGCTGGCACCTCCGGCGCGTTCACGTGGCACTGGGCACAGAAATCCCGGGCGTGACAGGTGGCGCAGGAGGCGGCGACCGGGCGTGCCGCACGCGCCAGCTCTCCATGCAGCCCAGCGGCGAATCCGGATTCCCGATGCGACGCCGGAGCCGGAAAGTCGCGTATCGCTGCGCTGGTGAGTCGAACCGCCTGGACCAGGGTCAGGTGGCAGGTCGAGCAGGCGGTGTCGGGCGCCTCGAAGTGTGACGCGCGAATTCCATGGCAGCTGAAACAGTTCGGGACGACAGCGCGCCGCACTTGCATCGGGTCCGTACCGGTGGCGATGTGGCAGGCGCGACAGGGGAGAACGGAATCAGCGGCCGCGGCCTTGACCACTCGTTCCGCGTGCTTCCGGTGAGTGAACCGCAGGTTGCTCGCCCGGGGCTGGTCCGGCGCTCTCCACTCCACGGTGCGCTCGACGGTGCCGTCGTGGCACGCCTGGCAATAGGCTGGGGCCGGCCACAGAGCCAGACTTGGATCGGTTGCGCCGGCGTGGCACCCGACGCAGCTGGGAAAAACCGTCCGGTGTTGCCAGTGGTCGAAGCGGTCCTGAACCATCCCGCCACGCGCGCGTCCGGTTGCTGCGACCGCCCCGGCCACCAGTACGCCAGCGAAGACACGCGCCAGTTTCATCGTACACCGGCCCGGGGCAGTGGCGGCAGGCCCGGCGGGAGCGGCACGACGTCGGTCTCGCTTCGGAGCACCAGGGTCACCCGGGCCATGAGGCGGGTCTGGTTCCAATCGAAGGCCGCCGCGTCGGGACGATCGCGGTCCTCAGCGTACCGGGCCGCCCCCACCGCCAGCCTGAGCCGCTCGATGGGCCGCCACTCGGCATCGAAGCCCAGCGCATTCACCGACGCCTCCTGGAACCGGAACTCCAGCGGGCGCTCGAGCGTAGACCCGTAGGCCACGAGCGACAGCTCCGCGACCGGCCGGAAGGTGATCGTCCCCTCGAATCCATGGGAGGAAGCGCCCGGTCCGTGCTCTTCGCGGTATCCCGCGTCGAGGCTGAACGTGGCGATCGGACTGTAGGAGATTCCGACCCCCAGACGGTGCCCGCGGTCTTCCACCGAGACCAGCGGGGTCTCGGTTTCGGTCGGCGAAAAGGCGTAACGCTCCCAGCGCCCTCTCACCTCGACACCGCGGAGCGGTCGGAGCCAGAGGCCGGCGTTGACCGCATGGTACGGGACGGGGGAGAAGGCCCCCCAGATGGTCCACAGGTCGAAGTGGGGCCGATACTGCCGGATCCCTCCCGTGACCGTGATCCACGGTGCCGTGTAGCGAACGGTGGCGTCGGCGTTGCCGAACCAGGTGTTGGCGAGATCATATTCCGCCCCCGCCACCAGGCTCCAGCGGGGCCTCGGGTGGAAGTCCAGCGATACGGCAGTCCGCTCGGAGGCGAAGTGGCGAGACTCCCGGTCCACCTCGCGCTGGTAGTCCAGTCTGACCTCCGCCAGCCGGCTGCTCCAGCCGACCGCGGCACCTGCCAGGATCTGGCGGCGCCGGGGTTGAAACTCGTCTAGTGGATTGAGCGCGGGGCTGGTGAGCGGAATTGCCGTGGCCCGGGCAAGGCCGAGGCCGACGTAGGCTTCGGCTTCGAGGCCGTAGAGTCCGGGATGGAAGCTCGCTTTGCCGCCGTCGAACCCCACGACTCCGAGCCGGCTCGCCAAGAGCTGCCGGCCGCCCCGTGCGGTGAAGAGCCGGTGGACGTACTCGGCGTACCCCTCGATCAGCTGTCCATTGGGCTCCGTTCCGGGCCAGACCTCGCCATCTCCCAGATCGAAGCCAACTCTGCCGTTCACGCGAATACTCAGGCCACGAACTCCGAACCCCCAGAACGTAAGGTCGGCGGAGGTGACTGCCGGGCCGGCGCGCAGGTCAGGGCCGGGTCGGAAGAAGAAACAGAAGGCGCTCCCTGGGGGGCAGCGCACGGCGAAGCCGTCCGCCGTCTGCAGTCCGCCGGTGGGCGCGGGAACGGCGTCGGTGGCAAGAATGCTGTCCTGAGTCACTCCGCGGAACGCCGCGCGCTGCGCTTGGCCATCCAGCCGCAGGCGATACCCCTGGGCTTGAGCGTTCGCCGCCGTGAGACCCACCAGCCCGGCGCCGAGCAGAACGGAGATGTGTGGTGGCCACCTCATCGGCGGCTACCCGCTCCCGTCAGGCGGGCTCGATAGCCTTCCGGAGTTGCCTGCAGGTGGCAGACGGTGCACTCCTTCGGCTCATAGTGGTTCACCTTGGGGTCATGGCAGGCCAGACAGAACGATCGGGACGGAGTCAGGGCCGCCAC
>CAZASU010000226.1:0-3260 GCA_964487785.1 uncultured Gemmatimonadaceae bacterium | reverse complement strand
TCTTCGAGAGTTACGAAGCTACCATCGTCGGTGATTTCCCTGATGGTCAGGCCCAGCGGGAGCACGACTCGATAGCAGTGCTGGTTACAACCGATGCCGGCGGACTGCGCCTGGGCGGCGGCGGAGCTGGCCGAGAACAGGACCAGCGCGGCGATTAGAACCGGAACCATTCGAAACATCTTCACGGGGGTACCCTCAAGTGTTGGTATTCATAGCATACACCCAAAATCGCAGGTCCGCAGTGAGCTACCTCGTTACGGGGTGGTTTCGTGCGAACGATCTACGCAGCGCGCTGACGGCGGGTGCGGGTGAGCAACGAGAACGGGCCTCCTGGTTGGAGGCCCGTATTGCTGCGGGTGCCAGAGGCGCCGGTCGGAATCGAACCGACGAATGGAGGTTTTGCAGACCTCTGCCTTACCACTTGGCTACGGCGCCGAGGTGAGAGAAGCTAGCGCGCAGCAATGTGATGTGGTAGGCCCGCTGGGCCATGATGATAACGCTCTTGCGGCGCGCGGGATCTGAGCGCATTACAGTAGAAGTGGAAGGGAAGCGAAGATCGGATCTGGTCCGGGCGCAACGGCAACGTAAGGAGATCAGTGTGCAGCAGAACGTTCGGGAGGCGCGACTTCGGCCGGAGTTTGCCGACCTCTATCCCGCGGTGGAGCCGGGGGTCTGGCTTGCCGCCACGACAGTGGGACAAAAGCTCCTGCTATGGCACCTGGCAAAGGCGGTAACGCCGCAGGGTGAGCGGCTCATGGGGGAGAACCACTTCGAGTTCCGGGGAGGGGTCCAGCCGGGCGCCCGGAATGGAAACCGGACGCGCGTCGGAGATCATTAGCCGTCAGTGAGCCATCGTGGCGCCGAGCTGAACCGTCTTGACCATGGCCGGCTCGGTGGTGGCATGCAGATAGGCGTTGGGATCGTGAGCCAGGGCTCCCTCGGGCAGGAAGTCGTACGCCGGCCCCAGCTCTCGCCGGATGCGCGAGGCATAGAACTCGGGCAGTACGTCGGTCTCTCCCTCCATGAAGCGCCGCACCGATCGATCGGTCTCGAGCAGACCGCTGATCGTCTCGTGATACCGGATCCGCCCGAACCCTTCCGATGACACCGCCCGCACTACGTTCATCCACTTCGGGATCATCGTTGGCGTTGCCGGGATGCGCCGCCCGATGGCCTTCCAGGAGAACGAATACCGGGTGACGTCTACCAGGTGCTTATAGAACTCCGGCCAGGTGTAGTTCTTGGGCCGGACGTTCATGGCGTGGTTGTTGTTCAGGAAGTGGAAGGGGAACGGAAGCACCCGGCCGGCACGCTGGTAGTCCAGATTCATCGGCGCCGCCCGGCCGAAGGCCGAGAGCAGCGAATAGGCCGGAAATGCGCCGGGCGAGAGATCGATGAACTTCTTGGTCAGCTCGAACGGCTCCGGCCCCATGTCTCCATCCAGGCCCATCACGAAGTTGGTTTGGATGTACGGGATGTAGCGCAGGATCATGTTTACGTGCTCGGAGACCTGCATGACCTTGTCCATCCCGGTCCGGCGCGTCTTCGACTTGTTGCCCAGATCGTACCACGACTCGATGCCCGGAAGGATGGCCTGAAAGCCGTTCTGGCGCAGCCGCTGGAGGTGCTTCTCCGAGAGCAGTGACAGGCTGCTCTCCGCGATATGCCGCATGCGGCCCTGAGGCACCGCGGCCTCGACCGCCTCCATGTAATCGTCGAACCGGACGCCGAAGTTCGGGTCGTGCCAGCCCACGATCGGGTTCTTGATCTTGGTAAGCAGGAACTTCAGGTCATCGCGCAGCTGGCCGAAGCTCAGCGGCTGATAATCGACGGTTGAGTCGATGCAGAAGCTGCAGGTGTAGGGGCAGCCCAGGCTTCCGATCATCGGCACGATCTTGATGGTGGGAGCCTTGGCCAGCGTCGGCTCCACGAACTTCCACCGCTCCTCGAGCGTCGGTAGCTCGAGCGGCTGGGTGGCAGCGTTGATCTCCCGCCCGATCGGCCGGTGGGGTGCGCACTCCCGGCATACCTCCGCAATCGTGTTTCGGTCGGTAAAGCCCAGCACGTAGTCGTAATACTTCCGCGCGTCCTCGGGATAGCAGCGGGCGTGGGGTCCGCCCAGCACCGTGACCGCTCCCCGCTTGCGGAAGAAGTTGCTCAGCGCATACGCCAGCTGGGCCGACTGGGTGAACGCGCCGATGAAGACGAGGTCGAGATCGGCCGGCAGCTCCTGGAGCAGATCCTCCATCCCGGTATAACAGACGAACTGTACCTGGTGGCCTTCCTGCTCACACCACACGCCAACCACCTGAGGCATGATGCTGGCGAGGTTGGCGTTCATCACCCGGCCATAGATGGACGGGTTGGGGCTTTTCGTGACGAGGTCGAGAATGCCGATGCGGAGTCGGCGCATGAATAACCCTCGAAGCGGGGACGATCGATTTCCCTGGGGCGGCCGCAGCAGCGTGGGCGCCCGAACGAGCGGAAGGACCGAAGAAGGACCAAAGAAGGAGCGTTGCCTTGTAGGGTCTCTGGTCGAGCCGTGGAGTGGCGGCAATCGAGGTCGAGCCTCGCGGCAACGCATGTTATTAGCGGGTGGAAGATGTCTCGGGAGGATGCGGATAGCAAGCCGAGGCCGCCCCGGGTACGAAGACCCGCAGTGCCCCGGGCCTGATCCGATAGTTGAGCGGCGCCTGCAGACTGAAGACCTCGCCATCGGCCGCCACCTGGAGCCGGTGCCGTCTGGTCTCCACCGTGGCCTCTTCCACCGAGATGAGGTCAACCTCCTTGACCCCCTCGGCACCCTTGAGCAGCACCTGCCAGGCGAGCCGCAGGAGCCCGGGACGCCGTTCCGCGTTCAGCACGTAGATGGCGAGCCGCCCCCGCGCAAGAGACTCGCGAGACCCCGCTTGGATACCGGACATTTGGTACTCGTTGTTTCCCACCAGCACCAGCGGGGTGCGGCGGATGATGGCCTCCCCCTCCGCGATGATGCGCACCGCCATGAAGGGCCTGCGCCGCAGAACCGTCAGACCGGCCCACAGGGCGGCGATCCATTTGCCTCCGACGGTGGCCCGGTACTTTTCGCGCAGCCGCACGATGGCCGGGTACACCCCGAGACTGGAGTTGTTCAGGAAGATCCGGCCGTTCACCTCCCCGACATCCACCTTGCACACGACACCCTGGAGCACGACCTTGGCCGCCTCCTCCAGATCGAGAGGGATCCCCAGGTCTTTGGCGAAATGGTTGAGCGTGCCGAG
>CAZASU010000225.1:0-3263 GCA_964487785.1 uncultured Gemmatimonadaceae bacterium | reverse complement strand
GTGCACAAGGGCAACATCATGAAGTTCACCGAGGGCGGCTTCCGCGACTGGGGCTATGAGCTGGCACGGGAGGACTACGGAGCGACCGACCTCGACGGCGGCCCCTGGTGCACGCTGCCGGGCGGTCTCGTGATCAAGGACGTGATCGCCGACGCGTTCCTGCAGCAAATCCTGACGCGGCCCCGGGAATACGGCGTCATCGCCACGATGAACCTCAACGGCGACTACATCTCCGACGCGCTGGCAGCTCAGGTCGGCGGCATCGGCATCGCGCCCGGCGCGAACATCAACTATCTCACCGGTCACGCCATCTTCGAGGCTACCCACGGCACCGCTCCCAAGTATGCCGGGCAGGACAAGGTCAACCCAGGCTCGCTTATCCTCTCGGGCGCAATGATGTTCCGCTATCTCGGCTGGGACGAAGCCGCGGACCTGATCGTCTCGTCGCTCGAGAAGACCATCGCCCAGAAGCGGGTGACCTATGACTTCGAGCGGCTGATGACCGGCGCGACCCTGCTCAAGACCAGTGAGTTCGGCAAGGCGATGGTGGAGAACATGTGAGGATTTGTCATCCTGAGCGAAGCGAAGGAGCCAGAACGCCGTTTCGGCCCCCTCGGTCGCTGCGCTCCCTCAGGGTGACACGTCAGACATCACTCGCGGCCCTTCAATCGATTGATCTCCCGCCTGTCCTTTTTCGTCGGTCTCCCACGTTCCGGCAGGAACGCGGCGTGAAGGCTCTTTAGCTGCAAGGCGAGCGCCTCGCGGGCCGCCCGGCTCGCCGGCTTTTCCTCGTAGAGCCGGGCCGCATCCGCCGCTGGGCCGCGCCGGTCGGAGAGCTCCCGTACCACGATCTGGTGCTCGTAGGGCCCCAGCCGGATCCGGACATCGTCCCCCACCTGCATCGGCTTGGCTCGCTTGACCCTCTCACCATCGACCTGGACCTTGCCGCCCGCGATTGCCTCCGCGGCCAGCGATCGGGTCTTGTAGAATCGGGCGGCCCAAAGCCACTTATCCAGCCGGATCTTGCTGTCATCGGATTCGGTCATCCTGCAAAATTAGTGTGTGCATCATCCTGCCGCCCCCCTCTCTTTTGCGTGGTCTGGGGCAGAATCAGAGACCCCACCACGCCCCTGGCCCTCCCAGAGCTAAGTCTGCGGCGGCGCGGCATTTGCATGGTTAAGGTCAGCTAGACTTCTCTCCATCGATCGGAATACCGTGACCCATCTGGTCCATGTGTGGCTCTGGTTTGCCAGCATTGCCGTCTTTCCTCCGGTGTCCACCCGCCCAGCCGCGCCGCGGCCTGCTGCGATGGCGGACTCCGGAGAGGCTAGCCAAACCCTCGACTCCGCGCTGGCCCGCGCGGATGAGGCCATGGCTCGCGGCCGGCCGTGGCAAGCCACGCGGATCCTGGCCCCCTGGCTCAGCGACTCGTCTCGCCGGACACCGGCCGCCGTGTATCTGGCGGCCCGGGCGGCACGCGAGTGGAATGGCTGGAGCGAGGTGCTGCAGCTGTTGGCCGGCGAGCAGTGGATCGACAGCTTGTACGGCGGGAGCGGCCGCGTGTTGCTGGCCCGTGCCGCCCTGGAGCGTCGCCAGGATTCTCTGGCGCTGGGTCACGCTGCTCGTGCCGTCCAACGCCACCCCTCCGGCGAGCGCCTCCTGTTGCTCGCGACCGCGCTGGATCGTCTCGGTGCCCGCGATAGCGCCGCAGCGGTGTACGCGCATGCCGCCAAGAGGCTTCCGGTTGTAGCCGATTGGCTGCTGCTGCGCGCGGCTGCGGTGACCGACGACAGCGGTGCCCGCGCGGGACTGTACCGCCGGCTGACCAACCCCCTCGCGCGTGGTCGGATCCCCTGGGCTGACGCCAGTGCGCACGAGCGGACCGGTGACCTGCAAGGAGCCGCCCGGCGCTACGCCGCCGCCGGCGATCGTCTGACGAGCCTCCGCCTGCGCCTCGCATCGACACCTGACAGCGCACCCCGTGCGGCACTCCGGCGCGAGCTTCTCGCCCTCGCCGCCGCCCGCACAGGGAGCGCGGCGCGGGAGGCCATCGCCATTCTGGACAGCACCTTTACGCTGCTGGCTCCGGCGGAAGAGCTGGTCGTGGCCCGCGCCGCGGCCGGATCAGGGCTCCCGGCTCGCGCCCTCACTGGCTTTGCCCGTGCGGCCGCGGCAGGTCTCGGGTCCAGCGAAGACCACTTTGCCTATGGGACCGCACTGACCCGCCTCGGGCGGAACGGCGAAGCCGCGGTGCAGTTCAGGCTGGTTCATGAGCCGAAATCTCTGGCCGCGCTCGCGGCCTACCAGTCGGCTCGCTCGCTGGTGCGCGATGGTCAGCTCGAAAAAGGCCGCGCCGCGCTGGTGGCTGTTGCCCGCAAGTATCCCCGCGATACGGCTGCCGCGGCTTCGGCGTTCTTCCTGCGGGCTGACCTCGCCTCCGACGACCGGGGCGATCTCGAAGCGCGCCGACTGCATCGGGTCGTGGCAGCTCGCTACCCGACCAGCCGTTTCGCTCCGACCTCCCGCTTCCGCGCCGCCATGATCGCGCTGCTGAGTGGGGAGCCGAAGCTCGCGGCTCAGGAGTTCGATGCCTTGGCCGAGCGCTATCCCGGCAGCGACGAGGCGGTGGGTGCCACCTACTGGGCGGGAAGGGCGTGGGCCGATGCGGGCGACAGCGCGGTCGCCCGGGGCCGCTGGCACACGGTCACCGCGCGCGATCCGCTCTCCTACTATGCGGCGCTCAGCGCGCGGCGACTGGGAATCGAAGCGTGGGTGCCACTGGCTGCGACCGACTCGTTCCCAGCCGATCCCGACCTCGACCGCCAGGTTTCACGCGCCGCGCTCCTGGCCCGGTTAGGCCTTGCAGCCGAGGCTCGCTGGGAGCTGGACCGCCTGGCGCAGTCCACCGACTCGTCACCCGAGCGCCTCCTCATCATTGCTAACGCATTCCGCAACCAGGGGCTGGCCTCCCAGGCCATCCAGCTTGCCCGGCGTGCCCTTGCCCGGGGTGCACCGGCCGATGCCCGCACCTACCGGCTGATCTACCCCGTGATTCACGGAGACGCGCTGCTCGCCGAAGCGGCGGAACACCGGCTCGACGCGAGCCTGATGGCAGCCCTGATCCGCCAGGAATCGAACTTCAATCCTGCCGCCACGTCTCCCGCCGGCGCCCGCGGCCTGGCGCAGGTCATGCCCGAGCTGGGAGAGCGTCTGGCTCGGGACCTGGCCTATCCGGTGTGGGATCCCATTCTGCTGTACCAGCC
>CAZASU010000224.1:0-3282 GCA_964487785.1 uncultured Gemmatimonadaceae bacterium | reverse complement strand
TCATGTAGGCCGGTGTGCCAATCACGATCCCGGTTTCTGTGAGCCGCTCGCCCGGTGGCGCCACGCCCAGCGCTCGCCCGATGCCGAAATCGGCCACCAGCGCCTGGCCATCGCAGAGCAGGATGTTCTCGGGCTTGATGTCGCGGTGAACCACCCCGTGCCGGTGGGCATAGTCGAGCGCCAGCGCGACCTCGCGGGTGATTCGGAGGGCGTCTTCCACCGGCAGCTGCCGCTCCTTCGTGAGGCGGTCTCGCAGCGATTCCCCCTCGACGTACGGCATGGTAAACCAGAGGAGAGACTCCCTCTGGCCTGAATCGTGGACCGAGACGATGTGCGGGTGCTGGAGTCGGGCGGCGAGCTTGATCTCGCGGAGGAAGCGCTCGGGGCCCAACGTCTGGGCCAACTGAGGGTGGAGGACTTTGAGGGCGACGGGCCGGTCGTGCCGAAGGTCCTGAGCCAGGTAGACGGTGGCCATGCCGCCGCGACCCAGCTCGCGCTCGATGCGGTAGTGATCTGCCAAGGCTGCTTGAAGCCGGGTAAGGAGCTCCCCCACGTCGGCTATCGGGCGTCTCGCCCGGCGGTGAACCGGCCCCGCAGCACCTTCCCGCCCGCTTCGGCTCGTGCCTCGTACGTCCCGATGAGCGAATCCCCTACCATCCGTGCCTGGGTGCGGGTCACCACCTGGGCCCCGAGGGTCGGGCTCCGGTGCGGCTCGGACTCGTATACGATCGTGCTGTCGCTGGTCGAGACGACCTTGACGCTGTACGTCTCCCCTCCGCGGAACGCGATGGTGCCGGCCAGGCTGCCGTCCGGCGCCCGGGTCCAGGTGATCGTGAACGGTTGGGCGCGGCTTGAGCCGGCGTCAAAACCTTGCGCTGCCCACGTACCCAGGAGCCGGTCCGGGACTGCCGACATTGCTCGACCTGGCGCCGGAGCCGAAGGGGCGATGGTATCGGTGGCGGTCCGGGTGTCACGTGCGGTGTCGGTCCGGCCGCAGGCTGCCAGCGCGAGCGTAGTGCAGAGCAGGTATCGCATATTTCCTCTCAGGTAGATGGCACTCCAAGAATGCCACTCTTGTTTAGCGGGGGCTATCCCCCGACTCCTCCTCCGCGACCAGCCGCTCGAACGGCGGATATCCGCGCAACGGCGCCCAGCGCGGGTCGGCCCGCAGGAGGGGGCGTGAGACTTGAGAGGGAATCGACAGCAGATATTCCAGTCGCTCAACGGCCTCGGAGCGCCTTCCAACAACCGTATAGATCAGCGCGAGCGCTGTCATCAGGTTGGCACCGCGATAGGCCTCCTTCGACACCGGCAGAAGCCGGACGGCCGTCTCGCCCTCTTGGACCGCGTCGGCCTTCCTGCCGAGGTAGGCGTAGATGATACCGAGCCAGGAATGGAATGAGGCTTCCTCGGGTGAAACCCGAACCTTCGATTCCAGGACTGTGCGTGCGGAATCGAGATATGCGGCTTCAACCTGAGGCCGGTGCTGGGCGCGATAAAGCTCCGCTTTGAGGTGGTAATAACCAACAGTGTCGGCGAACTCCGGAAGGGCGAGCCGCTCGATCGAAACCTGGTGCGATGGATCCGCCGTCATGAGGAAGCTAGGTGTGACAGCCAGGCTGGCGATCGAGCTGGTCTCCGCAAACCTTCGAGCTACCTGCATGAAGTCCACTCGTTCCAGGGCTTCGGTTAAGACCAGTTTGACCTTATCGACGCTCGCCCCCAGGGCCAGCAGGACTTCAATTTTGGCACAATATCCGAACGGCACATCGGGAGTGACGCTGATAGCTCTGTCAAATGCAATAAGGGCTCGGTCGTACTTGCGTAGCAGCTTGTAGGTCTCCGCCAGGTTGTAGAGGTGGTCCGTAGACCGCGGGTCCAGCTGGACCGCCTTCTCAAAGTTGGCCTCTGCCTCGGTCCAGCGTCCTTGTCGGCGTTTAATCGCTGCAGTGGCAAAAATTAGGTCTACGTTGTTGGGCTGACGCTCCCGGGCGATCGCGAGCTCTCGAAGCGCGCGGTCATAATCCAACCGGCCCCAATAGTGGTAGTACGCCAGGGCCACGTGAGGATCGGGCAAGTCGGGCCGAAGCCGGAGCGCATGGTCTGCCGCAGCCTTGGCCTTGGCTAACGCGGCCTCGGTGCGGTCGTGGAAGAACCAGAACTGGCTGGAAAGCGCTTCGGATAGCTTAGCGTAGGCCTGGGCAAAGCTCGAGTCCAGATCGATGGCGCGCTGATACATTTGAATTGCGATGCGGATGTCCTCGCGACCGTATCCGCGCTTGCCGTAATCGTTCCCCCGGAGATAGAAGTCGTACGCCTCCGGATTCGAGGTGGGACGGTCCTGGAGGGCTCGCCGCTCCGGCTCGTTCAGCACCAGGTCCATCGCGCCGATCACCTGCTCGGCGATACCCGACTGCACCTGGAAGACGTCGGCCAGCTGGGCGTCGTAGCGGTCGGCCCAGAGATGTCGGTCGTCGGCCACCCGGATGAGCTGCGGCGTCACCCGCACCCGGCTGGTGCCATCCGCCGACTTCTCCCACCGCACGCTCCCCTCCAGCACATAGCCCACCCCAAGCTCCTGCCCGATCTGCTTGAGGCTCTTGGTCGAGCCCTTGTACTGGTCGGCGCTGGTCCTCGAGACGACGCCGAGGCTGGAAACTCCCGACAGGCGGCTGGTGATCTCTTCCGTGAGCCCGTCGGCGAAGTACTGGTCGCCGGCCTGGCCCAGATTCTTGAACGGGAGAACCGCGAGCATCTTCACGCCCGGCTCCTCCACCGGCCGCCGGCTCCGCTGCCAGAGGAACATTCCCATGCTGGCCGTGACCAGGAGCCCCAACACGAAGGTGAGCCAGGCAGGGACCGGCTTCCACCGCCGTGCAGCGCCGGACTTGGCCGGCTCGGACGCGACCGGGGATGGCGTTACGCCGGTCGGCGTCGCGGTCGTGAGTGACAGCGCCAGCGCCTGGGCAAACTGGGCCGGGGTGTTGAACCGATCCGCCGGAATCGGAGCCAGGGCGCAGAGCACCGCCCGCTCGAGCGACTCCGGCACCGCGGGACGGAGCCGGCGCAGGCTGGGGACCTCACAGGTCATCCGCTTGGCGGCGATGGCCTGGGCGGTGGGACCGCCGAAGGGCGGCTCGCCGGCCAGCAGCTCATACAACACCACACCCAGGCTGTAGACGTCGGTGCGGCCGTCCAGGTCGCGCTCGCCGGCAGCTTGCTCCGGGCTCATGTAGGCTGGAGTTCCGACGGCCATTCCCGTCCCCGTCAACGCCTCATCTG
>CAZASU010000223.1:0-3307 GCA_964487785.1 uncultured Gemmatimonadaceae bacterium | reverse complement strand
CGGCCAGCCACGCATAACTCGCCCAGCCGGTCCATCAATGGGGGCATCGGTTTTCTCGGAGCGGGCTTGGAATCATCGGGCATTGGAGCCTCCCTGAAAAAATTCGTGGCGGTACCGGTGGGTCACCTGCTGGCCCTTGGCCTTTGCACGCTCCTCGTGCTCGGATCGACCTCGAATGTTACGGCCCAGGCGGCAGAAGGGGAGGGTGCCTCCAGCTCTGCCGATCTGCCGCGCTTCACGTTGCGCGAGATCGTGGCCGGCCGCAACGATACCCTCACCCGGATTCCGGGCCGCTGGGTCCATGCGGCCCTGGCGGCATCACCGGAATCCCGGGCCACAATGGCCTATCAGGAGGCAGCCACCCGTAGCGGTGTCACGCCGCTCGCAGGCAAGGCGCTCGCGTCGGAACGCTCCTACCACGTCATGGGACTCTATCGGCGTCAGGAGCTGACCGGTGCTGCCGAACAGACGCTTGCGGCTATCCGGGCGACCATTCCCGGAGACAGCACGCGGGTACGGTTCGATCACCTGTTTCGGCCCCGGGGCGAATGGGTAGTCGATCTTCACGATGCCGCGCTCGCCTGGGCACGCATCCGGGCGCCGCAGATCGGGTGGGAGTCGGTCCGCCACTTGCTAGCGGCCGCCCACTGGCTGGACACGAGGGACAGTCTGGCCGTGGAAGCGGTACCTCGTGCCCTCTACGGGTTGACGGTCCTTGCCGCCACCGACTCCGCCGCCTTTCGTGCGACCCGGTCCGACTTGTGGCGCGCCGACTCGGTTGCCGCCGCCGCTGTGCTGCTGCTGCTGGGCGGCTATGCCGAAAGCCAGAACTGGGTCGTGGACGCGCTCCGCTTCTTCCTGACCCAGCCCTGGATTCCCGACGGCGGACGGGGGCGCTCGCTTGCCGACTACGTGCGAGACGACTGGCGTCGGGTAGGAAGCTCAACTCCTGCCCACGCGCTGCCCGAGATCCGGCCCCGCCTCTTCGGCTATCCTCAGGCCGTGCCGCACTACGGAGTTCCGCCCGCGCTTTTCCAGCGCCTGGTCAGAGCCGACAACCTGAGTGCCAGGCACTGGCTCGAGCGCCACGGTGAGGCGAGCCTGCTGCGCACTCTCAGGTGGCTGCCGCCGGGCGACACCAGCCTTGTGCTGCTTCAGATCGGCTCGGAAGCGATCCGCCTGACGACCGTGCCCCGCCAGTCACGGGAGAGTTTGAACGGCTTTCTCGAGCCGGGAGACGCGATCGCGATCGACCCAGGCTACTCACCTCTCCTGGCGCTGGGGACCGTGGTGCACGAGTGGCAGCATCTGATTTTCCGACAGCAACAATTGGAGGGGTTCACCCGGCAACTGCCTGCTCGCGAGGCCGCCGTGGTCGAGCTGCCTGGCATTGAGCCGTACCTGGCCGAGGGATTCGCGGAGTGGAGCACCGAGCGTATTCTAGCCCCATTGGTCGCGCGGTGGCCCTTGCTGGCGCTGGGAGAATTGGAGAAACGGGCCGGTCTCGCACAGGAAAACGCGGAGGACCAACACTCCATCGGGTACGCCCTGGTACAAGCCCTGGCGGCTGAGTTAGCCGATCCTGCGGCCACCACCAAACTCCTCCTGCGCCACGCGGCTCAACCGTCCAACCTCGGCGCCGAGCGCGCTCTGCGGCGTGCATGGCGGGCGTACGCCGGGAAGCCGGACCGCCTGTTTCCGGTGCCCGCCTCCAGAATCCTGGTTCCCGAGGTGACATTCACCATCGAGGACGGATTCCCCGGCGTCATCGCCAGCCGGATTCTCATCCCGCCGCGCGGACAGGGGACGCGATGATCCGATGTGCCATGCTGCTCGGCCTCCTCCTGGCAAGCCGCCTCGCTGCCCAATCAACCCGCCCTGAGCGGACCGGCTTCAAGGAGACGTCCTCCCACGCAGACGTGCTGGGCTTTCTGGATTCTCTCGCCCGAGTGACCAGCGACACCAGGACCACCACGCTGACCACGAGCCCGGAAGGCCGGTGGGTCCCCTGGGTGCTTGCCGCCCGGCCAGTCCCCGTGGGACCGGCCGAAGCGCATCGCGGCGGCAAGCCCATCGTATATCTCCAGGCAAATATTCACGGCGGCGAAGTCGAGGGTAAGGAAGTCGCCCAGATGCTGCTGCGCGACCTGACCCATGGCCGGCTGAGCCCGCTGCTCGACAGCATCGTGCTGCTGGTGGTACCGATCTACAATGCCGATGGCAACGAGCGCATGGGTCCCGGAGACCAGAACCGCCCAGGTCAGAATGGCCCCTCACTGGTGGGACAGAACCCCAACGGCCTGTGGCTCAACCTGAACCGCGACTATGTGAAACTGGAGGCACCGGAGACACGAGCCGCCGCCGAGCTGATCAGGGTCTGGGATCCCGACCTCTTCATTGACCTGCACACCACCAACGGCAGCTATCACGGCTACGTCCTGACCTACGCACCCGGCCTGAACCCGAATTCCAACCCAGCCACCGATTTCGTACGGAACCGCTTCCTGCCGGCGGTGCGAGAGCGCATGCAGCGGCGGCACGGCCAGCAGACCTTTCCCTACGGAAACTTCCGGAGTCAGGATCCCGATTCGCTCGGGCTGGGCTGGGAGACCTACGATGGCCGCCCGCGCTTCGGCACCAACTGGATGGGACTCCGCGGGCGGCTTGCGGTACTGAGTGAGGGCTACAGCAACGCCGATTTCAGGACCCGGATCCAGGCTACGTACAACTTCGTGGTGGAGATCCTGAGCCTGGCTGCCGAACAGCGTCCGGCCATCAAGTCTCTGGTACAGGCGTCCAGCCGATGGAAAGCAGACTCCGTCGCGATACGCTCGAGGTTGGCATCGCCAACGATTCAGCCTGTCATCGCCGAGATCACCAGGTCCGCGGGCGAAGGGACGGGCGGTTTTGCTCGCCGACAACGCACCGGAGTGTACCGCAGTATTCGAATGCCGGTGTTCGACCGGTTCACGGCGGCACGGAAGGAGCTGCTCCCGGGAGCCTATCTGGTCCCGCCGCGCCTCAGATCGGTGGTCGATCTGCTGCAGCGCCAGGGAGTCGAGGTTGACTCGCTGACCCAGCCGTGGCGCGGATCGGTCCAGGCGTTTGCCATCGAGTCCCTCACAGCGAGTCCCCCGTTCGAAGGACATCGCCCGGTGCTGGCCGAGGGTCACTGGACCGCTGAAACCAGAGACACGAGCATCAGTGCCGGCTGGTATCTGATCCCTACCACTCAGCCGCTCGGAATTCTGGCGGCCTACCTGCTCGAGCCCGCCTCCGAGGACGGTGTCGTCACCTGGAATCTCCT
>CAZASU010000222.1:0-3324 GCA_964487785.1 uncultured Gemmatimonadaceae bacterium | reverse complement strand
GTGACTATGTTCCGATCTCGGAACAGACGGAGTTCTGAACTGTAAGTTGGGATAGCCGTGCCGCTTAGGGCCACGGATCGCGATGGAATGGACGCCCGGTAGCGCCATCTCGTTTCACAGGCTCGCGACGCCACAACATACCGGGTGGGAGTATCCTTGTCAACACCCCGGACGGCGCCCGACCCGCCCGGCAGCGCCATCCCGGGGCCAGTCAGGTCACGCTTGACCCCCCTCGCTACAGTCGCAGACTGCCAGGGCCTGCCCCCTGGTCAGAGAGGGGCGGAACTCGACGCTCCTGAACATTCGGTGGTGCACCTGGAACATGTTCCTGAAGCCCGCCTGGCTGAAGAAATAGGAGCGGTGGTATTCGACCGAACCGACGCCGATGATCGGCAGCCGTCTTGTGGCCAGCTCCATGAGGCGGGTTTCGGTCGCCATTCGTATCCGGTGGCCGATGCGTCGAACGAGTGAGCGAGGACCCGTCGTCGGCAACTTTTCCTTATGGAAACACTCCTGGACAAATTGCAGATCATGGGGCTGGCGAAACTCGAGAATCAGGGTACCGCGGCATAGGCTGGCTAGTTTCTTCACCACCGGCACAGGGTCGGTGACGTGATGGATCACGTTCAGGAAGATCACCAGGTCGAAGGTTTCCTTCAGCTCTACTTCCTCCAGCAATCCCTGGTGTACCTCGATCTTTCCATCCCAGAGCGTCGCCAGTGTGCTCGCAATCCGGAAGCTTTCGGCATTTGCCTCGATGCCTACGGCTCTCTTGGCCCCTCGGCGGATTGCCTCGTGCAGAAAGAAGCCATAGTTGCAGCCAACATCCAGAACCGATTTTCCCGTCAGATCGGCCGGGTAGACCAGCTCCGCTGTGGGCAATCGATCGGTGCCGGGAATGACTCGCCCGCTGGGCAGCGTGAGCTGCTGATAGCCGGCAAACTCCGTCTGGCGGATGAAGCGATCGATGTCCAGCGTCCCGGGGCCGGCTTGCTTGTTGGTCATGGTCTCAGGTTCTGGGTAGGTCGAACGCGAGTACGGATTCCAGCTCCGCCAGCAGGTCGGGTTTCTCCGAAGCGACATGCTGCAGGATCTGGTCGGCGGAATCGAACTCTGAGCCGTCGCAATAAAAGCGTGATATGAAATACAGGTAGCTAGTTCGATCGAGAGGGAGTTGCTGAACCAGGATCGCGGTGATGTCCAGAGGCTCGAATTCCTGGCGGAGATGAACTTCGTAATCCTCCGGCTCGAGTCGGGTCTGGCCGGTGACGTAGAGGCAGGACAACCGGTGGCAACCGTCTCCGGCGAAATAGGTCGAGTTGATCGTCTTCTCGTTCACGCTTCGGATCGATCGCCCCGACCCCAGACGGATTGGCCTCGACCGGTCGTATCCATTCCGCTCGATCGAGCTCCAGAGTGTTGCCGTCTCATGCACCCGCTTGACGAACTCAGCCTTGACCAGCTCCTCATCCCGGTAGATCCGAGGGCTATAGAGTGCGCAACGGACTTCCTTGAACCAGACGTAGTATGCCCTGGATTGCGGACGGTTCAGGAAGCCAGGAAGATCGTCGGTGTAGAGTCCCCACTCATCACGAAGCAGGCGAACAAACTCGATCCGCACCCACAGGTCGTAGCGAAGCGGGCATACGAGGCGGCCGATGTCGATCGCTTCCGCGATCTCGGTGCCGGGGACGATCTCTTGCCGAAACCGGGCGACGCGGGCCTGAACGCGGGTGATGAGGCCCCATCGGCGCATCCTAGCGTGCTCGGGCGCAAACGTATATGACGTCCTGCGCGATGCCGGTCAGTGCGGGCAAGCCGCTGATCCCCCGCTCCAGGAACTCGAGCAGCGATACCGGCAGAATAAGGTGATTCTCCGAGAAGGGCAGACTGGCCAGCGGAATGACCTCAACGACGCGCAGCCCGGCTTCAGCGACGAGGGCTCGCACCTCGGCGTCGATCATGGTCGGGCCAGGGGCGGCCCGTCCCAGCCAGCGGGAGATGCGTCCGGGCAGGCTATTGCGGTTCTTGTGATTATTGAAGGCGAGCACGCCGCCAGGAGCCAAGTGTCGGGCCAGAACGCGGAGCACCGCCTGGCGCAGCTCGGGCTCGGCATTGGGAAAAAATCGAAACGCGGTGATCAAGTCGAACTGTCGCTCACCCAGGACATCGCGTTGCGTCAAATCGGCCTCGATCAGCTCCGCCCCCGGCGCCAGTTCCCGGGCGACTGCCATCATCGACGGCGCCACGTCGACCCCGGTGGCCGAGGCGACGCGCCCGTGGAAATGGCGCAGAACCCGTCCCGTGCCGCAGGCGAAGTCGAGATGGGCGACCTTCCCCGGCTCGAGGTGGTCCCGAAGTATCCCATCCAGCGCCCGCTGCTCGAGCCGCCAGAGCATTGCGCGGTGCGGGTTGACGTCCGGGGTGAAGGTCTCGTGATAGTCGCGTCCCTTCCCTTTGTGGGACTCGGTATAGCCCATAGTGCTCCTTGAGTGCTCGATGGTGTCAGACCTGGCGGTGTCTCAGTCTGGCCGGCTCTTCCGCGACAGCCCTCGCAGAAAGTAGGCCAAGTCGATCATACCATGACGAAACGCCAGGGCGCGCAGGTTGCCTTTGAGGCGGCGGGTCATTTGAACGAATGCGGGGGTGATCGCCGTCACGACCGCACGGAGCGTGGCGATGTCCAGCCCGTGTGGCGAGGCAGACCCATACATAGCGAGGAAGTGGCGGGCCAATTTATGCCGATTGGCTATTGGCCAGGGATCGAAAAGGCGCCGGTGAAACAGGCTTATCATGAAAACGGCAACGTCGATCTCCGGCGCCCCGAGGTCCGCGTCCACCCCGATCCACTCTGCATTCGACCAGTCGATCACGGCGAGGCGGTCGGACGCCGCAAGGTAAAGAACGTTGGTCAGCGCAAAGTCGCCATGCAGGGGCACCCGCTCCCGCTGGGGACTGATGCCCATTCCACCTGGGTAAATCCTGGTATCCCTCTCACTCCATTGCATTCCCCCGTGGATCGCCGCCAGCACCCCGGCTACCCGGCCGGCGATCTCCACGCTTCGGTCAGAATCAGCGAGAACCTGGTGCAGACCGGTCAGGGGCAGTCGCTCGAACGCGATCTCTCCCCGCTCATCATCGAAGGTGATGATCTCCGGCACGACGAACAGGCCGGTTTGCTCCCCCACCATTCGTCCCGCCATGGTGCGCAGCCGCTCCCTGCGGCTCGCTCCGGGTTCCTGAGCCTTGAGGACCAGGTCGCCGCGAATCGAGACGGTTCGGGCCGGCGCTGAGTGTTGTGGCTCCACAGTCGGGCACGCCTCC
>CAZASU010000221.1:0-3338 GCA_964487785.1 uncultured Gemmatimonadaceae bacterium | reverse complement strand
CGCCTGCATCGATGTGTCCAGCTGGATGGTGATGGACCAGTTGCGGAGGATGAGGACGAGGGTGGTGAAGAGCAGACCCCCGACCACCGCGGCCGGGATGTTGAGCCGGTCCAGCCAGGCGATGCGCTTCCGAAGCTGGATGCCGCCGAAGTAGACCAGGCCGGCCAGGCTCAGCGTCTGGAGCAGGTCGAGCTTGAGATTGATCATGGTACCCACGCGATTGAAATCGCCGCTCGGCACGGCATAGCTATGCCACGCACCGGTCTCCACCTGCGGTCGCCCGAGTGGAGATGCTGCAATACGACGACGCTCGTGTAAGTCGCGCTGCCCGTGGCGCAGCCACGGTGTGCCGAGCAGCGACTTTAGTCGCGCGAATGAGGTGCGTAGAATCTCTCACGTCTCAAGCATTCTGGTACCAGTATCCCTGAATTGCAACGCAGCTTTCGGCGCCATGCGTCACCGGCTGTATATCCATCTGGTCTGGAACCACGCGGGCTCGAGCCCGCCTCATCGACGCCACTCTCGCCCGATTTCTCTGCCGATTGCTCCGGGCCATGGCCCGGAAGGAGAGAGCCTACATTCTGGAGATCGGCATGGTGCAAAATCACGTCCATCTCTTGGCCCGCGTGCACCCAACGAACCCTGTCTCTTCCCTGGTCAAACGGCTGAAAGGCGCGAGTTCGGCGATCGCTGCCCAGGAGGGCCTTGGCAGTCTGGCCCGGCTCTATTGGGCAAAGGGCTACTCAGTGCAGAGTGTAAGCACGCGAGCCCTCGATGTGGTTCGAGCTTACCTCCGGCGTCAGCCCCTCCATCACCCAGGGGAGGCGATCGTGGGTTGGGAAGGTGATACCCCGGAATACGACGAGGCTAACCTGGTGTGACGGTACCCGCAGCCCAGCCACGGTGTGCCGAGCCGCGCGCGATTGAAATCGCCACCCGGGACCGCGTGGCTACGCCACGCACCGTCCGCCGGCAACCGTCTCGAACACCATCAGGCACCAGAGTTCGTGGAGGGCGGTTCAGGTGGAGCGGGAACCGTGGCGCAGCCACGGTGTGCCGAGCCGCGACTTCAGTCGCGTGATGCGCATGGGCTGCAGGACAACGATTTTCAATCGCGCGGCCCTAGCGGTCCCGCTCCTCGGCGATCTTCCGCAGCGCGGCCGTCTCCCGCTCCGGCTTCCCCCGGCGGTCGTAGGAGCCCGTCGCCCGTGCCCGGTCCCGGGTGCCCGCCGCACCGGATCGCTCCGCGGACCGCAGCAGTTCCCACACGCTTATCCCCAGCCCCTTGGCCAGTCGCTCGAGTGTGTCCAGGCTGGGGTTGGTCTTACCCCGCTCGATGGTGCCCATGAAGGTGCGGTGCACCTTGATCCGGGCCGCGAAGCTTTCCTGGGAGTAACCGGCCAACGCCCGAAGCTCACGAACCGTATGGCCGAGACGAACGCGAAGGGGATCCATGCGGGGAAGGTGCGCGACTCGATCCCTATAGCTCTACAGTGTGCAGGGTGACACTCTGTGGGATAGCACTCTTTACAATACATCCGGCGAGATGTACTGTGGGAACCGGCGGGCTGCGCCGGCCCTGAGTCATTGCGAGGGTGCTCAGCACCCGAAGCAATCCAGCAGCCGCGGTCAAAGCGTCACGCTAACGACCGTGGTGTAGCTGGCAGGCTCCGGAATGGGGCTCCCGGCCCGGCGCCTGCTCTCCAGCTCGGCGGTAATCGCCTCCCGCATCGCGCGCTCGACATCCACGCGCGAATCGCCGGTCGCCGCGCAACCGGGAAGGTCCGGACAGTACGCCGCGTAGCCGGTGGAGGTGCGCTCGGCCACGATCGAGAACCGAAGCTGGCGAGCGGATTGCGGTTCACCGCCGGCCATGGTAACCAGGTCCCCGGGCTCGATCCCCAGGCCGCGAGCCAGCGCCTCGAGCGTTTCGAGGGTCACGTTCGTCTTGCCGCGTTCCACCTCGCTGATGGTGGTCGCGTGCAGCCCACTCAGGTGCGCCAGCTTCTCCTGAGAAAGATTTCTGGCCACACGCAGCCGGCCGACCAGGGGGCCGAAACGCTCCAATAGAACCATATCCAAGCGTGCGGCCCGGACGCCTTTAACTCCACAGCCAATAGACTGTCAGTTTATTCAACACCACTCGATAGAGGACAGCTTGGGAGCTAGGAGAGGACCCCGGGTCGCTAGGGCCGGCGGCGGTCGCCCGCGTCGCGCGGCCTGCCGCGCTTCGCCTTGACGGTGGGCTCGGCCACCCGGCGGGAACGGCCGCGGCCTGCCGGAGTGATGCTCGAGAAGGTGCCCGGCGGCACCAGCGCGTCAAAGGTGGTGCCGTAGAGCGCCATGAAGTCGGCCAGCTCGATGGGGTCGATCCGTCGCTCGCCGGTTTCGCACTTGGAGACGAAGTTCTGAGGCTGGCCTAGGGCCCGGGCCGCCTCGGCCTGGGTGAGCCCCGAGCGCCGGCGGGCTTCCTTCAGCCGGCGGCACATGGTCTGGTAGCGCGGTGAGTGAAAGGCACGCAACATTGGTGGCCCGGCAGAGGGATCGCCGGGAATGATGTGGCGTGCAATTGATTATCCCAGTTTAGGATATCACCGGGCTCCTCGCAAAAGGCGCCTCTCTGAGTACTGGTTAGGTTATGACAAGGTGCGGCTCGGTTGATATCGGCGGGTACAATGACTTCACAACTCGTGCGTGACCTGACTTGGCCTCGAATTCTGACCGGTTACCCCTTCGAGAGCCGCCGGCGCATTCTGCTGAGGATCGCTCCATGACATTCGGGGCCCGGATCGCGGCGGGAGACGTACACGCCTTCCGCGAGCTGTTCGACCGCGAGGTTGGGGGCCTGGTGCGCTACGCCACCGGCGCGCTCGGCTCCCGGGAAGACGCCAGGGACGCGGTGCAGGAGTCCTTCCTCCGCCTGTGGCAGACCCGCGCCCGCCTCGAGCCCGAGAGCGACCCGGTCCGCCTCCTTTATACCATTGTCCGCAACCTCTCCCGGGATCAGCTTCGGCACCGGGCCGTCGAGCAGCGTCCCCATCCCCACCTGGAAACCCCGCACATCGTGCAGGCCGGGCCGCTTCTGGCCGACGAGAAGGACCAGGCGGACGAGGTTCAGGCCTCGGTGCAGCGGGCGCTGCAGACGCTCTCACCCCGACAGCGGGAGATCGTGCTGCTCCGGTGGCGCCGGCACCTCACCTACGAGCAGATCGGGGCCGAGTTGGGAATCGCCCCCGGCACCGCTTCGGCCCACATGCAGCGGGCCATCGGCCAGCTCAAGGTGCTGCTCAAGAACCCATGAACGACCTCGACTGGGAGCTGTTCGACCGCTACCTCGC
>CAZASU010000220.1:1667-3373 GCA_964487785.1 uncultured Gemmatimonadaceae bacterium | reverse complement strand
TGGACGAGGGGCTGCGCTTTGCGATCCGCGAGGGTGGCCGGACGGTGGGCGCCGGGGTGGTCACCAAGATCCTGAAATAGGCGCCTCTACCGCCAACAGCGAGCGAAAGCGAGCAACAAATGGCTCAAAGAATCCGAATCCGACTCAAAGCCTTCGACCACGTCGTCCTCGACCAGGCCGCGGCTGATATCGTGCGCACCGCCGAGAAGACCGGCGCGCAGGTCTCGGGTCCCATCCCGCTGCCGGTCAAGACCGAGCGCTGGACGGTGCTGCGCAGCCCACACGTGGACAAGAAGAGCCGGGAGCAGTTCGAGCTCCGGACCCACAAGCGGCTCCTGGACATCAACGATTCCCGTCCGCAGACGATGGACGCGCTGACGAAGCTGGATCTGCCGGCCGGCGTCGATGTCGAGATCAAGGTCGAATAGCGATGACTAGCGGATTGATTGGCCGGAAGCTGGGGATGACCCGGGTCTTCCAGGAAGACGGCACCGCCGTGCCGGTGACGGTGATCGAGGCCGGTCCTTGCCGCGTGGTGCAGGTCATGGACGGCGGCATTCAGCTCGGATTCGGCGCCCGGCGCAAGCAGCGCACCAGCAAGGCCCAGCTGGGTCACGCCAAGAAGGCGGGCCTTGAGGTGGCGCCCCAGGTGCTGCGCGTCTTCGCGGTCAACGGCGAGGCCCCGGCGCCGGGCGCCGAAATCAAGGTGGACATCTTTGCCCCGGGTGAGCTGGTCAAGGTGACCGGCACCACGAAGGGGCGCGGGTTTCAGGGCGTGGTGCATCGCTATCACTTCGCCGGCGGCCCCGCCAGCCATGGCAACACCCGGCACCGGAAGCCCGGCTCGATCAGCCCGGGCACCGACCCGTCCCGCGTCATCAAGGGCAAGCGGATGCCGGGTCACATGGGCGCCGAGCGGCACACCGAGCTGGGCCTGCGCGTGGTCAAGGTCGATCCGGAGCGGAACCTTCTGTTCATCCGGGGCGCCATCCCGGGCTCGAAGAACGGCATCGTGACGGTCGCCAAACAGGGAGGCCCGAGCCGCCATGATTGAGGCTCTGCACTACAGCTCGGCCGGCGCGAAGCGGGACGCGAAATTCGCGCTGCCGGCGGATTATTTCGACGGCACGGTGAACGAGCCGGTGCTGCACCAGGCGGTGAAGGTGTACCTGAACAACCAGCGTCAGGGCACCCACATGACCAAGACCCGGAGCTTCGTCTCTGGTGGCAATCAGAAGCCCTGGAAGCAGAAGGGTACCGGCCGCGCTCGGCAGGGATCGACGCGCGCTCCGCACTGGCGGGGTGGCGGCATCGTGTTCGGGCCGTCGCCGCGCGACTACCGAACGGATATCCCCCGCAAGGTGAAGCAGCTCGCGCGGAAGAGCGCGCTGAATGCCCGGGCCCGTGAGGGCGCGGTGCATGTCGTGGAGCGCCTGGCCTTCCGGGCTCCCAAGACGGCCCAGCTGGTCGACCTGCTCGGTAGCCTGGGCGTGGCCGGGCGAAAGGCCCTGGTCCTCACGGCAGGGCACAACGCCAACGCCTACCTCAGCGGCCGCAACCTGCCCGGCGTCGAAGTGATGGCGTATCCCGACGCGTCGGCCTACGACATCCTCTGGTCGGATGTGGTGGTCGTGGAAGAGGGCGCACTCACCGGGGTCCTGCCAGAGCCGCTTGCGGAAGAGACTGAGGCGGAAAGGGCGGAAAGG
>CAZASU010000220.1:0-1567 GCA_964487785.1 uncultured Gemmatimonadaceae bacterium | reverse complement strand
GGAAGCCCCGGCGGGCGGCAGCTACCAAGCCCGCGGCAAAGGCCAAGACGCCGAAGAAAGAGAAGCCAGTCGCGAAAGCCAAGGCAGCAAAGGCCAAAGCCGTCAAAAGGACACCCGCGAAAAAGTCCGCGGATAAGCCTGCCAAAAAGAAGGCAGCGCCCAAGAAGAAGGGGTCCAAGTAATGCCGTCTCTGCATCAGACCATCGTCCGTCCGGTCGTGACCGAGAAGAGCTCGGCCGCCTACCAGACGCGGAAGGAATACACCTTCGAGGTGCACCCGGAGGCCAACAAGTTCCAGATCCGGGACGCCCTCCAGAAGCTGTTCGGGGTGACGGTAACGGACGTCCGCACCATGCAGATGCGCCGGCACGAGGTTACCCGCGGTCGCACCCGGGGCACCACAGCCCGGTGGAAGAAGGCGATCGTCACGCTCAAGGATGGCGACTCGATCGCCGTGTTCGAGGGCTGAGATGAGCATCAAGCAATTCCGTCCCATGACGCCGGGCACCCGGTTTCGCTCGGTCTCGGGATTCGACGAGATCACCCGGATGACGCCGGAAAAGTCGCTGCTGGAGCCGAAGAAGCGAACCGGTGGCCGTAACAATCAGGGCCATCTGACGTCGCGCCATCGGGGCGGCGGCCACAAGCAGCAGTACCGCAAGATCGATTTCAAGCGGAACAAGTTCGGTATTCCGGGCAAGGTCTCGGAGATCGAATACGATCCGAACCGGAGCGCGCGCATCGCCCTCATCGTCTACGCCGATGGCGAGAAACGCTACATCCTCCACCCCAAGGGTCTGATGCAGGGCGACACCGTCGTCTCCGGCCCAGGGTCGGACACCCGGACCGGGAACGCGGTTCCGCTGGGGGAGATTCCCCTCGGCACCACGGTGCACAATGTGGAGCTCAAGATCGGGAAGGGTGGCCAGCTGGCCCGCACCGCGGGGTCGAGCGCGCAGGTCGTGGCCAAGGAGGGCGAGTACGTGACGCTGCGGCTGCGCTCCACCGAGATGCGTCTGGTCCATGGGCGCTGCCTGGCCACCGTGGGTGAGGTGGGCAATTCCGAGCACGAGCTGCTCTCCGTGGGCAAGGCGGGCAAGAGCCGCTGGCTGGGCAAGCGTCCCAAGGTCCGCGGTGTGGCCATGAACCCGGTCGACCACCCGCTCGGCGGCGGCGAGGGGAAGAGCTCCGGTGGCCGTCCGCCGACGTCGCCCTGGGGCAAGCCGGAGGGGCGGAAGACCAGGCACCGGAAGAAGGCTTCGAACAAGCTGATCGTTCGCGGGCGGAAGCGCGGGAAGGCGACAACGTAGAGGGCTATTGGCTATGGGCTATTGGTCGTTGGCTGTTCCGCTGACCGATGCCCTTCGAAAGAAGGACCAATAGCCCATAGCCAATAGCCAATAGCGAATAGCGAGATTCGACATGGCAAGAAGCGTAAAGAAGGGCCCTTTCGTTCAGGAAGCGTTGATGACCAAGGTTCAGGTGCTCAACAGCAAGAACGAGAAGCGGGTAGTGAAGACCTGGAGCCGGGCCAGCACGATCCTGCCCGAGTTCGTGGGCCACACCT
>CAZASU010000219.1:0-3389 GCA_964487785.1 uncultured Gemmatimonadaceae bacterium | reverse complement strand
GAGGAGCAGTCGTCGTTGAACTCACCGGCGAGCATACGTCGAAAGATCTGAAATGATCGTGAAACCGGGATTAGAAGGCCTTGCTGAACTGGCACCGCCGCTGCAGGCACTGGTTGCCGGGGTGGGAACCCTCGCGCTGACCGCGGCCGGAGCGGCGCTGGTGACCATCGGCCGGTTGGGGCGTGGGGCGCTGTTCGACGCGATGCTCGGCTTTGCCAGCGGGGTCATGCTGGCAGCGGCATATTGGTCGCTGCTCGAGCCGGCGATCGCACTTGCAGCGGCGCAGGGTCGGCTGTCATGGGGGCCGCCTACGGTCGGACTGCTCGCCGGGGCCGCATTTCTGGCAGTCGCCGATCGTGTGCTTCCGCACCTCCATCCCTCGCTCGATCCAGGGGCCGCCGAGGGTCTGCAAACTCAGTGGTCGACGACCACGTTGCTCATTCTGGCCATCACCCTGCACAATATCCCGGAAGGGTTGGCGATCGGCGTGGCATTCGGGGCTGCCGCGTCACCGATGCCGGGCGCGCTGGTCGGAACTTCGTCCTTTGGAGCGGCCTTGGCGCTGTCGGTCGGCATCGCGCTTCAGAACGTTCCCGAGGGCGCGGCGGTCGCGCTCCCGTTGCGTGCCGCCGGAGCGAGCCGCTGGCACAGCTTTCTAGCGGGGACTGCGTCCGCCGCCGTCGAGCCCCTCGCAGCCCTCGCCGGCGCCATAGCCGTGGGGCAGGTGCTCGGTCTCCTGCCATATGCGCTCGCCTTCGCGGCGGGCGCCATGATTTACGTCGTGTTCGAGGAGCTGATCCCGAGCGCCCACCAGAGTGGGCGGGCCGATCTGGTTACCATGGCGGCCATCGGCGGCTTCACCCTGATGATGGTCCTCGACGTGGCGCTTGGAGGATGAAGCGAGCCGAACCTTCACACCCGCTTCACGGCCGCTTCACGCCGGCAGTGTAGAATGGTTGATGCGCTGCGGCTGGCGCCATCAGGTCGGCGGTTTGCTACCGTGTCGCACAGGCAACGGTCAGTGCCGCCGGGACCGCTCCAGCAGTCGGGGAGCGGCCTCTCGAGACCGGTCGGAACAGCCGGTCGCGTCAGCCGCAGCGCACCGCCACTCGACCGCTATGAGCCCCTTGGATCTCTCCGAGCATGCCCGCCTGGTGTTGGAGGCGCGATGCCTTCGGCGCGATGAGGAGGGCCGCGCCGACGAGACGCCGGAGGCGCTGTTCGAGCGGGTGGCGCGAGGCGTAGCTCAGGCCGAGTTGCTGCTCGGGAACACCCGCCAGGCGGCCCGCTGGGAGGAGGAGTTTCACCACCTTCTCACCTCCTTGGAATTCCTGCCCAACAGTCCCACCCTGATGAATGCAGGCACACAGCTGGGCCAGCTCAGCGCCTGCTTCGTCCTGCCGATCGCCGACAGTATCGAAGGAATTTTCGGAACCTTGAAGCATATGGCGCTCCTCCAGCGCACCGGGGGCGGCACCGGCTTCTCCTTCTCGCGGCTCCGGCCGGCCGGGGACATTGTGGCATCGACCGGCGGCACCGCCTCCGGGCCGGTCTCCTTTCTGCGGATCTTCAACTGCGCCACCGAGCACATCAGGCAAGGTGGGCGCCGACGCGGTGCCTGCATGGGCACGCTGCGGATAGATCATCCGGACATCATGGAATTCATCTGTGCCAAGACGGGCCCCGAGGAGCTGGCGAACTTCAATCTCTCCGTGGGGGTCACCGATGCGTTCATGCACGCTGCGCAGCATGACGGCCGCCTGGACTTGGTGCACCCCGGGACCCGCCGGGTGGTGAAGACGCTCAGGGCACGAGAGGCGTTCGACGCGATCGCGGATGCCGCCTGGGCGACGGGAGACCCGGGGCTGCTCTTCCTCGACGCTATCGAGCGAGCGAATCCAACCCCTCGTCTCGGCAAGATCGAAGCGACCAACCCGTGCGGTGAGATCCCGCTGCTCGGGTACGAGGCCTGCGTCCTTGGCTCGATCAATCTTGGGCGGATGCTCCGGATCGTGCCCGAGGGCGCGGTCATCGACTGGGCGAAACTGACCACAACGACCGAGCAGGCAGTGCGCTTCCTCGACGATGTGATCGAGGTCAGCCGTCACCCGATCGTCGCCACCGAGCGGATGAGCCGCGGTAACCGGAAGATCGGGCTCGGTGTCATGGGGTTTGCCGAGATGCTGGTGCGGCTCGGGATCTCCTATGACTCCGACGAGGCGGTCGCAACCGCCGGCCGCGTCATGGGCTATATCAACGAGGCCGCCTGCCGAGCCTCGACGGAGCTGGCCCAAGCGCGCGGCGTCTTTCCCAACTGGTCCGGCAGCCTGGCCCAGGCGACCGGACAGCGGGTGAGGAATGCCACCAGAACGGCTATTGCCCCGACCGGGACGATCGGTATCATCGCCGACACGAGCGCTGGCATCGAGCCGCTCTTCGCGCTCGCCTATCGCCGCGCTCATGTTCTGGGCGACCAGGTGCTGCAGGAAGTGAATCCCTGGCTGCGGCAGCGGCTGCGGCACCACCGGGGCCTGGACGAGGAGCGCATCCTCTCCGAGGTCATGATCCGGGGCAGTCTCCGGGACGTTCCCGGCGTCCCGGAGGAGTTCCGACGCCTGTTCGTCACCGCGCTCGACATCCCGGCCGAGCGGCACCTACAGATCCAGGCGGCTTTCCAGCGGCACGTGGACAACGCGGTGTCGAAAACCGTGAATCTCCCGCCGGATGCCAGCCGCAGCGACGTGGCAAACATCTTTCAGCGGGCGTGGCAGCTCGGGCTCAAGGGCTTGACCGTGTATCGCTACGCCAGCAAGCCGACCCAGGTGCTGCAGCTGGGCACGCGGGAGGAGGCCTTTCAATATGCGGCCAAGTGCGACCCCATGGAGTGCCGGCTCTAGACCAGTCACGGCCGCCGAAACTGGCTCGAAAGCTTTTCTCATCCGGTCTTCATGGTCGCTTGGCGCCTGGGTGCCCAGACTGGTGTCGAACTCAGAAGGAGGTATCGGTGTCACACAAGACCTCGCATGGTCTGCAGCACGTCGTGCTACGGCTGCCCGGCGGTGAGCGCTACGGCTTGGAGCTCGGCGCCGAGGAGCTCGCGAAATGGCTCGCGCCGGACCGGCGGGCGTCCCACGAAGCGGGCGGCTTACCCGTTCAGGTCGAAGTAAGTCACGCCGGTAACCGCGTAGTGGTTGCCGTAGCGCCAAAGGAGCTGACCCGCTGGCTGAGCCGGGCCCGACTGGAGGTCGAGGCTGGGAAACCGGTTCGCCCCGAGCCGGTGCGCGACCCGTCCCGTGGGCGGGGCACGCACGACCCGGCCGAGCACCGGCTGGGACCCAATGCCGATCGGCCACCGGATCCGACTCATCATGGGCCCAGGCGCCACCGCC
>CAZASU010000218.1:0-3390 GCA_964487785.1 uncultured Gemmatimonadaceae bacterium | reverse complement strand
TTGCTGGCTGCCTGTGGCCCCACCTTCCCGCCCTCCCGTCCTTCCCGCCTCACCAGAACGGCGACCGGGGCCAGCGCCGCGCCAGGAAGGCGTCCAGGCCCAGCGTTCGGCCCGCCGCCCCAATAAGCAGCGCGAGGGCAATAGCCGCAAAGGCGGCGTCGTTGCTGGAAGGGGTCCAGAACCAGGCCCCTTTGGCGAACATGTAATTCAGGGCCAGAACCAGCGCCGCCGCCGCGGAAAAGCGGGTCAGCAGGCCCAGAGTGAGAGTCACCCCGACGAGCAGCTCGGACCAGGTAACCAGCGCAGCGAAAACCGGGACGTTGGTCAGCACCACTTGCTCCAGGAAGTGCTGGTAGAATGGATGAGCCCTCGCCAGCCCCACCTGCTCCACGAATCCGGTAAGTCCGGGTGTGAAGTCCTGCTGCACCTTGGGCAGGGCGGCTACGAGGAAGATTACCCCGAGGTAGACCCGCAGCAGTACCAAGGCACCGCGGGCCAGAATGCCCTGAAGGACCTCGCCGGGAAGGCTCATCGGAACTCGCTCCTCCATGCTCTCGGGGACCCGGCGCCGGCCGCTCGCCCGGTAATTCATGGCGCCGAAAGTTACGCAGGTCACGGCACTGTTGCAGAAGAATCACAAATTGGCATGATCCGACTACCTGGAGGACCCAGTGGGAGGTGGACAGGGCACCGATGGCGCTGCCACCGGCTTTGATCAGGAGGGTCCCGCCCGGGAGCGAAGGTTGTACGATGCGCCGAGATCCGGCGCGAGAGCAAGAACTCCACCGGGAAGGTACTGGGGAAAGAGCGAGACCCCAACCTCGGCTCCCACCCGCCCAGGACGCAAGGTCGAGAACCGGTAGGACATGGCCACCGCCGAGGAACCTTCGTACATGAACCGGTCCATCGAGATCCCCATGGCGTTACCGGCAAGGCGAGGGGACGTTTCCTGGCCCTCGAGGCGGCCGAGAGGTAGAGGAGCTGACATGACACCCAGTAGCAGAAAGACGGAGGTAGGCATAGCCGCCTTTGCCGAGGCTGGGGTGGGCTGCCGCCACCACAGGCCGATGAGCGCGAGTACCGCGGACGCGGCAACGACCGAGAGAACAACGCCGGCACCCAGTTCGAGGTGGAACCCGAGTGCGGCAAGTAACCAGAACCGCGGCACGCGAGCCAACATCACGGCTGTTAAATAGCGGCGAACTGAGTACCCCGAGTGGGAAGCCAGAATTCGTGTCGCCCAATCGGGAAGCGGCGTCAAGACGCACAGCCAGACCGTGAGGAAGGGCCGCCTGAAGAAGAGTCGCATCAGCCGCCTTACTGGCGGGCTCACAAGAATCCGATCCACAGACTCGACCCTAAGCAGCTTCTGATACAGATGGTAGTTGAGGCACTCTATAGCGGTACTGGCTGCCGCTCCGGTGATAGCTAGCAGGAGAGGTGGGAAGAGGCGCCCATAGCCAAGCAGGACCGGCTCGTAGGCGGCCGGCAGCAAGGGTGACAGGGGTCCGTGGCACCAGAGGGTGAGCAGGACAAACACAACCAGGGTGGTCGTGCCAGGGACCACGGCAATGAGGAGCGCGGCGGCGAGGACCACCATACCGGCGATCTGGACCATTCGGCGCAGGGCACCCGCCTCCCACTGCCGGTGCGGGAACGACAATCGCTCATTCATGGCTGGATTCAACTACAAGGGATGGGCGCCACTGAACTGTGATCAGCGCGGCAGCTACAGAACCCGCAACCGCGATCCAGATTTGCGATGTAGTCTTGTAGGTCTCGGTGGCCGCCACAGTGTACCCGGTGGCGGCGAGCGTTATTGCCAGCACGTTGTTGGTGAGAGAGGACAGGCCTGATGCGCAGAGCAGGGCCAGCACCGGGCTACGGAAGAACTTGAACAGCTGAAAGCCCTCAGAAGGGGCATCCTTCCAAGCACCGCCGAAGGCGCTGATCCACCCACCCAGGCTCCCGATCAGAACCACCCACCCGAACTCTCGCCGGGCTCCGCTCCGGTCGAAGTGCGTGAGGGCAATGACCAGCACGACAAGGAGCGCCGTGTAAAGGAAGCCAGCCACGAACCTTGCGGCCCGGCTCTGCACTATCTTCCCCAGCACGTGGAGCTGCATAGGAATGAAGTACTTCGACTGATCCTCCTCCCGGAGAAACGTCTTGTAGATCTCGGACACCGCGCGCTCAACAGCGTAGACCGTTCCAAACAGCAGGACGATGCTCGCGGGGTCACGCGGATCGAGCCCTGTCGTTGCCTGGACCAGCACGCCAAGCACGCTGCCGAGGAGCGGGCTACGGAGATACTTGCGGCAGGAGAACCCTTCATGGGGCGCGTCCTTGTACATGCCCCACGTGGCGGCGTGCAGGCCCGCCATCAACCCGACAAGAGCCGGCAGAAGTAGTGTCGTCATGGGACAGTCTCCAGAGCGGGTGTGGCTGGGGCATTTCGATATGCAGCTTCGATCAACTCGAGGCTGCGTTGGGCCCGGCCAAGAGTCATCCGCGGCTCCGTACCTGTGCGAAGAACGTCTATGAAGTCCCGGAACATGGCTCGGTAGCCGCGGATGTCCCGGAGCCCCGGCACGATGAGCCTGGGCCGTCTGCCCGTGACCACGACGAAGAAACCATTTGATTCAAACGCGACCGACCCTCGAGTCCCGTAGATGTGGGACATGCGCAGCCCGCGCAGCAGTGAGGGAACTTCCCAGGAATGCGCCAGGGTGCCCACGGCACCTTCCTCGAATTCAATGACGAGAAGCATGCTCTGCTCGATGCCGCGCCAGTCTCCAGGGCGGAAACCGCGCACGGTCTCGACCCGAAGCCCCAGGTTCGCGAGGAGATCGACCCAATGGACGCCTCCCTCCAGCAGCGCTCCGCCACAGCTCACCGCTGGATCGGTCCGCCAACCGCCTGATCGCTGGTGTTTCGCCGCGTTGAGGTGGACGAACCGGATCTCGCCCAGCGCGCCTGAGGTGACGATGCTGTGGAGCGCTCGGGCGAGCGGTTTGTAGCAGTAGTTTTCCGCCACCAGCACCCGGCGACCGCTCTGCAGTTGAGCGGCACGCACCGCTGCAAAGTCGGCCGCACGGGGAAACGCCGGCTTTTCGACGATCACGTCCTTGCCCTGTTCCAGCGCCGACAGGGTGAGATCGAGGTGCGAGGCCGGCGGTGTGGCTACCAGGACTGTGTCGATCCGCTCGTCGGCCAGCGCGGCGCCATATGAGCGGAATGAGCCCTCACCGCCGCAATCCCTTGCGAATGCCGCTGCCCGCGTGCCATCACGGCTCGCGTAGAAGCAACGGACCTCATCATGGAAGCTCCGGAGCGTTCTGCTGTGGGTCCGGGTGATCTCGCCGCAGCCCAGAAAAGCGAGGTTAACGA
>CAZASU010000217.1:0-3410 GCA_964487785.1 uncultured Gemmatimonadaceae bacterium | reverse complement strand
GCCTTGAGTCTCACGGGGAACGAGGCGGTTCAGCCGATCGCTGACGAGGTGCGTGGCCGGCTGCAACGGGTGCTGGTGAGTATTTCAAACGGCGGGCTGTAATCATCTTGATCAGCTGCCCCGCCAGTGCGGGTGTGAGCGCCAGGCACATCACGACCAACCAGCCCTCCGTGCCGATCGGCGACAGCCTCAGCACCCGGGCAAGGGGGGCCACCTCTAGCGCCAGCACCTGCAACCCAGCGGTTACGCCCACGGCCGCGAGCGCGTAGCGGTTGGCGATCGCCCGTGCCGGCGCCAGAACCGGGAGTGCGCTGCGGGCGTTGCCGAGATGGAAGATCTGCGCGAACGCCAGCGTCATGAACGCCAGAGTCGTCGCCTGTCCCTGGTTGTGCGGAAAGCGAGCCAGCCCCCACCCGTAGGCGCCCAGGGTACAGAGCCCGATGAGAAGAGCGTAACCCACGATCGACCGGGCCAGGCGAGCGGACAGGATGGCCTCGCGCGGGTTGCGGGGCGGTTGATCCATGACTCCCGGCTCGGCCGGCTCGGCGGCGAGCGCCAACGCCGGCACGGTGTCGGTGAGCAGATTGAGCCAGAGGATCTGGAGCGGAAGGAGCGGAGCAGGCAGTCCCGCGACCCCAGCACCGAGCAGAACCAGGATTTCGGCCAGGTTGCAGCTGAAGAGATAGAAGACGAACTTCCTGATATTGTCGAAGATGACCCGGCCCTCTTCCACGGCGGCCGCAATGGTCGGGAACTGATCGTCCTCCAGGATGAGATCGGAGGCCTCTTTGGCCATATCGGTGCCCCGCGCCCCCATCGCCACTCCGATGTCGGCCTGGCGGAGGGCGGGCGCATCGTTCACACCGTCACCGAACATTGCCACGATCTCGCCCCTGGCCTGATACGCTCCGACGATGCGGAGCTTTGCCTCGGGACTCACCCGGCTGTATCCGGCAGCTCGGACGACTGCCTCTCGCAACGCGTCATCCGAGAGCCGATCCACCTCACTGCCATCCATGACGACGTCGCCTTGGCCGAGAAGCCCGAGGTCCTTGGCGACGCGTTCGGCCGTGAGGCGCTGATCTCCTGTCAGCATGACGACGCGTATGCCGGCAGCGTGGAACGTGGCGATGGTGTCCTTCACCCCTGGAGCCGGCGGGTCGGTCATGCCTACGAATCCCACCCAAGTGAGCTCGTGGAGCTCGCCTTCGTCCGCCGCGCCGACCTCCTTGAGTCCGAGCGCGAGCACTCGCAGCCCTCGCCCGGCGAGCTCCCTGTTGAGATCGAGGAGCCGCTCACGCTCCCCTTCCCACATCTCCCGCGGTCCCTTTGCGGTAAGAATCCGGGTGCTGAGCTGGAGGAGCCGGCCGGGGGCTCCCTTGACACTGGCGACTAAACCGGTAGGCGCGCGGTGAAAGGTGGCCATGAACATGCGCTCGCTCGTGAATGGCACCTCGCCGATCTCAGGCCATTCGATTGTCAGGGACGCGCGGGTCAGTCCCGCTTTGCGGGCCAGCCCTGCAAGCGCGGCTTCGGTGGGGTCGCCGACGGCGGTCCAGAGCCCCTGGCTGACGGTCACATCGCCCCGTCCGGCCAGCGCGCAGATCCGAAGTGCCACGCGAAGCTGCGGGTCTTCCAGCGGATCGATCCGGGTACCGTCCACCAGGAACTCACCGTGAGGGGCGTACCCCGTACCCGAGACCGCCACCTCCCGATCATCGAGCCGCACCACGTTCGCCGTCATTTCGCCTGCGGTGAGAGTCCCGGTCTTGTCGGTGCAGATCACCGTCGTCGAGCCCAACGTCTCGACGACGGGGAGGTGCCGTATCAGGGCTTTCCGGCGTGCCATGCGCCGCACGCCTACGGCCATGGCAATGGTGCCGACGATCGGAAGTCCCTCCGGCACCGCGGCCACTGCAAGTGCCAGAGCGGTCTGAAGCAATTCACCGATCGGGAGGCCCTGGCGGATCCCGATCCACGTCACCAGGCCGGCAACGCCGATCGCCACGCCCACCAACCGGCGGCTGAGTGCATCGAGGCGGAGCTCGAGCGGGGTCCGCTGCTCCGCGATGCCACTGACGAGCTCACCGATCCGGCCCACCTCTGTGGCCATGCCGGTAGCGACCACCACCGCACGGCCCCGGCCCGCGACCGCGGTGGTTGCCTTGTACAGCATCGTGACTCGTTCACCCAGCGACGCATCGGGAGGCAGCCGCGCATCGGGGAGTTTGTCGATCGGAGCCGACTCACCAGTGAGGGAGGCTTCGACGGTGCGCAGCTCAACCGATTCCAGAAGCCGGGCATCGGCGGGGATGGCTCTACCGGCTTCGACCTCGATGATGTCGCCGGGGACCAGCCCCCTGGCGTCCACTTCCCCGACCTTTCCCTCGCGAACTAACCGGGCGCGGGTTACCTCGAGGGTCAGCAGCGACTCGACGGCCCGATGGGCCCTGAGCTCCGTCGCAAAACCGATGATGACATTGATGGCGAGCACCGCCAGAATGGCCCCGGCGTTGAGCAGATCGCCCATGAGATAGGCGATGATCGCCGCGGCCAGCAGGAGGACAATCATCACGCTCCGAAACTGCCTCAGCAGGATGACCCAGGCGGAAACCGGTCGGGCGACCCGAAAGACATTCGGTCCATAGCGTGCGAGCCTCACCGCCGCTTCCTGCTCGGTCAAGCCGAGCGGATCGGAGGCAAGCCGATCGAGTACCGCGGCGGCAGGCAGCGCGTGCCAGTGGACCGGGTCGGTCACGTGCGATCGGAGATCTACCGGGGCACTGGAGGTGCCGCTCGGTCAGCCGGCCCCGGCTTAGCGACTGAGGGCGTCGGCTCCAGGGAAGCAGACGGGCCCAGTGGGCCATGCGGGTCATGCAATCGATAGACCGCCCATGCGCTAAGGAGTACGCCGGCCACCCCGAGCGCCACGAGCGGAAGTATGCGTCGCTCCAAGAAACTCGCGCCGAGGTACACGGCCCCCAGCGCGTAGGGCACCTCCGCCAGGGCGAGAGCGGCGGCGAAGATAATGAAGCGGCAGCGGACCAGGCCGAAGAGAATGCCCGCCAAGTCGGTGGGTATCGCCAGCTGAAGCATGAGCATGGGGACCAGCGATTTCCCCGACCGAGCCCACCCCTCATACCGCGCCAGCGCTCCGGGACGAACGAGCCTCTCCACCACCGGTCGCCCGAGGTAGCGGCCGATGGCGTACCCGGCCAGCCCTCCCAGGAACCAGCCCGCCCAGAGAAGCAGGAAGCACACCACCGGGCCCCACACGTAGATCGCCGCCGGCACCAGCATGGCGCTCGAGACGAACGCGACCATCGCCGATACTGCCGCCAGCAGGACGAAGACGATCATCCCCCACGCAGCCCGGTCGCGCATCGCCCCCTCGGCGGCCTCGAACAGCG
>CAZASU010000216.1:0-3428 GCA_964487785.1 uncultured Gemmatimonadaceae bacterium | reverse complement strand
TATCCCAACGAGCGATATCTCTGGCCCAACTTCAAGTCGCCCCTCATTTGGGACGTGTTCGCCATCGGCACCTACCTCACGGTATCCACGACCTTCCTGGTCTTCGGATTGATACCTGACGTCGCGGCCGTGCGGGACAAGGTCTCGGGGTGGCGGAAGACGATCTACTCCTGGAGCTCGGTGGGCTGGAAGGGGACGGACAATCAGTGGCGGCACTACTCCCGGGCGTATCTCTACCTCGCCGCCCTGGCGACGCCGCTGGTGCTCTCGGTTCACTCGGTCGTGTCCTGGGACTTCGCGGTCAGCATCGTGCCGGGCTGGCATGGGACGATCTTTGCGCCCTACTTCGTGGCGGGTGCCATCTACTCCGGCATCGGCATGGTGCTCACCCTGATCATTCCGCTCCGTCGGGCGCTCAAGGTCGAGCACATGATCCACTCGTACCACTTCGACAACCTGGGCAAGCTCACCCTGCTGACCGGCTCGATCCTGTTGTACGCCTATGCCATGGAGTACTTCGTCGCCTGGTACAGCGGCAACACCTTCGAGCAGACCACGTTTTACCGGCGGGCATTCGGCCCCATGTGGTGGGCCGGCTGGTCCATGATCATCTGTAACGCCTTTGTCTCTCAGCTGCTCTGGTTCCGGAAGATCCGCACCAACCTCACCTCGTTGTTCGTGATCTCGATCTTCATCAATATCGGGATGTGGTTCGAGCGCTACGTGATCATCGTGTCCTCGCTGAGCAACGACTACATCCCCTGGGCCTGGGACCAGATGAACCCCACCTGGGCCGACTGGGGGATCCTGCTGGGCTCGTTCGGCTGGTTCGGGATGTGGTTCCTCCTGTTCGCCAAGACCTTTCCTATCGTCGCGATCCAGGAGATCAAGGAGATGATCCCGATGCCGCGGCGGCGCGGAGGGCACGGATGATGGGCGTTGTGGCCTCGTTCCTCCATGTGGATGCGGCGGTGGACGCGATCCGCGCGCTCCGCGCCAAGGGCTATCGCAATCTCGTGGTGTATACCCCGGCACCCAATCACGAGATCGAGGAGGCGCTGGAGCAGCGGGTGAGCCCGGTCAGGCTGCTCACCCTTATCGGCGGCCTTACCGGCTGCACCGCGGGCTTTGCCATGACCATCTGGATGTCATACGACTGGCCCTTGATCGTGGGTGGGAAGCCGATCGCCGCGATTCCGCCCTATGTGGTCATCGGATTCGAGCTGACCATTCTGATGGGGGCTCTCTGCACCGTGGCCGCCGTCGGGCTCTTCTCGATTCTGATGGGAAAACGAGGAATTCCGTACGACCCGCGCTTCAGCGACGACATGATCGGGATATTCGTGCCCACCGTTTCCGATCAGCTTGGTCCCATCGAGCAGCTCCTCCGCTCGGCCGGTGCCGTGGAGGTACGCCATGAGGCCTGAGCCGAGCACGGGCCGGCGAGGTCCCTCGCTGCGCTCGGGATGGTGGTGGACCGGGCTCGCTGCGCTCACCCTGTCCACCACCAGCTGCGACTTCTACTACCATCGCCTCCCGTCACCGGATGACCTGTGGCGCATCATTCCCTGGTTCGATCACATGGTCCATGCCCGGTACATTCGTCCCTACGAGACCCAGATGGTTCCCCGCTATACGCCGGAGGGATCGGTGCCGGTCAGCGGTGGGGAGCCTGACTGGTCCGCCGAATGGGTGTCAGGCAAGACCACGACCGCCAATGCGCTGAAGAATCCCCTGGCGGCCGCCGCGCACTCGCCCGGGCCATCGGTGCCGGTGATCCCCCGTGAACTCGAAGCCGCGGGAGACACCCTCTATCAGAACTTCTGCAGCGTGTGTCACGGCCCCACCGGAAACGCCGACGGGCCGATGTCGCGCCAGATGGGTGCGCCCTCGCTGCTGACGCCCCGGGCACGAGGGTATGCCGACGGGTACATCTACGGCATTATCCGTTACGGTCGCGGGGTGATGCCTCGTTATGGCGACAAGGTTGTGGTGCCGGTGGACCGGTGGGCTATCGTGAGCCACCTGCGAAAGCTTCAGGCAGGGTCGCCGGTTACCCCGGGGGATGCGGCTCCCATTCCCCCGGGGCCCAGCGCAACCGGTTCCACGGCGGCGGTGCCCCGATGAGCCCGACCATGCACGACAGGCTGGTGCAGCGGGCCGTCAGCGGCCGCTACGACTTGTTTCTCGGGGTCGGGGCCGGTCTCACCATCCTCGGTCTGATCCTCTTCGTGCAGTCGCTACTCGCCGGAGAGGCCTCGGCCCTTCGCGCGTGGCAGCTCTTCCACGTCAATTGGATCTACTTTACCGGGCTGGCCGGCGGCAGCGTGGCCTTTGCCGCGGTGCAGAAAGTCACCAACGCCAAGTGGTCCGGCCTGATCATTCGATTTGCCGAGGCGGCCGTCGCCTTCCTTCCGATCTCGCTCATCGGCCTCGTGCTGATCTTCACGGGTGGTTACGAATACGTATACGGCCCGATGCAGGTCGCCCTGCACGAGCTGCCGCACTCCAAGGGGGTATGGCTCTCCCATGGATTCATGTTCGGCCGGCTGGCACTGGGACTCCTGGCCCTGACCGTGGTCGGCTGGAGGCTGGTACGAGCCGATATCACGCCGGATATCCATGCCGTGCGCGGTCTGGTGGCCGGTGGCCGCCGGCAGCTCTATGAGCGATGGGCCGGTGAGTACAACCGCCGCCCCGCACCGGAGCACGAAGCCGGCATCCGCCGTTTGGCGCCGGTCTATCTGGTTCTCTATGCCTACGTCTTCACCCTGGTGGCGTTCGACGGCATCATGGCGCTCCAGCCGCACTGGTTCTCCAACCTGCTCGGCGGCTTTTTCTTCATGGGCTCGTTCCTCGGTGCCCACATGCTGCTGGCGCTGCTGATGCTCTACGGGGGCAGGCATCTCGGGGTGGCGGATCTGGTGTCTCCCAAGCAGCGGCACGACCTGGGTAAGCTGTGCTTCGGGTTCACCGTCTTCTGGACCTACCTCATGTGGGCCCAGTTCCTGGTCATCTGGTACGGGAACCTTCCCGAGGAGACCGGCTTCGTCTTTGCCCGCCTCTGGGGACACTGGCTGCCGATCGGAAAGGCCGTATTCCTGGGAATGTTCCTGATTCCCTTCTTCGGGCTGCTGGGCGTGGCACCGAAGAAAACGAGGGTGACACTGGGCTTCTTTGCTACGGTCAGTCTCGTATCGCTCTGGCTGGAGCGGTACCTGTTGGTCATGCCCTCGATCACCCCTCTGCCCGGCCCTGTCTTTGCCCTGCCCGAGCTGGGACCGACGCTCCTCTTTGCCGGCCTGTTCCTGCTGTCATACGCGCTGTTCGCCCGCACCTTCCCAATGCTCTCACCCCGCCTGGCCGAGATCACACTCAACCGGGAGCGCGGGCACGCCATCACCTCCCTGGAGTTCGATCACGAGGAG
>CAZASU010000215.1:0-3437 GCA_964487785.1 uncultured Gemmatimonadaceae bacterium | reverse complement strand
TTTCCTGCCGTTCAAAGCCGAAGTCCTCGATCATGAATACGACATCGCGTTCACGAATCTGCACCACCCGCGAGCGGCCGAGCTGATCGCCGGCCCGCAGCTTATGACGCTTGCCGCCTTCCTTCTCCCGGAATACGGCCACGCTACCCGAGGGAACCCGCACGTTCTGGTAGATCCCCACCAGCTGGAGGTCGGATACCTCCGGGCCCGCCTTCGCCATGTTCAGCAGCGAGTTGAACGGGTCGCGGATGGATCCCGAGTAGGCGAAGGTCTCCCGATACATCTCAGTCTCTCTGGCCTTCTGCAGCGAATCGGCCCAGGCCGCCTGGTCGACGGCCGGCGTCATCGAGTCGGTCCGGATGGTGCCGGTTGCAGCAGCTACCGGAGCCGGTGCCTTGCTGCTGTCGGCCTTTACCGGCGCGGACTGCGCTGCGGCTACCGCGGGCGGCGCTCCGGAATCGCTGGCCAGCTTCGGCAGCGGAGCCTTCGCATCGGTTCCGCAGGCGTGCTGCGCCTGGGCAGCGATGAGCTCCTCGGACGGCGGAGCCGGCGGTTTCTGTTTCCTGTTGGCCTTGGCCTTCTTCACCACGACCACAGCCGGCTTGACCAGGTCGGTGCGGACCGAGTCCACACACGATGCATAGCGAATCTGGGCGAGCGAGTCGGCTGCGTGCCGGGCCTTGCGCAGGCTGTCGGTGCGCGCGCGCAGGGCGGCTGCGTGTGCCTCAGCCGCTTTGGCCTTCTTGTTTCCCAGGAACGGCAGGTTGTCCAGCTGGGAGCACCCGGACAGAGCCAGCGCCGCCAGAAGGGCGAGCCCAAAGACGTTACGTGCCACTGGCCTCTCCTTCCGGGCTAGAAGACTTCACATAAGTACGGACCTGGAACCGGGCCTCGAGCAGCGAACCCGTGCTGTCGCCCAGCGCCTTGGCGGAGCTGGCATTGGCCGCGCCGACCGACAGGTTGTAAGGCACGATGATGCGCTGTAAGCTGGCCACATCTGCAAGGAACTGGCCGATCTGGTCGTACCGACCGATGACCGACATGTTGTATGAGTAAGTATCGAACGGTGACGGCCCCGACTCGACTGGCTGCGGAACCACCTGCGAAAGCGTTACCCCCCGGATCTTGCTCCGAGTCGAGATATCGTCGAGCAGATTGGGGACCTCGTTCCGCTCCGGTACCAATCGCCGGAGCAGCAGGAGGCTGGACCGATAGCTCTCCAGCCGCTTGCGTACGTCAGCAACGCTGCCGCGCGCGAGCTCCTTCTTGGCGCTGTCGGTGGCGGCCTCGAACCGGGTGATGGTGTCGCGCACCGCGACCACATGCTCCCGGCTCGCGGCGAGGCCCTTCAGGCCCACCAGGTTGATGACGGTGCCGGTGTAGGCGCAGTACCCCACGATGCCCGCCAGGAGCAGCACGAGCATGGGAGTGGCTTTTTCGTTGGAGATTGCCATGGGCTACCTCACCTCACCGACTGGCTGAAGGGAGCAACGCGGATGTACGCCGAGTCCGCCGAGGCGTACGTGGCGCGGATGCTGAACGCCGTCACGGGCCGCTCGTGCTCCACGACCGTCTGAGCCGACACCGGGGTCACGTCCTTGATCCACGGCGACGCTTCCAGCTGCCGGAGGAACCGGGTATACGCCTGGATGTCGATGGTGCGGCCGTTGAGCTGGAACACCAGCTCCGGCTTCGTGGTGTCGGCGGTGGTGTCGGCCTTGCTACCGGCCCGCGCCGGCGGTGCCGGTGCCGCGGCGGCCGGCGCCGACGAGCCGAGGTCCACCAGCCAGGTATAGGCCGGCAGCGCTTTCGTGACCTCGTCCAGCAAATGGGCCCAGACGTACCGATCGCCATCCACATTCCGGATGACGGTGATCTGCGCCAGCAGGGAGTCACGGATTTTCTCCTGCCGCCGCTTGTCGGCAATGAATGCCTTGAAACGCTTATGCTCGCTGCGAGCCTGTTCCAGGCGGGGCTCCAGGGTATAGAGCTGGCGGACGTTGTTCAGGTAGACGAACCCGAGGAATCCGAGCACGCAGACCCAACCCGCGACCGCTCCGAGCAGCAGCGGGTCCTTCACCTTGGTGCCCAGGTCGCGGAAGCCGCCCAGCATCCCCTTGAAGTTGAAAGAGAGGCCGGAGCTCTTGCGCCGCCTACCGGGGCGGAGATTGACGGTGATCATCTGATGACGGGTCCCTGGTCGGGGTCAGGCTGCGGTGCGCAAGGCGAGACCGATCGGGAGCATCAGCAGGGGAGCAACTTCGTCCACCTGCATCTGGTCGAATACCCCGTCGGCCACCTGCAGCTTCTCGATCGGATTGGCGAGCTGAACCGGAATCTGGAGCCGGTCTCCCAACGCACGGCTCAGCCGCGGAATCCGCGAGCCACCGCCGGTGAGGAAGATCCGCGAGATCCCGCCGGCCGAGCGGCTGGCCGTCTGGAGAAACGCTCCGGCGCGCTCGATGCCCACCGCCAGCTCCTCCGTGCGGGTTTGTAGAAAAGCCTCGGGGATCTCACCACTGGAGCCCCCCTGCAGCAGGCGCTCCGCTTCCTCCGCCGACTGTCCCCGCTCCCGCTGCAGGTCCTCGCGGAACCGGCGCGTGCCCACCGGGATGTCCCGGGTGAGAACGGGAACCCCGTCGTCCAGGATATAGATGTTGGTGACCTCGTGACCGATGTTCACCAGGCCCACCACACCCTGCATGGCTTCGGGGTAATTGATCTCGAATGCATTGTGAAGCGCGAAGGCATCCACGTCGATGATGGTCGACTTCAGGCCCACGTCGGCGAGCAGCGCCACCTTGTGATCCACCAGCTCACGCTTGGCCGCCACCAGGAGCACGGTCATCTGGAGTCCCTCGCCCTCCGGGTCCAGGATCTGAAAATCGAGCTCCACGTTGTCCATGTCGAATGGCACGTGCTGCTCGGCCTCCCAGCGGATGACCTCGCGGGCCTCCGTCTCTCCCATGCGGTCCATGCTGATCTTCTTCACAATCACGTCGCGGCCGCCCACGGCGGTCACCACCGACTTGGTCTTGATGCCGGCCGAAGCCATGAGACCCTTGATGGCCTCCGCCACGATGCCGGGGTCCATGATCTCGCCCTCGACGATCGCGTCATGGCCGATCGACGTGAACGCCACCTTGGTCAGCACCGGACCACCGGATGCGTGCGAGATTGCGACGAGCTTGATCAGGCCGCTTCCGATGTCCAGGCCGACAGTCGTCGACGTGCGCCCGAAGAGTCCCATAGTGTCCGCTGGTTGAGGAGGCGGTCAGATATCTCGAAGATCAGTGGGCAACCGATGTGCCACACAAATTGCACTTTGGCAATCCTTTGCAGGGAAGCAGCTTAACTCGGCCAGCAACGGCCGCCTTCCAGCTATTCAGCCGCCCGCTTCTTCTCTTTCGCAAGCGGTCTCTCGGGATGCAGCAGTG
>CAZASU010000214.1:0-3450 GCA_964487785.1 uncultured Gemmatimonadaceae bacterium | reverse complement strand
ATTTTCAGGGCGCTGGGCAAGCAATTCAAGGCCGAGAAGGGTAAGACACTCAGGCTTCCGCTCATGAGCGCCGAGCCGGGGTCGAAGGTTACCTTCGATGAGGTGCTCCTCTCCTCTGACGGAGAGACCATCAACGCTGGCGCTCCCCTGGTCAAAGGCGCCAAGGTCCTGGCCGAAGTGGTCGGAGACGGCAAGGAGCCCAAGATCTACGTCTTCAAGTTCAAGCGGCGGAAGAACTACCGCCGGAAGACCGGACACCGGCAGAAGTTCACCGAAGTCCGCATTACTGACGTCAAGCTGGGTTAGGCACAGATGGCACACAAAAAGGGCGTAGGCTCGAGCCGCAATGGCCGGACGAGCAATCCCCAGTATCTCGGGGTGAAGCGTTACGGCGGGGAACAGGTCATCGCCGGCAACATCCTGATCCGCCAGCGCGGGACCAAGTTCCACGCCGGCAGGAATGTCCGCCGGGCCAACGACGACACCCTCTTCGCGCTGGTGGACGGGGTCGTCAAGTTCGAGTTCAAGGACAAGAACCGGCAGAAGGTGTCGGTCTACCCGGCCGAGGCAACCGCCTCCTGAGCCGGTAGTCTCGAGATCACGAGGGACGCGGAATCCACTCCGCGTCCCTCTTTTTGTTAACTTGAAACATGTGTGCTGGAAAACCGTCGGTTTCCACGCGAGTCATCCCTCGCTACGCTCGGGATGACTCGCATGGCCGCTAACAGCTTCCCCGGAGGTTCCCAAGATGACAAGATCCACGCTGTTCGACCGCCTGAATCAGGAACTCGAGGCATTCGGCAAGAAGGCGCAGGCCGCCCTCGATGAGGGGAAGCTACAGATTGAGCTGCTCCGCCTCCGGCGCCGATTGGACGCCGCCGCGCGCGACCTGGGGCTGCTGGTGCATCGCCGGGAGCGGGGCGGAGAGACCGACCCACGTCGCTTCGAGGCGCTCCTGCTGCGCCTCGACGATCTGCAGGCGGAGGTGGCTCGCGTGGAAAAGCAGATTGCCGAGGCACGGCGGGGAAGCGGCTCCACCCATCTCAGCCGCACGGCTGGGGAAGTTCCGGCCGAGACCACGGAGACGCCGGGGGCGGTTTAGTCGTTCAGGCTCGCGATGCCTGGTCCAGACGGGGTGCAATGGCCACCCGGATCCGGTCCGGGTAATTGCCGCAGAGGCCGTCCACCCCGAGCCGGACCATGCGGTCGAGGTCACCGATCTCATTGACGGTCCACGCGATCACCGAATAACCCGCTTCGTGCACCTGGGTGACCAGCTCCTGGTCCACCTGCTGCCACTCCTGCCATAGGGTGGTTGCACCCGCGGAGCGCATGACCGCCACCGGGTCGCACAGGTAGGCTGAGAGCAGGATCCCTCTCCGGAGACTCGGCTGCACCTCTCCCAGCCGGTGCACGATCCGGTGGTCGAAGCTGTGGATCGCGTAGTGTTGCGGGGCCGGGCCCTGATCCAGGATCGCGAGCAGCACCCCATCATAGGCAGATGCAAGGCTTTTGACCTCGATCCACACGTCCCGGTCCCCCACCAAATCCAGTATCTCCGCGAGCGTTGGCACCGGCTCGCCGTTAGGGATGCGGAGCTGCCGAGCCTCAGCGAGCGTGAGTTGCGCAATAGGACCGACCCCGGGAATCTCAGGGTCATGGTGGACTACGATCCCGCCGTCTCGAGTCGCGTGGATATCCAGCTCCACCCCGTCGGCATCGAGCATAATTGCCCGCCGAAAGGCGGCCCGCGAGTTTTCGTATTCGTATCCGGAAGCGCCGCGGTGGGCGATGACACTTGGGCGTCGCATTGCCTAAGATAGTGCCACCTGATGGGGCCGGCCAAGCTTAACAACTCCGTGCCATAATCGTCTCACAATCTGAATGAGCGCCTCCACGATGCCGGGCTTCGTAAGACCGGACTCCAACACCGACCCGGCCCTGGTCGCCGCTTACCGCAACGGGGACGAGCGTGCCGCGGCCGAATTGGTCGGGCGCCACGCCGCGGCGCTGGGACGGTTCCTCTACAGTCTCGGGGCTGACCGCGACGACCTCGAGGACCTGGTACAGGAGACGCTGTTTCGGGCATTCCGGCGGGTGGAGAGTTGGAGGGGTGGGGCGTCGTTCCGGAGCTGGTTGTTGACCATCGGCAGCAACCTTCTGCGCGATGAGGTTCGAAAGCGAAAGGGTCAGCTGGTGTCGATCGAAGGCCGCGACATCCCCGATCGAGCCGACCCGGCGGCGGACTTCGCCGCCGGCGAGGCGGAAGACCGGGTGCGGCAAGGGCTGGCGACGCTGCCCCGGCTACAGCGTGAGGTGTTCCTTCTGCGGGCGCAGGAGGGCAGCGACTACGGTGACATCGCCGCTGCACTCGGCACCACTCCCGGAGCGGCACGAGTCCATTACCACCACGCCGTGAAGCGGCTGAAGGAGTTGGTTCGATGAGCGATTGTGAGTGGCTCTCCGATCGGATGCCGATCGTGGCGCTGGGCCGGGCCGGGTGGACCCCGGACGAGATCCGTCATCTGAACGAATGCGAATCGTGCCGGCGGGAATGGGAGCTGGTGCAGGTGGCGAGCCGGGTGGGAGAGGACGCCGGTCTCTCACTCGAACCCACCGCGATAGCTAGTCGCATGGTCCAGCGGCTCAACCGCGAGCGAAAGGACGTGCAGCTTCGACGCCGGTCATGGAGTTTCGCAGGTCTGGCCGCGGCCGCCGCGGTTGCAGCCGCCATCTGGACCGGCGGCCTGGAGGGTGGGCCATCGAAGGCCCCCCTGGTGGGTACTGAAGTGGCGGGACGGCTCTCGATCCCGCTTCCGGAGCTCGAGAGTCTGGAGCCGGCCGAGCTGGACTCAGTGCTGCAAACGATGGATGAGCCGATCCTCAGTGGGTCTACTGCAGACGATCCGGCGTTGGGCGACTTGAATGACGATGAGCTTGAACGTGTCCTCGATTCCTGGGAGGGTTGATGCGACGTGCATATTTGTGGTCTCTCGTGCTGGTGCTGACTCCGTTCGGTGTGGCCGGCGCACAACGCGCCGATACGACCTCCGGCCGGAGAGATTCCCTGCGGCACCGGATAGAAGAGCGGTTCGCCGCGCGGGCGCAGGAGGACCTGGGGCTTACCAACGAGCAGACCACCAAGCTCCGTGCTACCAGCCAGCAGTTTGGCACCCGGCGGGGTCAGCTCCGCGGCCGCGGGCAGCAGCTGCGGGATGCGTTGACGGCGCAGCTTCGGCCCGGGATTGCGGCCAACCAGGACAGCGTGGCCAAGCTGACCGACGCCATGATCGAGCTCAGGACGGCCGAGGCGCAGATCTCCCGGGACGAGGTCAAGGAGCAGTCCAAGTATCTCAATCCGGTTCAGCGGGCTCGGCTCTATGTCATGCGGGAGCGCTTTGCCCACCGGGTGAAGGAAGTGCACGGGCACCGGGGAGAGATGGGAAAGCA
>CAZASU010000213.1:0-3452 GCA_964487785.1 uncultured Gemmatimonadaceae bacterium | reverse complement strand
ATCGTGGACCTGCTCACTTCCCAGGAAGCGCTCAACCAGGCGGAGGTCGACGTGGTGAACGCCCGTTTCGATTACCTCCGCGCCAAAGCGCAGATCGAAGCGCTGATCGGACGGAATCTGTGACCGGCGCACTGCTGAATACCGAAGAGCGGATGGCCATGCTCCCCGCCGATGTTCCCCGGGATGCGGTCATCTTCACCCGCAATCTCCAGCGGGAGTATGACATGGGGGGCGAGGTGGTGCGCGCGTTGCGGGGCGTGGACCTCACGATCCGGAAGAACGAGTTCGTGGCCCTCATGGGGCCATCGGGGTCCGGCAAGTCGACGCTCATGAACCTCATCGGGTGTCTCGACAGTCCCACAGCCGGAGAGTACTGGCTCAACGGGCGCCGGGTTTCCGAGCTGGAGGACGATGAGCTTGCCCGGATCCGGAACAAGGAGATCGGTTTCGTATTTCAGACATTCAACCTGCTTCCCCGGGCCACCAGCCTCCACAACGTCGAGTTGCCGCTGGTCTACGCCGGTATGGGCGCCAAGGAGCGGCGGGAACAGGCGAGCGACGCGCTGTTGCGGGTCGGGCTCAAGGACCGGATGAACCACCGGCCCAACGAGCTTTCGGGTGGTCAACGCCAGCGGGTCGCGATCGCCAGGGCGCTGGTCAACAACCCGAGCATCCTGCTGGCGGACGAGCCGACCGGAAATCTCGACAGCGCCACCGGCGAGGAGATCATGACCCTCTTCGAGGCGCTGCACGTGAACGGCCAGACCATTGTGCTCGTCACCCACGAGCACGATATAGCCGAGCACGCGCGCCGGCAGGTACACCTCAAGGATGGACGGGTCGAGCGGGACTTCGAGACTGCAGGGCGGGCGTGAGCGGATCCTTCGCTGCGCTCAGGATGACAGTAGTTGCCAGCCTCCTTCTCTTCGCCTGCAAGAAGGAGGCAGCGCCCGTCGCCTACCAGGCGCTCCCCATCGTGCGCCGCGACATCGTGGTCTCGGCCCAGGCCTCGGGCTCGGTCCAGCCGGACACCACCGTCGAAGTGAAATCCAAGGCCTCCGGTGAAATCCTCGACCTTGCCGTGGAGACCGGGCAGGCGGTCAAGCGGGGCGACCTGATGGTTCGGGTGGACCCGCGGATTCCAAGGAACGCAGTGGCGCAGGCCCAGGCCGACCTCGAGGTAGCACAGGCCCGGCTCACCAACGCCAACTCGCAGAAGCGCCGGGCAGATGAGCTGTTCAAGTCGCAGTCAATCACCGAGCAGGAGCACGAGCAGGCGCTCCTCGACTATGCCAACGCCAATGCCGAGGTCATCCGGGCCCGGGTAGCGCTCGACAACGCGCGGGACCAGCTCGACGACACCAACGTTCGAGCCCCGATCAACGGCACGATCATCGAGAAACAGGTCGAGCGGGGCCAGGTCATTTCCTCGCCCACCAACGATGTTGGTGGCGGAACCGTGCTGCTCAAGATGGCCGATCTCAATCTGGTCCAGGTCCGGACCCTGGTTGATGAAACCGACATCGGCAAGATCCAGCCGGGACAGCGGGCCACCGTGACCGTGGATGCCTTTCCCAACCGGCCATTCGAAGGCACGGTGCTCAAGATCGAGCCTCAGGCCCTGACCGAGCAGAACGTCACCATGTTTCCGGTGCTGGTCCGGATCGACAACAAGGACGGGTTGCTCCGGCCCGGGATGAATGCGGAAGTCGAGGTTCACGTCGGTCGCCGGGACGACGTCTTGGCCGTTCCCAATGCGGCCCTCCGCACCGAGCGAGACGTTGGATCCGCGGCGCAGGTGCTGGGACTCTCTCCGGATGCAGTCAAGCAGCAGCTGGCGGCTGCGCAACCGCCGGCTCAGGATTCGGCCGCCCGGAGAACCGCGGCTCGGGATTCCAGCGCGCCGGGAGACTCGGCAGGCCGGGCCTCGATGGGCGCGGCGCCCGCGGCGGGCGGTGGCGAGCGCCGACGCCCGGGAGGGCGGGTTGGTGCGAGGTCGGCGCAAGGCGCCACCAGCCGCTACATCGTCTTCGTCAACCGGAACGGCAAGCCGACACCGGTGTGGATCCGGACCGGTCTTACCGATCTGGACTACAGCGAGGTCGTCGACGGTCTCACCGCTGCCGATTCGGTGCTGGTGCTGCCGAGCGCGAGCTTGGTGCAGTCGCAACAGGAGTCCCGTGAACGCATGACCCGGATCACCGGCGGTGGGGCGGTACCGGGAATGCAACAGCAGAGTCCGCAGCCAGCGGGCGGGGCGAGACCCTAGCCATGCTGCTCGGTGAAACGGTGGCCGTGGCTTTGCAATCGATCCGGGCCAACATGCTCCGCTCGGTGCTGACCATGCTTGGTATCATCATAGGCGTCGGCGCCGTGATCACGATGGTGGCCCTGGGCAGCGGTGCCCAGAAGGCGGTGCAGGACAGAATCGCCGCCCTGGGCGCAAACGTCTTCTCGGTGATGGCCGGTCAGGCACGCCAGGGCGGCATCAGAATCACCGATCGCACCATTCTGAGCACCGACGACTACGATGCCCTCCGGCGTGACGCGCCGCTGCTCAAGGCCGTGGTGCCCGAGATGCAGCAGTCTCTGCAGATCAAGTACGGCAATCAGAACAGCAACGTGAACGTCGTAGGGACCACCTCGGAGCACACCAGCGTCCGCAACTACACTGTGCCGTACGGCCGCATGTTCACCGCGGGAGAGGATGAGGCCCGGCGGCGATACGCCGTACTGGGCGCATCGGTGCCGCGCATGGTTGGCGGCAATCCTGCGGGCATGATCAACCAGACGCTGATGATCCGGGGCATCCCCTTCGAGGTCATCGGCGTGCTCGGCGAGAAAGGATCTGCCGGAGGCTTCGGCAATCCGGACGAACAGATTCTCATTCCGCTTCAGACCGCGCGTTACCGGGTCTTCGGCAGCAACCGGATACGCTCGTTTTCGGTTCAGGTGGCCGACGGTGTGCCCATCGAACAGGGAATGGTGGACCTGGAGCGGGTTCTCCGGCGGGAGCACAAGATCCGGCCGGGGGCCGAGAACGATTTCACCATCCGCAACCAGCAGGACGTGCTCGCCACCCAGCAGCAGGCTACCGAGGTGTTCACCAGCCTGCTCGCCAGCATCGCGGCGGTGAGTCTGCTCGTCGGCGGTATCGGCATCATGAACATCATGCTGGTTTCGGTTACGGAGCGTACTCGCGAGATCGGGATCCGAAAGGCGCTGGGGGCCACCCGCATGAACATCATGATGCAGTTCCTCATCGAGGCCCTGACGCTCTGTCTCCTCGGCGGCCTGCTCGGCGTGCTCCTCGGTGTGGGCACCGCCGTGCTGCTGTCCAAGGTGATGCAGTGGAACACCCTCATCTCGCCGATGGCGGTCGGGGTCGCCTTTGCCTTCAGCGCGGCGGTCGGCCTCTTCTTCGGGATCTATCCGGCGCGCCGCGCGGCCAG
>CAZASU010000212.1:0-3458 GCA_964487785.1 uncultured Gemmatimonadaceae bacterium | reverse complement strand
GAGGGCAGCTTCTTCACCTCCAGCGCAAAGGCGTGACCACCCATGCCGGGCATCACCAGGTCGGTGATCACCAGGACCACTTTGCGCTGAGTTGATCGGAGGATCTCAAGCGCCGACTCACCCTCGGCGGCTAGCAGGACGTGGTACCCCTCCTGCGTGAGCGCCCGCTCTATGAAGGAACGCGCGATCGCCTCGTCGTCTACTACCAGAACCGTAGGTCCCATCCCCGTTCTCCCCGTTTGGTGCAGGCAGTCTCCTCAGCTCGATCTGATCCTCTCGTAGAGCTCGATGTGCCGCTCCGCCATGGCGGTCTGGGTGAAGCGCTCGAGCACCCGCTTCCGCCCTGCCTCCCCCATCGTCCGGCGGCGGGCGCCGTCCCGGCTCAGCGTCTCGAGCGCTCGGGCCAGGGCGGAGACATCCCGCAGCGGCACTTCGAGCCCGGTCAGCCCCGGCACATTTACCTCGCGCACCGCACTGGGCAATGCCGTCGTGATCACGGGCCGACCCGCGGCCATGGCCTCCAGCACCACCATGCCGAACATCTCCTCCACGGTGACGGAGGGCAGGACCAGGAAATCAGCGTCGGCCATCCGCCGGGGCAGGTCGTCGTCTGGATATTCGCCATACCAGCGCACCCTGTCTGTGACGGCCAGCGCACGAGCCAGCGTCTTGAGCCGGGGGCCCTCCGGACCCGAGCCGACGATGTCGAGCCGCAGGTCGGGCACCTGTTCCAGCGCCCGAAGCAGGATGTCGAGGCCCTTGTAGGCCACCAGACGTCCGATAAAGATGGCGCGGATAGGAGCCCCCGGCGGCGGTGGCGGCACGCTCAGCCAGCGAGTCTGATCGATGCCGAAGGGGATTACCTCCACCTTCGCTTCATAGCCCGTCAGCTCGGTCGAGAGGGCCAGGTGCGCCCGGCTCGGCACCACCACCGCGCGGGCCCGCCGGATGACTTGCCGGGTGAGGGGACGGTACATGGTGCGGCTGGAGTCGGCGTGCTGAGTTACCACCACCGGCGTGTTTCCGGCGCGGAGGAGGCAGGCCAGATCGGCCAGCGGGTGAGGATGATGGACGTGGATGATGTCCGCCCGCTTCCAGGCGGCCGCGATGTAGCCCGGGGCAATCTCCTGCGAGCCAAGCGCGGCGAAGGAGAAGGCCCGAGTGACCCGAGACCGATGGCGGCCGGCGTCCCCGCTCCGGCCGCGGCTCTCGACCGCCACCACCTCCACCTGGTGCCCCAGGTTGGATGCGCCTTCGACCAGGGTCTGAACCACGCGCTCCATTCCCCCGGATCGGGGCCAGTAGTACTTCGCGAGGTGCAGAATGCGCATGACTCGGGGTAACCTCGGGTGATTAGAGCGGCCCCTCGGTCTATATTCAGCGGTGGTTCCGGCAACTTCACCAGAGATCCCAATCGCTGTCAACCTGAGAATCCGCTTGCGACCAGCCCTCGCCTTCGAGATAACGTGCGCGCGGTAGTAATCTCCCATCTATACGCCGACCCGGCCAATCGGGCCAAGCTCCGGGCACTTGCCGGGCTCGGCGTCACGGTCACCGCCGCGGTGCCGGATCGATGGACCACGAGCGAAGGTGTGTTGCAGAGCATCAGCGCGGGTGATGACGCCGGGGTTCAGGTAGTGCCGGTTTCGGTGAGCGGACCACTGACGGACCCCGGTCGGCTACAGTGGAGCGGCAAGGCGTTGCGCCGTCTGATTACCGATTTCCAGCCCGACCTGGTTCACGTCGAGGAGGAGCCCTGGAGCCAGCCGGCGGCGCTGGGCCTTCGGATGGCCCGGCGGCTTGGCATCCCCGGTGTTCTCTCCACCGCGGAGAGCCTGCCTCGGGGCTACACCCTGGGGCAGCGCTTTCGACGGGAGCGCAGCCTACGGCTGGCCGCAGGCGTGATCGGCAGCAACAATCTCGCGCTGGCGCTGGCGATCAAGCGGAGAGTTACAGTGCCCCACCTCTCTCTTCCCCACCTTGGCGTCACGCCTCCCACCGTTGTGCCGCGGGTGCCGCATCCCGGCTTGGCCATAGGGTTCGTGGGCCGGCTGGTTCCGGAGCGCGGGCTCGACCTGCTGTTTCGGGCCTGTGTCGGGTTGGCCGGAAAGTGGACGCTGACCGTCGTCGGCACCGGGCCCTCGCAGGAGGAGCTGGAGGGTCTAGCCCAGCGGCTCGGCATCGCGGCGCGGATTTCGTGGGCGGGCGCCCTGCCGCGGTCGGCGGTGGACGAAGTCTGGCCCCAGCTCGATTGCCTGGTCCTCCCCTCCCGCACCACGCAACGCTGGGTGATGACGGTGGGCCGGGCGGCCCTCCACGCGATGGCACACGGCGTCGCCGTGGTCGGGACCGATTCCGGGGCGCTGCGCGAGCTGGTGGGAAACGGTGGGCGCATCGTTCCCGAGGAAGACGTGCCGTCCCTGACCGCCGCGCTGCAGGATCTCTATTCCGACAGGTCGTTATGCGAACGTCTCGGTGCAGCGGGCCGGCGGCGCGTGCTGGAGGAATTCTCGGACGGTGCCCTCGCCGGGAAGATGCTCGCCTTCTGGCGCACGTTGATCCCCGCAACCGCTTGACTTCGGGTAACTTACGAGCGATCTTCGCGTTCCCATGCATCGATTGAATCGGCTCATCCGCCGCGCCGGAGTGGCTACGGCTTTCCTCGGGGTGGCGGCCCTGGCCGTCCCCCCGCTCGCCGCCCAGGTGCCCCAGATCCAGCCCGGTCAGCAACTCCCCACGCCCGACCAGGCCCGCCGCGCCTTACAGAACCAGCCCGAGCTGGTGACCCAGTTACGCCAGCGGCTGCTCGAATCGGGACTGACACCCGACCAGGTGCGCTCCCGACTGCGCGCAGCGGGGTATCCCGAGAACCTGCTGGACGAGTACCTCACGGGCGCCGACACCACCCGGCAGGTTCGACCCGGGTCCAAGACGCTGGAAGCGGTCAGCGCCCTCGGTATTCTGAGCGACACCGAGGCCGATTCGTTCCAGGTGCAGGATTCGATGATGGTGTTGTCGGACTCGCTGCGGTTCCTGCTCGACTCGCTCCGCTTCCTGAAGGCGGACTCGGCCCGGGCCGATTCTCTCGCCGATTCGATCCGGGTCTTTCAGGGACAGGGGCTCAAGATCTTCGGTCTCGAAACCTTCCGGCGTTCCACCACCCGATTTCAGGCCACGCAATCGGGCCCGGTAGACGCCAACTACAGGCTGGGCTCCGGCGACCTTCTCGTCCTCATCCTCACCGGGGACGTGGAGCAGGCCTATTCGCTCGACGTGAACCGCGAAGGATTCATCGTCATTCCCCAGGTGGGCCAGGTCCATGTAGCCAACCTCACCCTGAAGCAGCTCGAGGACGTGCTCTACGCCCGGCTCAGCCGGGTGTACTCCGGCGTCCGTCGCGGGCCTGGGGCACGGACCCAGTTCCAGGTCTCCGTGGGGCGGCTCCGTAACATCCAGGT
>CAZASU010000211.1:0-3484 GCA_964487785.1 uncultured Gemmatimonadaceae bacterium | reverse complement strand
TATGGAGGTCCGAGGCATCCTTCTGAATCATCTCTTCCAGCAGCGCCCGCAGATTTAACGTCATCCGGCAGTCTCCTTGACGACTTCCTCGAGGGTGGTCACGCCGCGCTCGATCTTCTTCATCCCGTCCATGCGTAACGTGAGCATTCCCTCAGCGACCGCCTGGGTCTGGATGTCAGCCACCGAGGCGCCCCGAAGGACCATCCGGCGCAATTCAGGCGACATGGCCATGACCTCATAGAGGCCGGCCCGCCCTTTATAGCCGGTGCCGCTGCAGGTATCGCAGCCGGTTCCCTTCATGAACTTGATCGCCCTCAGACTCTCAAGATCTGTGCCCAGCGCGGCCAATTCCACATCGGTGTACTTATGCTCGGCCTTGCAGTCCTTGCAGATGCGGCGCACCAAACGCTGTGCGGCTACGAGGTTTACCGCGCTGGCCACGTTGAATGCTTCGATACCCATATCGATCATACGGGTGATGGTGCTGGGCGCGTCGTTGGTGTGCAGGGTGGAGAGCACCAAGTGGCCGGTGAGCGCCGCCTTGATCGCGATGCCTCCGGTCTCCAGATCGCGGATCTCACCGATCATGATGATGTTCGGGTCCTGCCGGAGGAACGCTTTAAGAGCGGCGGCAAAGGTGAGCCCGATGTCGGTACGCACCAACACCTGGTTGATGCCCATCAGGTTGTACTCGACCGGGTCTTCCGCCGTCATGATGTTGACTTCGGTCGTGTTGATGCGCGACAGCGCGGAATACAGCGTTGTGGTCTTTCCCGATCCGGTCGGCCCGGTGACGAGCACCATGCCGTAGGGGTTGAGAATCGCCTTCATGAGATCCCGCTCTGCCTTCTCCTCGAACCCGAACTTGGTCAGGTCCAGCGTCAGGTTGCCCTTGTCGAGGATTCGGAGCACGATCTTCTCGCCGAAGAGCACCGGGAGCGTGGAGACGCGAAAGTCGATCACCCGGCTCCCCATCTTCAGCTTCAGGCGGCCGTCCTGCGGCACCCGCCGTTCGGCGATGTTGAGCTGAGAGAGAATCTTCACCCGTGAGGTGAGCGCCGCCTTCATCTTGAGCGGGGGCTTCATGATTTCGAGCAGGGCGCCGTCGATCCGGTACCGTACCCGGATCTCGTGCTCGAACGGCTCGATGTGGATGTCGCTGGCGCCCCGTTTGACCGCGTCGGTCAGCAGGCCGTTGATCAGCTTGACCACCGGCGCGTCGTCGATCTGCGCCTGGGTGGCTGCCTCGTCCTCCTGCTCCTCGACGACCTCGACGTCCTCGCCCGACTCCTCCATGTCCTTGAGCAGGCTCTGGAGCTGCTGGTCGGAGGACTCGTAGTGCTTCTCGATCAGATTGCGAAGGGTGTACTCGCCGGCAATGACCGGGAACAGATCGAAACGGGTGATGAACTTGAGGTCTTCCAGCAGGCCGTGATCGGTGGGATCGGCCATGGCGATAGTGAGCGTGCGGCCTTCGCGCTTGAGCGGAAGCACGACGCTCTTGGTGGCCATCTCGGCGGGAACCAGCTTGATGATCTTCGGATCGACCTCGAACCGGGTGAGATCGACCGCCGGCATGCGATACTGCCGGGCCAGGACCTTGGTGATCTCCAGCTCTTGAACCAGCCCGAGCTTGACCAGGACGTAGCCTAGCCGGTGCTTGGTGTTCTTCTGCTCGGTGAGAGCCTGCCCGAGCTGCTCTCGGGTAACAAGGCCTTCACGGAGCAGGATTTCGCCAAGCCGATCGCCTCCGGCAGGTGCAGTCGCCATTAGGTCCGAGGTATCAGAAGGAAAGGGTTCAGGGATATCATCGGAAGGCACTGCCGATGACGTGAGGATCACCTTACGGTGCGGTCACCAACCTCCCGAAGCGGGCCACCAACCCCGGCCCGATCCCTGGAATACGGTCCAGCGCCTCTACCGTCGCAAACGGTCCCCGGGCCTCGCGATCCGCCACGATCCGCCGGGCCAAGGAAGGGCCGATGCCCGGCAGTCCCTCGAGCTCGACAGCGGTGGCACGATTGACGTTGAGGACGCCATCCGGCCGCTCCGACCCGGCGACAGCCACGTTCGTAAGGGGTGGGGAAGCAAACGTGGTGCCAAGCCCTGCACTCGGAGAGTTGGGAGCCGCGTTCCCCACCTTGGCTCCGCTGAAGGTGAGGTGCGGGGCCAGGGTCCGGAGCAGCCCCGGGCCGATCCCGGGGACCCGGTCGAGCCCCTCCAGGCTGCCGAACGCCCCTTTGGCCTCCCGATCTGCTACCATAATCTTTGCCAGTGCTGGGCCGACCCTTGGCAGGCGAGCGAGCTCAGCCGGCACCGCGACGTCGGCGTCGACCAGCTCCCCGGGTGCCAGCGGCCGGGCCTCATGCATGGTGCTGTCGCGCTGGGCCGTTGGCGACCCGTCAGAGAGAGTAGAGAGAAGCTGAACCTGACCCGGAGGCTCACCGGGCCGGGTGGCGAGGAGCCGTACTCCCTGGCCAGCCACGGCCAGAGTCAGAAGTAGAAGCAGCGCTCGACGCTCGGGGGGAGGCATGGAACGAGGGTAGGAGGGAACGAGGGAAGGCAGGTAGGAGATTCAGCGCACGCTGGATCTCGTTCCCTCGTTCCCTCGTTCCCTCGTTCCCTCGTTCCCTCGTTCCCTCGTTCCGCCCACTACTCCTCGCGCCTGACCAGGGCCAGGGCCACGTCACCCACGATCTGCAGGCTTGCCGCGCTCACCTTGTCGATGGTGTCGTCCGTGGTATGCCACGCCGGATAGTCGAAGTCCACAACGTCGATGGCCCGTATGCCGGCCTTCTGCAACTGAATGTGATCATCGATGAGGGTGTGTCGGGGCGAGGCGATAAAATAGCCGCCGTAACCGAGATCTTTCGCCGTATCCCAGACCAGCTCGACCACCTCGGGGGCGCCGACCAGCGAGTTGCCCTCCTGGTAGATCTGGAGATCCTTGTCGGCCACGAGGTCGAAGAGAACGGCGTAAAGCGGCCGCGGTCCCGGCAGCTGGTGTGCCCCGTAGTAGCGCGATCCGATCAGCACGTCTGCGGAATCCTTGGTGAAGTCCCCGTAGTCCTCGCCATCGACGAACAGGAGGTCCACACCTGCGGCCGGCGGGTTGCGCTTGAGCACGTCCGCCACGCCCAGCAAGACCGCCACTCCCGACCCGCCGTCATTCGCCCCCGGGACGGGTTGAGTGGAGTCGCGCGACCGGGGGCTGTCCGCTATGGGCCGGGTATCCCAGTGCGCCAGGAAGAGCAGCCGCTTCTCCGCCGAAGGGTTGAACCGGGCGATGAAGTTCCGGAGCGGAAGCGTGTCTCCCCGTGCCGTGATGTGGGCCCAGCTCTGAACGAGGACCGTATCGGCCCGCTGACGGAGCAGGCTATCGAGCCAGTTTCCCATGCGCCGGTGGGGCTCGCTTCCTGGGATTCGGGGCCCGAACTCGACTTGCGTCTGGATGTATCCCAACGCGCCCGGACCGTCGAACTCC
>CAZASU010000210.1:2100-3490 GCA_964487785.1 uncultured Gemmatimonadaceae bacterium | reverse complement strand
GGAACGAGGGAACGAGGGAACGAGGGAACGAGGGAAGGGGAACGTGGGAGGAAGCCGGCTGCAAGAAGGTTCCTCATCCCGAGCAACGCGCGGGGACCTACGCGAATGGGTCGGGACTGGCGGTTAGGGTCGGGATCGAGTCAGCAAGGTCCTTCGCTACGCTCAGGATGAGGAATTGATTTCGTTCCCTCGTTCCCTCCTGTCCACCCGTCACGTATGTTCTTCTCTATGCCCGACCTCCCCCAACACCGCCCCGTCTCCTCATCACGCACGGGGCCTCTCGACGTATCAGTTGCACCTCGGAACCCCGGGATGCCACTCGAGCTCGAATGGGTCGAGGAGGTCCGCATCAATCGCAGCGCCGTGGAGCGACGTGCCGCTACCTCGCGCACCCGGCGGACAGTAAAGAAGGAATGGCAGGCGGGCTGGCTGCTGCGCGCCATCACGCTGATAGATCTTACCACGCTCGCGGGAGACGATACGCCGGGCCGGGTGCGCCGACTCTGTGCCAAGGCGCGCCGGCCGGTGCGAGCCGAGCTGCTCGAAGCCATGGGCGCGGCGCAGCTGCCCATCCGGGTGGCCGCGGTATGCGTCTACCATAGTCTGGTAAAGACAGCGCTGGACGCGCTCGAGGGCTCCGGGATTCCGGTGGCGGCGGTCTCAGCCGGTTTCCCGGCCGGCCTCTCCCCATTCGAGCAGCGGGTGGCGGAGATCCGGGCCTCCGTGGCCGCCGGGGCGGAGGAGATCGACGTCGTGATCACCCGGGGTCACGTGCTCACCGAGAACTGGCGCGCCCTGTACGACGAGGTGCGGGCCATGCGAGAAGCTTGCGGCGACGCACACATCAAGACCATTCTCGCTACCGGCGAGCTCGGTACCCTGCGCAACGTGGCCCGCGCCAGTCTGGTCTGCATGATGGCCGGCGCCGATTTCATCAAGACTTCTACCGGCAAGGAAAGCGTCAACGCCACCCTGCCGGTCGGGCTGGTAATGGCGCGCACCATCCGCGAGTACCGAGAGCGCACTGGGCAGCTCATCGGGCTCAAGGCGGCCGGCGGCATCCGCACCGCCCGGGAGGCGCTGGACTGGTTGGCGCTGGTGAAGGACGAGCTGGGCGATCGCTGGCTGCGTGCCGACCTGTTCCGCTTTGGCGCCAGTGCGCTGCTCCTGGATATAGAGCGTCAGTTGGAGCACTTCGTGACGGGCCGGTATTCAGCCGCCCACCGGCATCCCACAGCATGATCTCGCACCAGTGGGAGAGGCCTGATGGCATCCGTATCTGAGATCTTCCAGACGATGGCGTACGGTCCAGCCCCGGAAGGCGTCGGGGTAGCCAACGAATGGCTCGAGCGGCACGGCCGGCGTTTCCGGCTGTTCATCGGCGGCGCCT
>CAZASU010000210.1:0-2000 GCA_964487785.1 uncultured Gemmatimonadaceae bacterium | reverse complement strand
AACGAATGGCTCGAGCGGCACGGCCGGCGTTTCCGGCTGTTCATCGGCGGCGCCTGGACCGACGGTGTGGGCGACAGCTTCGAGACGCTGAACCCAGCCACCGGCAAGCCGATCGCCCGGCTGACGCAGGCCACCGCGGCCGACGTGGATCGTGCGGTGCGTGCGGCGCGCAGAGCCCAGCCCGGCTGGTGGGCACTCGGCGGGCACGGACGGGCTCGCTATCTCTACGCGCTCGCGCGGCAGGTCCTGAAGCACAGCCGGCTCTTTGCCGTCCTGGAGTCGCTCGACAACGGCAAGCCGATCCGGGAGTCGCGAGACATCGACGTGCCGCTCGTCGCCCGCCACTTCTACTACCATGCAGGCTGGGCTCAGCTCATGGAGCAGGAGTTGCCAGGGCGCCTGCCGGTCGGCGTGATCGGTCAGATCATCCCCTGGAACTTTCCGCTGCTCATGCTCGCCTGGAAAATCGCGCCCGCGCTGGCCATGGGGAACACGGTGGTGCTCAAGCCGGCCGAGTTCACCTCGCTCACGGCCCTTCGCTTTGCCGAGCTCTGCGAGGAGGTCGGGCTGCCGCCCGGGGTGGTGAACATCATCACCGGCGACGGTCGGGCGGGGGCGGCGCTCGTCGCTCATCCCGACGTGGACAAGATCGCCTTTACCGGCTCGACCGAGGTGGGGCGGATGATCCGCACGGCGACCGCGGGGAGCGGCAAGAAGCTCTCGCTCGAGCTCGGCGGGAAGTCGCCGTTCATCGTCTTCGCCGACGCCGACCTCGACAGCGTGGTCGAAGGTGTGGTGGACGCCATCTGGTTCAATCAGGGCCAGGTCTGCTGCGCGGGATCGCGCATCCTGGCTCAGGAGGGTGTGGCGGACCGACTCGTTGCCAAGCTCAAGCAGCGGATGGAGACGCTCCGGGTGGGTGATCCGCTCGATAAAGCGGTGGACATGGGGGCGATCATCGCCCCGGTTCAGCTGGAGAAGATTCAAGAGCTGGTACGGCGGGGCGAGGAAGAGGGCGCCACGTTGTGGCAGCCTTCATGGAGCTGCCCGCGGGAGGGTTGGTTCTTCCCGCCGACGCTGTTCACCGAGGTCTCACCCGCTGCCACGATCGCGCAGGTGGAGATTTTCGGGCCGGTCGTTGTCCTCATGAGCTTCCGTACCCCGGTTGAAGCGGTCGAGCTCGCCAACAATACGCGCTACGGGCTGGCGGCGAGCGTCTGGACCGAGAACATCAACCTGGCGCTGGATGTCGCTCCGCAGCTCAAGGCGGGAACGGTCTGGGTCAACTGCACCAATGTCTTCGACGCGGCCAGCGGCTTCGGAGGATACCGTGAGAGCGGCTTCGGGCGGGAAGGTGGACGGGAGGGTCTGCGGGAGTATGTGGAGTGGGCGGGGCAGCGGGGCAGCGGGGCAGTGGGGCAGACGGGCAGCGGGGCAGACGGGCAGCGGGGCAGCCACAGCACACCGGCTACTTTCGGGGAGCCTAGCGGTAGTTCGACTGTCCCGCCGCCCCGCGGTCCCGCTGACGACTCGCCCCGCCGCCCCGGCGCCCCGCTGCCCCCCATAGATCGCACCCCGAAGATCTACATCGGGGGCAAGCAGGTACGGCCTGACTCCGGCTACAGCCTGCCGGTGCAGGATGCCGCGGGCCGGCGGATCGGCGAGGTGGGCCAGGGAAACAGAAAGGACATCCGGAACGCGGTCGAGGCGGCGCACACGGCAGCAGGGTGGGCGCGGGCCACGGCCCACAACCGGGCCCAGGTGCTCTACTATCTGGCCGAGAACCTCGCCGCGCGAGCCGACGAGTTCAGCCGCCGCCTCGCCGCGATCTCGGGCGATCCGGCCGGGGCCGAGCGCGAGGTTGGGCTTACGATCGAGCGGATCTACACCTACGCCGCGTGGGCCGACAAGTACGATGGGCTGGTGCACCACACGCCTTATCGCAATGTGACACTGGCAATGCCTGAGCCGATCGGTGTGCTCGGGGTCGTCTGCCCGGA
>CAZASU010000209.1:0-3498 GCA_964487785.1 uncultured Gemmatimonadaceae bacterium | reverse complement strand
TGCCCATCGCCATCGGCCTCTTCTGGATGATGTACCCGGTGTTGGCCAAGGTCCGTTACGAGACGGTCGGCCAGCACGCCCGAGACACGCGGCTCCTGGGCACATCACTGGTGCTCAACTGGATCATCGGCCCGCTCCTCATGTTCGCGCTGGCCTGGGCCTTCCTGCCGGACCTGCCGGAGTATCGCAACGGCCTCATTCTCATCGGCCTCGCCCGATGCATCGCGATGGTGCTCATCTGGAACTCGCTCGCCTGCGGCTCGAACGATCTGGCCGCGGTGCTCGTTGCCCTCAACTCCGTCTTCCAGATCCTGACCTACTCGGTGCTCGGGTGGCTCTTCCTGACGGTGGTGCCTGATTGGTTCGGTTTTCCCGGCGCGGCCCTCGACGTCTCGATGTGGGAGATCGCCAAAAGTGTGCTGCTGTTCCTTGGGCTCCCGCTGCTGGCTGGGTACCTGACCCGCCGGTTGTTGATCTCCCGACGCGGGGCGGCATGGTACGATGGGGTCTTCATGCCGAAATTCGGACCGACAGCGCTGCTCGGGCTCCTGTACACGATCGTGCTGATGTTCGCCATGCAGGGCGACCGCATTCTTGAGCTCCCGATGGACGTGCTTCGCATCGCGATCCCTCTGGTCGTCTACTTCCTCGTCATGTTTGGGCTGGGCCTCCTGATCTCGAAGCGGCTCGGCTTCGGCTACCCAGCGAGCGCGTCGCTCGCCTTCACGGCCGCCGGCAACAACTTCGAGCTCGCCATTGCCGTCGCGATCGGCACCTTTGGCCTTACCTCGGGGGAAGCGCTCGCTGCCGTGGTGGGGCCGCTCATCGAGGTGCCGGCCCTCATCGCGCTCGTCTATGTGGCGCTCTGGGCGCGGCGGTTCTTTCCGGACAGTGAGGCCGGCAAGGCCGGTCCTCGTCCTGCCGGACGCGCCGTGCGGGATTTGTGAGCCCTGAGAGGTGGCCTAGTTTGTGAGGATCATTGCGAGGATGACGAACGCCCTAAGCGGACCCGAATTTTCCGCCGCGCCACCGGCGGCGATCTAGTGGCAGTAGTTGGTGGCCGAGTCCCTGAACGTCTTCCCCGCGATTGAGATGAACTCCCACGTATACTTGTATGGGTACAAGGAGAACTTGAGCACGCCATGCGCGGTGTTCTGCCGCACCTGCAGATTAGGCGTCTTTGCTCCCATAGGCTTAAGGGGCGCGCCGCCTGTGCCCACGACGAAATAACGGATGCCTCGTGTCCAGTCGGCCCGACCCGCTGGGTCCTGAGGATAGAAGCGCTCGTATAAGTGGTTGTGTCCGCTGACCACCACATCCGCGCCGGCATTGTACAGGATAGTAAAGAGGGTCTTGAGGGTGAGCTTGGGCGGGAGGTCGCCCGAGGTGAAGTATGGCTGGTGCCAATACGCCAAGGTGCACCGCCGCGGGTTGGCGGCCAGATCTGCCTTCAGCCAGGTAGCCTGATCCGCCAGGTTCCGCTCGCTGTCGAGGACTACTATGTGCCACTCCCCCAGGTTGTAGCTGTAGTAGCTGCGTCCCGACGGGCGCGCCCGGGTGCCGAAATAGCCGAAGTATCCAGCACCGCCCGCCGTATGATACTCGTGGTTTCCGACCGACGGCCGGGTACGCGCCCGGTGCCGTCCCCAGCTCGGTCCATAGCAGTTGCTGAACTCGGCGGCGGTCCCGTTCTCATAGACGTTGTCGCCCAGGGTGAACACTGTTCCTGGAATCCCATCGAGGAGCTTGGCGGTGGCCTCGTCCTTCCAGGTCTTATTTTGCGTATCACAGCCGGCGATGTCTCCAGCACCGACCAGCACCGCCGGTGTGGCGAGCAGCGCGATCGCCGCGAGAGGATCCGATGGCTGCTGCGGCGTGTCGGTACAGCCGAGAGCGACCAAGCTGGCGGCCAGCGCAACGTAGCGATAGTGGATCAAGGGTGTACCCCAGCAGAGGATGTTGCAGGTTTGTATGCAGGTTACAGGTCTGGGGTGCAGCACCGGGCAGGCCCCAACGTAGGGCCGGAGCCGGCAGGGTGCAAGAGTGCAGTGAACGCTGTCCCCATGGCTCACAACTCGACCCCGACTTACATTCGAGATCATGACAACCAGCGCCAAGGCCAAGATCAATCCTGCGGCACAGGGGTCCGGCACCCCGACCATCTGGCTCGATGGGGAGTGGTGCGATCGCAGCACGGCCATGGTCTCGGTCTACGATCATGGTCTGCTCTACGGCGACGGCGTCTTCGAGGGGATCCGGGTGTACGGCGGGAAGATCTTCCGTTTGGAAGATCATCTCGACCGGCTGTACGACTCCGCCAAGGCCATCTGGCTCACCATTCCCATGGAGAAGAAGGAGCTGGTCAGCGTCACCCGTGAGGCAGTGCGCCGGTCCGGCATTGCGGAGGCATACATCCGCCACGTGGTCACCCGCGGCGCCGGCGATCTGGGGCTCGATCCCCGGAAGTGTCCCAAGCCATCGGTCATCATCATCGTCGACACCATCAAGCTCTGGCCGGAGCAGGTATACGAGACCGGCCTGAACGTGATCACGGCCGGGACCCCGATCCCTCAGCGTGAATCGCTCTCGCCCCGGATTAAATCGCTCAACTATCTGGCCCACATCCTGGCCAAGGTGGAAGGGATCCACGCCGGCGCCGACGAAGTGCTGATGCTCGACAGCGGAGGCGCGGTGGCCGAAGGGTCGGGGCAGAACGTCTTCGTGGTGAAGAGTGGCCGGCTGCGCACGCCTCCGCCGTACGCCGGCATCCTGAAGGGCGTCACCCGCGACACTGTTATCGAGCTGGCCAGGAGGGCCGGATACGAGGTCGAAGAGACGATCCTCAATCGTTACGATCTGTACACCGCCGACGAGGCATTCTTCACCGGCACCGCGAGCGAAATCGTGGCAATCCGGCAGCTGGATGGCCGCGTGATCGGAACCGGTAAGGCGGGTGAGGTTACCCGGGATCTGCGTGCCCGCTTCCAGGCGCACGTGCGGAGCTGATTACGACCGTACCGGAGGTCACCCCGACCCTCGGTAGAGCGCCGCGCTTTCTGCGGCCTTGCAGCACGCAGTGACTCCCCCGCTCGCCATTCTGCTCAAGGCTCCCCGGCTGGGCATGGTCAAGGCCCGGCTCGCCGCTGAGGTGGGTGACCGTCATGCGCTCAGGCTCTATCGCGTCATGGCCGGCCGGGTCCTGGCGGCGGTGCGCGCCGCCGGGCTGGACGCGATCATCTGGTTCACACCGCCCGAAGCACTCGTGGAGATGCAGTTCTGGCTGGGGGATTCGTGGGAGTTTCGGCCGCAGATCGCGGGCGACCTGGGCGCGCGCCTGGCCGCCACGGCGCGCGTGGTGCCGCGTGGCCATCCGTGGATGGCGGTCAGTCCCGATTGCCCCTCTATCACCGCCACCGTGCTGCGCCAGGCCTGCACCGACCTGGAGCGCGCGGGTGTGGTGATCGGCCCGACCTACGATGGCGGCTACTATCTGATCGG
>CAZASU010000208.1:0-3507 GCA_964487785.1 uncultured Gemmatimonadaceae bacterium | reverse complement strand
TCGTCAGCCCGAGCGCATCGAGCCGGCGGAATTCGTCCCACGTGGCCCATCGGGGTACCAGGTTCGCATTGGCGATGAGCACGCGGGGGGCCTGCTCGTGGGTCCGGAAAACCCCAACCGGCTTGCCGCTCTGCACCAGCAGCGTCTCGTCGTTCTCGAGCCGCCGGAGCGTCGTGACGATCCGCTGGTAGCACTCCCAGTTCCGAGCCGCCTTACCCCCTCCCCCGTAGACGATCAGCTCCTCGGGCCGCTCTGCAACCGCGGGATCGAGGTTGTTCATCAGCATCCGAAGCGCGGCCTCCTGGTGCCAGCCCTTACAGGAGATGGCGGTGCCGGTGGGCGCGGTGATGGGATTGGGATGGGTGATGGTAGCCACGCGAGAGGACCTTTCAAAAGACGCTGTCAAGGCTAGCCATCTCCCCAAACCACTGCAACCTTTTGAGCCACTGGGTGATCCAATCCCGCGCAATGACTGAACTCGGCCTCGGAGTGGTGACCCTGGAGCACGAACAGCCCGGCAGGCTCGATTCGGACGTGGTGGATGCGACGCTGGCTGCCAGCGGCGATGCCAGCGCATTCGAGCGGCTCTACCGACACCACGTGGCCCGAGTCTACAGCCTGGTTCGGCGCATGCTGAACGATGACGATGCCGACGAGGTGACCCAGGACATCTTCGTCCGGGCCTGGCAAAAGCTCGGCACCTTCCGGGGCGAAGCCGCGTTCGGCACCTGGCTGCACCGGCTGGCCGTGAACGTGATTCTGGCCCGGCGAGAGACCCTGGGCACCAGGCGAAAGCGATACCTGGAGGGCGATGCGTCGCTGGCGACGATCCCGACTCGCCGCCACGGGCCGGAGCTGGCAATGGACTTCGAGTCGGCCATGGAACGCCTGCCCGACGGTGCGAGAGAAGTGTTCGTGCTGCATGACGTCGAGGGCTATCGGCACGAGGAAATCGCTGTGATGCTCGGATTGGCTACCGGGACTTCCAAGTCCCAGCTGCATCGGGCCCGGATGGCTCTGCGCCGGCACCTCGAGCGATAGAAGGAGAGAGACCTATGAGCGATCGCTGGATGGAACGTCTGTCGGAGTATCTGGACGGGGAGCTCCCGGCCACGGACCGGGCAGCGCTCGAGGCGCACCTCGAGACCTGCACTGACTGTTCTGCCGTCCTGGGCGACCTCCGCCGGATCGTTGATCGAGCCCGGGTGGCTGAGGAGTACGTCCCCCGGCGCGACCTGTGGCCCGGCATCGCGAGCCGGATCGGCGCGACGCCTGCTGCGTCTGCCCGGCTCGGGCGCAGGTGGAGCTTCTCGCTCCCGCAGCTGGCGGCGGCCGCCATTCTTCTGATGACCCTGTCCGGCAGCGCCGTCTGGCGGCTGCGGTCCACCGCGCTATCCCCGGCCCCGGGGTCGATTGCCACCGTGCCTACTCCGGCTGGCGCGGTCGCCATCAGTGCGCGCAACAGCGCCTCGCAGAGCTACGCGGCGGCCATCGCCGATCTGGAGCGGGTGCTGGCCGGCGGGCGGGGACAGCTCGACACGACGACGGTTCGGATCATAGAGCAGAACCTGGCCGCGATCGATCAGGCGATCGCCCAGGCTCAACGAGCTCTCCTGGCCGACCCCGCAAACCTGTACCTCAATACGCACCTGGCCGACACGATGCGGCGCAAGCTCGACCTCCTGCGCCAAGCCGCCACCCTCGTCCTCGTGAGCTGAAAGGACGCCGATCGTGCTCCTCACTTTGGCCGCTACCTTGACGCTGGCCGCCGCGCAGCAGATCGACACGACCGTGGCCGCCGAGCGCGGCCAGCGACTTCAAGTGAACGCTTACGGTGGCGACGTGACCGTCCGGTCCTGGAATCGCAGCGCGGTCCGGGTCGAGGCGACCACCTCGGCGCGCAACCGGGTCGAGGTCTCCAGCTCCGCCGCCGCCGTCAGTGTCCGCACCCAAGGGCGGCATGGGCCACCCACGGAAGTCGACCTCCGGATCAGCGTTCCTGTCTGGATGGCCCTCAGCCTGTCCGGCGTCCATACCGACGCCACGATCACAGGGACCCGGGCGCCGATCTCGGTGGAAACGGTCGAAGGGGAAGTGAACGTCACCGGCGGCGACGGCCTCATCTCGCTGCGCTCGGTTCAGGGCTCGGTGTCCCTACAAGGAGCGCGGGGTCGGATCAGCGTCAACTCGGTAAACGAGGACGTGCAGGTCAGCAACTCCACCGGAGAGATCATGGCCGAGACCGTGAACGGCGAGATCGCCCTGGAGGGTGTCGATGCCGCCACCGTGGATGCCAGCACCGTGAACGGCGATATCTCGTACGCCGGCCCTATCCGCAACGGAGGGCGTTATTCCCTCTCCACCCACAACGGTGACATCACGCTGACAGTGGCCGAGGGCTCAAGCGCGACCGTGGCGGTGTCGACCTTTAATGGAGAGTTCGAATCCGAGTTCCCCGTTCCCTTGAGCGGAACGCGTAAGGGGAAAGGGTTCAACTTTACCCTGGGGTCCGGAAGCGCTCAGGTTACTCTGGAATCGTTTCAGGGCACGATTCAGCTGGTCCGTCCCGGGAGCGCCAAGGACAAGGAACGGCGGGAAAGGCACGATTCCCACGACGATGACTAGACAATTGGGCGCCGGGACCTCGCAATTTGAGAGACCGACTCCCGAGAGGCTCCGGCGCCTTCTGGTGAACAATAAATAGTCAGTTTTGTAACAGGCTACTTCCCCCACAGCCAACTCCCTCACTTACGCCCTACTCCCTCCGCTCGAACGGCTCGTCCGAAGACCATAAAGGTAACGCTGTCTTGTTTGATAATCCAATGAACACAAACAACATACGACCTGGATTAGCGGTATTTCAGAAACCCCCCGGTAAGTTTCCCCGACGTAGCGTCTGCAATCAATAGTATCTGGAGAATGGCTGTGCCATGTGACCGTCTATGTTCTATACACAACGTACTGAGCAGAGGCTGGGCACGAGTCTTGTATTCTCCATCGTTCAGGAAGAACCAGCATAGGTATCGGTAAGCTGTCCCAAACTTTAGCCTCGGAGCCGAGCACATGCATTCCCGGTGGAAGAACGCCCTTCTGGGCGCTACTGCATTACTTCTGATCGGGGCTGACAATGCCCGCGCCCAGGTAGGCCTGACGTCGAACGTGGCCACTGTGGCCCTGACTGCCACCAAGGCCGCCACGCTGTCGGTGACCCCGGCCGCGTCGACTGCCACCCTGGCGAGCATCACCGATGGCTCGAACGCCAATGTCTTCACCCCGGTGAGCCTCACCACCGCCTGGAACCTGACCGCGGGGTCTTCGGTACGGCTGGTTGGATGGTTCGGCACTCCAGCCCAGGCGCTGGTAAACGGGACCGACTTCATCCCATCGTCCAAGGTCGAAGGCCGGGTTAATGCCACCGCGTATGCACCGTTCACCGGTGCTCCGGTGGGTGCCGTGGGTGTGGCCGGTGGAAGCTTGCAGCTGTTCAGTCAGGCTGTCGGGTCGGGC
>CAZASU010000207.1:0-3511 GCA_964487785.1 uncultured Gemmatimonadaceae bacterium | reverse complement strand
GGGTGGAACGGGCGATTAGGCCCGTTCCCGGCGAGATGAAGAAGATGGGGAGTTGAGGAGAGATACAGCGAAAGCACTGGGGTTAGACAGCTCATCCGGCCACAGAGCAGGGGGCTCAGGGCGTGTTCGGACGTCTCGCAGGTCGCCGTCCATCCGCACTTCCACTGTGGCCAAGATAGAGGCGCGGCCGGGAGGTGCTGTGCGGTGGATCACACCGCACGAATACCAATCAGTGTGCCGGAGCCACCGGACGACCAGGAAGATGGCGCTCGAGCACACCTTCCTCCACAATCTGCCGCACCGTAACCATGCGAACACCCCGCTCCGTCCAGGCGGCGATCAGCCGCTCGCCTTCTTCGGGCACGATGGCGCGAACGGCGTCGCTGACGAGATACAGCTCGACCTGGGGCAGGACACCTAACAGCCCTTCCACGGCGTAGCGGTTGCAGAAGTCGGTTGCAACTCCGTACAGCACGATTGCCTGAGGCTCCAGTGCGCTCAGCAAGGCGGGGACGTTGGCGTTGGTGAAAACGTCAACCGCCCGTTTGTTCAGCAGGAAGTCTCCCTGGTGGGCCAGCACCTGCCGGGCCAGTGCGCCAGGATCCTGCAGCTCTGGCTCGATCACCAGGGGATTCCGCAGCTGGGTCTCCTCGATCTTGAGCTGGCCCGGAGTCCCCCGCATGCAGTGGGGAGGGAAGGTGGAGTTCCAGTCCGGCGTGCCGCTGATCTCGAGATCGGACAGCTCGTGCTCGTCGGCCGTGGCGACGATGGGGATGCGGTTGGCGTGGGCGAAGTCGGTGAGCGCCTTGACGGCTGGAATGATGTCCTCGCTGCCGCCCACATACAGCTTGCCGTCCGGCTTCATGAAGTCGTGGAGGGTATCGACGTCCCAGAAGATCAGCTCCGTCATTCACACTCCAAACTATGATGCGATGTCATTTCGAGCGGGCCGATTCCTCGCTCCGCTCGGAATGACGCGCTGCCCCGCTTACCACTCACGCTTTGCTTTTCCCGCTCACGGTCTTGCTTTAATCTACCTTCTCCAACCTCGGGTTGGGCCTGTACTCCCTCCCCACTTTCGCCTCCGGCTGTCCATCCCGCAGCACCACATCGGCGGTGAAGTCGAACCTGCCCTGAAAAAGCGAGGATCCCACACCGTACCCATCGACCGGCACACCTTGCCGCTCGAAGTCCCCGATCTTGTCCACCGTAAACCCACCCGAGACATAGATCCGCACCCGGTTGAAGCCGGCAGCATCGAGTGCCCGGCGGACGTTCCAGACCAGCTGCGGATTGACTCCGGTAGGCTTGAAGTACCCCATTTGATCGAACAGCGAGCGGTCCACCAGCATCTCGCTGGTATCGAGCCGGACTCCGTACAGCCGGTCACCGAGCGCCTCGGCCACCCGAAGCGAGGTCTTCACACAGTCGTTGTCGAAGTCCACCAGACTGATCAGCTTCACGCCCGGTCCGATCTTCTCGGCGAACTTGCGGGTAGCGAGCACGGTATCCCCACCATAGGCCGCAATGAGCGCGTGCGGCACGGTCCCTATCCCCTCACTCCCCCACCAGGAGGCCTGGGCGTCGGTCGAGACGCCGATGGCCCCGGCCACATGGGCCGCGTAACCGTCGCCGGTCTGCACCAGCCAGTGGTCGTGGCGGGCGGGGAAGAACATCACTTCCTTCGGGGAGGCTGCCTCGACCACCCGCCGGGTGTTGGTGGCGACACGGGTGCGGCGGGAGAGCACGCCGAGATAAAGCGTCTCCAGATGGGCAAACGCGTCGTATGGCCCCTCGATCAGCATCACTGTCTCCCACGGCTCGACCTCGTCACCATCGTGGAGCGCGTGGACCTCGAGCTCGGGCCATTCGACGGCACAGAGCTTCAGGATCGCGATGGCCTCGTCCACTCCCCCGAGGAACGCGTGGCTCTTCCCGAAGACCTGCATGGTGACGCGAGGGCGAAATCCGTCGGCCAGCAGGATCTCACGGGCCCGCACGAAGTACTTGTCGGAATAGTAGCCCGCGCGCATCTTCGCGACGGGCAGATTGAAGATTTCTGGATCGAGTCGCGGGCAAGAGGCCATTCAGGAGGGCGGTTTGCCGTCAGCGAAGCGCTCCGCCTTGAGGCCGGCGAGCGCCACGCGTAGCCGGCGGGCGCCCTGGGCCGTGGGATAGCGGTCGATAAGTCTGCGGAGCTCCACCATGGCTCGGCCCGGATCCTTCAGGTCGTTTTCGTAGAGCTCGACCAGAGCCAGCCCGACACGGAAGTCGTCACCCGGCGGGAGCGGGCCACCGGCGCGCAGATTGTCGAGCTCGATTGCCGCGGTCTCGGGCTGGCTGAGCGGACCGGAGAGGAGAGCAGCGCGCCGGAGCGTGGCGTCTACCCGCTGAGACTTGTTCCGGGCCCGCTCGGCGTACGCGTCCGCGGCCGCCTGCAGATGGCCTCGGGCCGCCAGCGTTTCGATGGCGGAGTACCCGCCGCCCACCCGCACGATCCCGAAATTGGAGACCAGGTGAAAGAATCCGTCGATGACCGGCTCTAGAATTCCGGACAGGAAGCCGACGGTCAGACCGTAGATCGCCCAGAGCGCGCCGACCAGCTCCAGCGCTCTGGGGTCGGCACCGGTGAGTGCCAGAAGAACTGCGATCAGGGTCCACGCCAGGGCAATCGTCCCGACCACCAGTCGGACGAGGCCGAGTGGTTCTTCCGTCCAGCGGTCGGCTCGGTCGACCTGAGGGTGGACTCGTTTGATCGCCGAGCGAAAGGGAGAGAGGAGGCTCAAGCCCCAAAGATCAGGGAGCGTGCAGGAACCTGCAAGCGAAGGGTCAGCCCGCTCGGTTGACTTTCGCTGCGGGCGGAGCCTAAATCCCCGAGGCGCCGCCGGCGCCCAAACAACCGAGTGGAGGCTTTCCTCATGTCACTGCCGGTTTCTCGCCGCACCTTTCTGGAAGCGAGCGGCCTCGCGGCAGCCACGGTGGCGTTGCCCTCGACCTCGTCCGCGATTCTCAAGCGCGGGGCCAGCCGGCCGGCCGCGGTGAGCTCCAGCAACGGCCTCCGCGCGGTGAACCGCGCCATGGAGCTGGTGCTCCGCGGGGTCGACACCCTCGACGCCGCGGTGGAGGGCGTCAAGATTCAGGAGCTCGATCCCACCGACAATTCGGTGGGTTACGGCGGGCTTCCCAACGAGGACGGCGTGGTCCAGCTGGACGCGTCCTGCATGCACGGCCCGACCAGGCGGGCGGGGGCGGTGGCCGCTCTCGAGGGGATCAAGACGCCGAGCGAGGTCGCCAGGCTGGTGCTCAAGTACACCGATCACATTATGCTGGTCGGCGAGGGAGCCAAGCGCTTCGCGCTCTCCTATGGCTTCAAGGAGGAGGATCTGCTGACACCCGAATCCCGGCAGCTCTGGCTCACCTGGCGCGCCAATCGAGGGCCGGATGACGACTGGCTCAACGTGCCGGAGAACGAGCCGCTCGTCGCACGGCCCACCGGCACCATCAATCTCAA
>CAZASU010000206.1:0-3513 GCA_964487785.1 uncultured Gemmatimonadaceae bacterium | reverse complement strand
CCCAATGCCGATCGGCCACCGGATCCGACTCATCATGGGCCCAGGCGCCACCGCCGGCTACCGTAGCCCGAGGAGGTCGCCAGCGGAGAGCTCCCTCTCGACAGGGACGACGTGTGTCGAGTTCCTCCAGGGGGCTCTGCCTCGACTGGGCCTCTCCTGGGCCGGCTTTCGCCGCGTGCACCGGCAGGTCTGCCGCCGGGTCTTCAGGCGCTTGCAGCAGCTCCGGCTGGCTGATTACCGGGAGTACCGGGAGTATCTGGAGACCCACCCTTCCGAATGGGCGACCCTCGATGGCTTCTGCCACATCTCGATCTCCCGATTCCTTCGAGAGCGCGCGGTCTTCGACCGGCTGGGAACCGAGATCCTACCCGTCCTGGCGGCGGCGGCCAGGACGCGGGGCGCAAGCCGGCTGCAATGTTGGAGCGCCGGCTGCGCGTCGGGAGAGGAGCCGTACAGTCTCGCAATGATCTGGGAGGTGATGCTGGCACGTCGCTACCCGGATCTCGCTCTCCGGGTGGTTGCCACGGACGTGGATGGGGAGTTGCTGGCGCGGGCCCGGGCAGGTCGCTACCGCCGGAGCAGCCTTCGCGAGGTGCCGGATGAGTGGCGCGATGCCGCGTTCACCCGGTGTGGTGCGTTGTATGTGGTCCGTCCGGCCTTGAGGACAGACCTGGAGTTCCACCAGCAGGATATGCGCGAAGAGCTGCCGGGCGGTCTCTTCGACCTCATCCTCTGCCGCTACGTCGCGTTCACCTATTTCGACGCCGTGCTGCAGCGCAGGACGCTCGGGCGTCTGCTCGCCCAGCTGCAACCAGGCGGAGCACTGGTAATCGGTCTCAAGGAGCAGCTGCCGGCCGGCGTCCCCGGCGTCGAGCCCTGGGTGGCGAACCTTCGCATCTTCCGGCGGACCGGAGGGACCTGTGGACCTGGTCCTCAGTGAGCTTCAGCGGGTCACCCCCGATCGCCTGCCGGTCGAGATCGTCGAACGGAAGGGAGTGGGCCATCCGGATACGATCTGCGACGCCCTGGCTGAGAAGCTCTCCGGGGCGTTGAGCAACTTCTACCAGGAGCGCTTCGGCCGTGTGCTGCATCACAACGTCGACAAGGTGCTCCTCTGCGCGGGCGCCGCTCGGCCCGCGTTCGGCGGTGGGGAGATCCTCCAGCCGATGGACATTTACATCTCGGGACGGGTCACTCGTGAGGTGCGTGGTGTACGCGTCCCCGTGGAGGAGCTCGCAGATGCAGCCTGCCGGGGCTGGCTACGCCGGAACCTTCGTGCCCTGGATGCGGACCGGCACGTCAGACTGCACCTTCTGGTGCGCCCCGGATCGCCCGAGCTGGTCGAGCTGTTCCTCCGGCAACGGCCGGGCACCCCGCCGCTCTCGAACGACTCGGCCATCGGTGTCGGCTTCGCTCCGCTGAGCGACCTGGAGCGGCTCACGCTGGTGGTCGAGGAGCGCCTCAACTCCCCTGATGAGAAGGCGGCCTGCCCGGCCCTGGGCGAGGACGTCAAAGTGCTCAGCGTTCGGCGCCACAACCAGGTGGACCTGACGGTCGCCTGCGCCATCATCGGCCGGCACGTAGGCAACCTCGGCGAGTACCTCGAGGCCAGAGAGAGGGCGAAGGACATCGCTCAGGATGCGGCGCAACGGGCTGCCAATCTGGATATTGCAGCCGAGGTGAACACGGCTGACGACCCCGCGGCCGGCAGCGTCTACCTCACGGTAACCGGCACCTCCGCCGAAGCAGGGGACGACGGCCAGGCGGGTCGAGGCAACCGAGTGAACGGACTCGTCACCCCCTATCGCCCCATGTCGCTGGAAGCGGCCGCGGGCAAGAACCCCGTCAGTCATCCGGGACGGCTGTACCAGATCGCCGCCCGGCGCATTGCCGCCGCCGTGATACACGAAATCGAGGAGATCAGCGCCGTCGAATGCTATCTCGTGAGTCGAATCGGCCGCCCGATTACGGATCCGCAGGTTGTGGACCTCAAGGTCCAGCTCCGGCCGGGGCGAGCGCCGGATCACATCGCGGGCGCGGTGCACCCCATCCTCGAGAGGGAGCTCGCATTGCTGCCGACATACTGGCGCGATATGCCGAGGGCCGAGGTGCCATGAACGGCGACCGGCAACTCACCCTGTTCGTCTGCGGCGATGTAATGACCGGGCGCGGCGTGGATCAGATCCTGCCGCACTCCTGCTCTCCACGTTTGCATGAGACCTTCGTAAAGTCCGCCCTGACCTACGTGGCCCTGGCGGAGCGGGCGAACGGGCCGATTCCGCGGCCCGTCGGATACGAGTACGTCTGGGGCGAGGCACGGGGGGTGTTGGCGCGGGTGCAGCCGGACGTGACGATCATCAACCTCGAGACCAGCGTCACGACCAGCGAAGACGCCGAGCCCAAGGCCATCAACTACCGGATGCACCCCGGCAACGGACCGGTCCTCACCGCGGCAGGCATCGACTGCTGCGTGCTGGCGAACAATCACGTCCTTGACTGGGGACGGACTGGGCTACACGACACGCTGGACACGCTGGCCGGGGCCGGTATCCGCGTTGCCGGTGCGGGCCGGGACCTCGGCGCGGCCAGCGCGCCGGCGCTCCTGGACATGGGCGATGGTGCCAGGGTACTCGTCTTTGCCTTTGGTGCCAGGGACAGCGGCATTCCTCCCGCCTGGGCGGCTGGGCCGGCAAGACCAGGCGTCCACCTCCTTCCCGACTTCTCGAAGAGGACGGTGGAGCGCATCGCCGAGCTGGTGCACAGGTCGAAGCGGGCCGGCGACCTCGTGGTGGCCTCGGTGCACTGGGGCTCCAACTGGGGCTTCCACGTCACGGAGCCCCATCGGCGGTTCGCCCACGCCTTGATCGACCGGGCGCGGATTGACGTCGTTCACGGACACTCGTCGCATCACCCCAAGGCGATCGAGGTCTATCGGGGTAGGCCGATCCTGTACGGCTGCGGGGAGTTCTTGGACGATTATGAGGGCATCCGCGGCTACGAGGAGTTCCGGGGTGACCTGGTGCTCATGTATTTCCTCACGGTGGACCTCGGCACCGGCCGGCTCGTCCAGCTTACGATGACGCCGCTGCAGATTCGCAACTTCCGTCTGGTACCGACGTCACCCTCAGACCGCACCTGGCTCCACCAGATGATCGATCGCGAGTGCCACCGGTTCGGGGGTCGCGTCAGGCTTGAAGACGAAGGTTTCGCCCTGGAGTGGGCAGGAACTCGTTCCCCGCCACCCGCGGAGCTGGGATCGCTTCCACATCGCGGGTGATCCAGAACTCGGCGAATTGCGATACTTTCAGCTATCGGCCGTGACGGGCTGCTCGAGAAGACTCCTGACTTCAGCATCTTCGACCTGCTCGAAGCGTTGGTAGTGCAACCCAATCGCATAAAAGGGATCCGGCTGGGCGAGGCAGACCACCTCGTCGGCATCCTCGCGGAGGGCCGCACACGCTTCCCGGGAGCCGACCGGCACCGCCACGACCAACCGGCCGGGCTCGCGCTTCC
>CAZASU010000205.1:0-3544 GCA_964487785.1 uncultured Gemmatimonadaceae bacterium | reverse complement strand
GATTTCTCAGCGTTAGGTTACGAACTCTGGATGAGGAAAGTCCTGGTTCGAGCCCGGCCTGACCTGCTCCAGAGGGAGTCATTCGCCTCAAGCCGCGGCCGAGAGTCTGCTCCGGGAGGATCTTGGACTGCGCCGAGAGAGGCCGAAGCGGCACGATGGTCGTGACGTTCCGGACATCCCAGCCCGTACACCACACATCAGCTGATGCCGTTTTATCCGGCCTGACTGACACGGAGTTCCACGCACGAATAGACTGGGGTTGGGTCGAGCCGACAGGTGCTGCCCGGCCTCTGTCGCGGGAACGTTCCGCCGCGAGGTCGCGCGCTATCAAGGAAAAGTCGCGATCTCCTCTGGCCAATACGTCGGGGCGATCGCACTCAGGCCGACATGTGCGGGGTGGGAGCCGTTCGAGGATCCCTGGCAGATACCGGAAGCGGGGTGGCGGGATAGGCGGAGGCATCAAGGCGTTCAAGGTAGCGGAGATCGGCGATGTCGCTGTCACGGAACGAGCGTTTCACCCGCGATACATCGTCGAACTCTGATCTGAGAGCCCGCGATCTGCTGGCCGGGCCGATGAGACGATGGCCCCTGTCGTGACAGGTAGTTGTTGTCCGCACACACTTTCGAGGTCTTTCCGGAGCTGATTTAAAACACAGCGTCAGTCAGCTCATATAAATGAGGAGCCGGACGCTTTTCCAGCTCTTCTGGATCCCGAGCCGCCTCTTGAAATTCTGGCAAGGCCGGTCATCGTGAAAGGGGTAAAGCGCATCTTGACAAGCCCGGTGCGACACCCTAGAGTGTGGTTTCACTAAGCCGTCGTCCCACTCGACAAAGGCATACCCGGCAAAAGCCGGGGACGCAAAGCCACGGATCCTCGCCTCTTCCGCGACGCCGGACTCTAAGACGCCACGAAGGACCCCCAAGATCGCCGAGCTGCCGAAAGGGCAGCTCGGCGCGGTGTTTTTGGGGAGGTGATACTGCCAAGCATTTCCACGTGAACTGTGCCCGGATGCCTGTGCCCCGGCGGCTCTAGGCCGCGAGTGAGAGGCGCAGAAGTAGTCGTGTCTCGAGTCAAGGAGGTCACCATGAGAGCCGTAGATCATTACCCGCGCGTACAGGTCCCGCCGTCGCGGCGCAGCGAAGATCCAGGGGGACTGGATTTCTCCCACCAGCGGTACTTCCAGGCGGGAAGAACCGCAGTCCTCGAGCCGATCGCGCCCGAGCCGACCGCGGAGTTCGTTGAAACGCTGAGGAGCCAGCGAGGGATGCCATCGGCGGTGCCCATCCCCATCCCACGCCCCCTTCCGCTCCCGACGGGCTCCAGGTTCATCATCTGGAAGCAAGACCCATCCGTCGGGGAGCTGGGGCGACGGCTGATTTTCGTTCCCTCGTTGGTCGTCAACGGGCCGAGGGACGCCCGGATCGACACGAGCCTTGCCGGCACGACTCCGGTGAGCCGCAACGTGGATGGCGATTTCCTGTTCCCGGCGGACACACCCGAAGGCGACTGCGCTCACACGTTCGCCATCGTCCGGCAAACGGTGACCATGTTCGAGCGGGCGCGGGGAGGAATCGCGGTCCCCTGGGCTTGGAACGTCGGCGGTAACACGGACGTGCTGGCGGCCTATCCCCGTGCGGGGGTGACCCCGAACGCCTACTACAGCCGTGGCCAGAAGGCGTTGAAGTTCTTCCTCTTCACGCCAACCGGTGTTCCCCAGCCGCTGTTCACCTGCCGCTCCGTCGATATCGTGGCTCACCAAACCGGCCATGCGATTCTCGACGGCCTCAAGCCCGGCTGGCTGGGGATCAACAATCCGCCGCAGAGCGCAGGTCTCCACGAGTCGTTCGGTGACCTCACGGCGATCTTCCTGGCGCTCGCGCAACTGGACCAGGCTGAGGCCATGATCGCCATGACGAAGGCTGATCTCCACAAGAAGGACTTCCTGGCCGCCCTCGCGGAGCAGTTCGGCGCCGCCTTGGGGAGGCCAGAAGGCCTTCGCAACGCCGACAACGACCTGAAGCTGAGCCAGGTGAGCAACGAGGTGCACGAGATCTCGCAGGTCTTCACCGGCGCTATCTACGACATCCTGGCCGACATCTTCAGATTCGAGCGGATTCGTCAGAGCAAGACCAAGGATCCCGCGCTGGTTCTGGTCGAAGTCAGCCAGTACCTGTGCCGACTCCTTGTGAGTGCCCTGATCGGGGCGCCCGACACCGGCGCCATGTATGTTGACGTGGTGAACCAGATGCTGAAGGTGTCCAAGGAGCAGAACGACCTGCTGATCTATCGCACGTTCATCTACGAGCGGTTTGCGGTTCGCGAGGTGATCGCCACCGAGGCTCCGCTCGCGCTGGCTCGGGGTACCCTTGACTGGCGGGATCCCGGATTTGCCAGCCGGAAAGAGGACGAGGCCGACCTCGTCTCAGCGGATCCCCAACACCCGTCGGTGGTGGGCTCCCAGGACCGCTCAGGCTGCTGCGGCACGATGCAGTTGCCGGAGTACGCTCGAGATCGGCAGACGCTCGACGCCGAGCTGCAGCGACTCTCCGAGGAAGGAATGACAATCCCGGAGACGGCCGTACTGGCCGAGGAGGTCGCCGGCTTGGAGCGCGCGTTCAAGTGAGCTCGAGGAGCCGCGCCGACCGGGCCCCGGCGCGGCTCTCACCTCGACCATGGGGGAGGAGGAAGTCGTGATCGTAAGGGTCACCCACTCTGGCGGTTCGCCGGCGTTCTCGAGGAGCTGGGAACCTTGGATACGCGCAGCCTTGTCGGCAGTCGACGGTGCCGCGACGGTCGGCATCGCAGGGTCACCCGAGCTGGGGATAGGCCGCAGCGACCACTAAGCGTCTTGCTCGCCCAGTCATTCGGCAGTGCGTATCAAGGCATCGGCAGCGCCGATTTGACAGCGCTGCACGACATCGCCGTGCTCGATCCGTGGATAGCCGCGCTGCTCTACGAGGTCGGCCAGTACATTGAGGCCGAAGGTTACTGGTACGAGGACGGCAAGTGGACGCGCCGCAGCGAGTGGCAGTATGAAAACGGAGCCTGGCAGCTCTACGACGCCGACGGTTCCCGCGTCGTACCCCGGAAAGTCCAAGTACCCAGCAAAGACCAAGGTCGATGAGGAAGGGGCCAGGACGTCAGGCCCCCACGCCAGATACCCCAGTGTGCAATTTCATCCGGCGATTCTGTGCAATCTCACATCGGCGACGACACTGAGGTCCGGAAACGGCGCTTACGGACTCTTCTTGACGTCTTTCGGGCTCTTGACGTCTTTCGGACCACCGCGTAACGTAGACTCGCTAGCCCTAACAAAGGCACACCCGGCCAAAGCCGGGGCCGCAAAGCCACGGGTCCTCGCCTCCCCGGCGCCACCAATCCGACGTTACGAGGGACTACCAAGATCGCCGAGCTGCTCTGGCTAGCTCGGCGATTGCATTAAGGCATTCACGCATTCTGCGAGGTGAGGTATGGAAGCACGTGTCACTGCCTACTCCCAAGCCGATCGGCTGAGGGAGCGGATGGAGCAGGCCGAGGTTCGGC
>CAZASU010000204.1:0-3583 GCA_964487785.1 uncultured Gemmatimonadaceae bacterium | reverse complement strand
CCTCCAGATCGAGAGGGATCCCCAGGTCTTTGGCGAAATGGTTGAGCGTGCCGAGTGGCAGAACACCGAGTGGAATCTCCAGGCCAACCACCGCCGAGGCGCCGGCGTTGATTGTGCCGTCACCGCCGCCGACCACCAGCGCCTCGCACCCGGCCTCGACCGCACGCCGCATTGCCGCGCTGATCTCGCTCTCTCCGGTGGCCAGGGTGATACGCGCTTCGCGCCCGGCCTCGTCGAAGATCTCCTTCAGCCGCTCGGCGGCTTTGGGGGCGGTGCCATGACCGGAGGTGTCGTTGAGGACTACGGCGATGTGGCCTCGGCTCACGGGGACCGCCTGCGCCGCCGGTGGCGGGCCAGCCGATCGCCAAAGGCGATGGTGGTGACCCAGATAACGCCGATGGCGTAGCCGGCTAAAACGTCACTGGGGTAGTGCACCCCGAGGTAGACCCGGGAGGTTCCGACGAGCAGGATGAGCGAAATGGAAACGAACCAGATGCCTAGCTGGAGGGGAAAACTCCGTATGCGCGCCGTGAGCAGAACGGCCAGCCCTCCGAAAACACTGGCGGCGTATAACGCGTGTCCGCTGGGGAAGCTCGGGGAGCCCGGCAGCGGATAATCGAAGAAGGACACAGGCCGCACCCGGGCAAAGGAGAATTTCAGCAGCCCGTTGAGCAGACCCGCGCCCGCCAGGGTCACGACCACTAGAAGCGCGCCGCGATGCCAGCCTTTGATCACAAAGGCCACGCCCGCCGCCAGCCCCGCAGGCACGAGAACGCCAGGTCCGCCGTAGAAGCTCGCCCCCCGCATCAGCGCCGTGAGCCGGGGCGAGGCCAGGTCATGCACCAGCACACGGATCTGCTCATCGAAGGCGAGGACCTCCCCCTCCAGAACCTCCCGGCCGAGCCAGGTAAACAGCACGAGAGCAGCTGCGGCAGTCAGAAAGCCGATCAGCAGCTCGAGGCTCAGCAGGCGTTGGGACTCTGTAGTGGCGGGTAAAGCCTCGGGGGCGGAAGGCGCTTCCATGGCTGAATTGAGCCTTTACCGCTGGTTTCCCGCAAGCCGAGTGGATAGTATGCCGAATCACAAGGGAGGCGCTTCATGCCACGGGTTACGTCTCAGCGAGCAGGCAGACAGGGTCTTACCGTGCTCGCTTTGCTGCTGCTGATCATTGCGCTGATGGTCGCCGGTTTTTTCGTCCTGCGGTACCTGCCGACTACCTCATGAGCTTTTTGATCAGCTGAATCTGGCCGGTGTGGTAGAGGTCGTGAGCGGCAATCCCATGAATCTCTTCGGCGTTGGTCCACACCCCCTGGGGCGAGCGTCCGTCGAGCTTCGCCGGTGGCAGGGCGCTAACCACCCCGCGCAGGAGCCGGTGCTCCCCGTCCAGCAGGCCAATGTCCCGCTTCCATGCCCGGGCATCAGGGGTGGTCGGCACCTCGGGCCAATTGCTGGGTTTGCGGGCAAAGGAGCCCGCCGCATCACCCGCCAGCCGGCGCCGCACCGCGTACTTCCAGTAGGCAGCGTGCACGGTCAGCTCCCAGATATTGTGCCGGCCAGGGGCCGGTCTCCATAGCGCTTCATCGGGGGGGACGCCACGCAGGGAGCCTCGGAGAGTCGTTCCGTGCCAACCCCGCCGATCGAAGGCCTGATCCAGAACCTCGAGCAGCAGCTCGATGCGGGGATCGGCCCTCCGGCCGGGTGTCCGAGCACTCATCGTGCGCTCCCTCCAGGTATCCGTGGTCCGTCAGCTCGAACCAGTCCCCAGGCTTCCGAAGGCGAAGCCTTTCCCGACCGTCAGCACCCAGCCGGCAGGCGCCACATCGTTGGCGAAGCGGCGGGCGAGATCGAACCTGAGGGCGTCGGTTACGGAGGAGCGACTGGCGCCGACTCGAAGCCCAACCCCCGCGTCCCATCCCAGCCTCCGGCGGGAGCCCGCGTACCAGGCGCCGCCATGGTCGACGAAACCCGCGACGCCTAGACTTCCCATGTTGAAGAGATCCTCCACCACCGTGTAACGGTACTCGGCCATGACGAAGACCGACCGGTCACCGGTGAAGGCATGGCTGCCGAACGCCCGAGGACCCGACCCCAGCCCGAGATCGAACTCTTCGCCCGGGGTCGGGTTCTCGCGCCAGCCCGCCTCGGCATGCAAAACGGCGACGTGCCGTGGCCCAGGCTGAAGCACGGTGGTGGCTGCCACCTGAACCGTGCCTGAATCGAGTCCAGCGGAGGTGTAGAGCCCGTTCGCCAGACCCTCGAGGTAGGAGAATCCGCCCGGCGACCGAGCGCCTACGCGGCCACGAATTTCCGGACCGAGTCCGTTGCGCTCATAACCGAATGCTTTTGGCGCCGCGACGAGTCCTACCCGCAGCGTCGCCCCCAAGTCTACGTCCTCCTCTCGAGCAAAGCCGGCGTATCCACGGGTGACCAGGAAGCGGGCTCGATTCCAGACCAGATACGGTCCCACCGCCCCGGTCACGTGCCGGGAAAAGGGCTCGCTCGAACTTTCCGGCTGGAAGTCGTCGCGGCGCACTTGTACCGCTACCCCGGCCCTGAGGTAGCCGGCCGTCGAGGCGCGGAGCGCCCATGCCGCGGCACCTCGTACCAGGGTGTACCGGCGGCTCAGGGTATCGGAAGCCAGCTCCAGTCCGTCCCTGAATCTCAGCACGCGCTCATGCCGGTTCTCTGCTTCGAAGCGAAAGGCGTTTTTGGAGGTGAGAGCGAAAAACGGCCGGTCCACCGCCACGCCGGCCGCACTGCCGTCGGATCGGTCCTCGTAAGCCATTCCCAATCCAATAGTTCCGGCAAAGAGCCGCGGCCGCCGGAACGAGACCGCAACGCTGGAGCGGTCGGGATCCTTACGATACCGCACCGCCGCCGAAGCGGCGGTTCCCAGCAGATTGTTCTCGACCAGGCCGATAGTGAAGGCCACCTGACCCCCGGTGCTGCGGAACCTCCAATCCGCCTGGGTGCTCCAGCCATCCTTGGTCACGACGCGGAGCATCAGACCCTCAGGAGTACGGATGGTATCGATCTGCACCCGGCGGAAGATTCCCATGGCGCGGAGATTCCGCTCCGACTCTGCAATCGAGGCGGAATCGTAGGGCTGGCCCGGGCGGAAGAGGAGCTCCCGGCGAATGACGCCCGGTCGGGTTCGAATGTGCAGGCTGTTGGCCAGCCGGGCGAACCAGCTCCGCTCGTTGGGATCGAAGATGTCCCGCCCCTGGAGCTGGACGCCACGAATGATCAGACCGGGATCAGGGATCGAACCTGTATCTGCCGAAGTCTGGGCCGGAAGTCGGAGCGGGAGCAGGAATGCCGCGAGCGGCAGAAAGTACCGAAGGTGCAACAGAACTCCAGGTGAAGACCAAAGCAAACGGAAAAAGGTAAGGGCTGGAAGATAAGAGGATCGCTAAGCCAAGGCGGCGATGCTGTCGAGGATCCGATCCGGCTTTATTCCGCTCTCCCCGAGAACGGACTCCCGGTATTTGCCCGTACGGACCAGCCACCCCTGCAATCCCGCCCGTTGGGCCCCCTGAACGTCGGACCAGAGGTCGTCCCCTACCATCGCCGCGGACGCGGG
>CAZASU010000203.1:0-3591 GCA_964487785.1 uncultured Gemmatimonadaceae bacterium | reverse complement strand
ACCTTTCAAAAAGCGAGCCCCGGGGGCAAAAAGCGGCGGCGGGGGGTCGGGGTGCACCCTCCTTGTGTTTGGACTGGAATCCATGACATTTATGGGGTCTTTTGCCACTCCCTCCTAACTGTCCGCCACTTTCTAGCGCCGCCGCTCGGAGCGCGTGAATGATGCAAAGATCCGCGACCGTGACTAAAGTAGCGCGCGACTTCTGGGCGCGCGATGCCGTCGATGTCAGCGCGCCCGAAGAGGTCATTGCGGCCGCGGAGCGCATATGCGTCCAGCTCCAAGCGGGACTCGTTCGCTGGGTCGGAACCATGGGCTATCGCGCGCTCCTCGATCGAGCGGTCGAGCTGGCGCGGGCGGAGCATCCTGCGCTCAGCCGTCTTTCGTGCAACGGTAGCGACGAGCAGGAGATTGCGGCTGCGGTACGGGCGCATGGCACCGCCGAGGTGACGGCCGGCATGGTGGCGTTGGTGGCGACGCTGATCGACTTGCTTGGTCGCACAGTTGGAGAGGAGATGGCCGTGGAGCTAGTGAACCAGGCAGTGGCCGCGAGCCCGCGCAGGGCCTCGAACACCGGGACCGCAGGAGCGCACGATGGCTAAGAAGCATGCTCCGAAGAAGGCGGCGCCCAAACGGGCTCCGAAGAAGGCGGCGCCCAAACGGGCTCCGCTGGAGCTCCTGTCCGCGGGGGTGCCCGGGCTGGACCAGGTCCTGGGTGGAGGCCTGCCGGCACTCTCGTTCAACCTGATCGCGGGCAGTCCGGGCACCGGGAAGACGACGCTGGCGATGCAGATCCTGTTCGCCAACGCGACCGCTGCACGGCCCGGCTTGTATTTCACGCTCCTCGGGGAAACGGCGTTGAAGATGCTGCGCTACCAGCAGCAGTTCGAGTTCTTCGATCTGAGCCGGGTCGGCTCGGATGTGCACTTCCTGAATCTCAGCGACGACGTTCTGGGCGGGGACCTGGACGGGGTGATGGCAAGGATCGTCGAGGAGATCGACCGGGTTCGTCCCGGGTTGGTCATCATCGATTCGTTCCGGTCGCTGGCTGGCTCCAACACAGGGGCCGACCCGGCTCGCCGGCTCGAAGCGTTCGTGCAGCGGCTGGCGCTGCACCTGACGACGTGGGAGATCACCTCGTTCCTGATCGGGGAATACGAGGAGCAGGAGCTGAAGAACCCGGTTTTCACTGTGGCGGACGGCGTCCTGTGGCTTTCCCAGGCGGTGCACCGGAACTCGGTGGTCCGAAAGCTCCAGGTGGTGAAAGTGCGGGGCATGGAGCTGATGCCCGGACTGCACACCGTTCGGATAACCGCCAGAGGCCTTCAGGTCTTCCCCCGGATACCCGAGCGCCCCGATGACGTCCGCCAGAAGGCCGGTCCCCGGCTCTCGACCGGGGTCGCCGGGCTGGACGAGATGATGGGCGGCGGCATCCCGGCGGGCGATTCCCTGGTCCTGGCCGGGCCGACCGGCACGGGAAAGACGACGTTCGCCACGCAGTTCGTCGCGGCGGGACTCCGCGCGGGCGAGCGCGCGGTGATAGCCGTCTTCGAGGAGCATCCGGACGCGTACCTGGAGCGGGCCACGGCTTTCGGCGTGGACTTTCGCGAGGCGGTGCGGAAGGACCGGCTCCGCATCATCTATCTCCGGCCCCTCGACCTCTCGGTCGACGAGACCCTGGAGGAGATCCGGGGGTCGGTCCAGCAGATGGGCGCGACGCGGGTCGTGATCGATTCGATATCGGGTTTCGAGATGGCGCTGGCCCCGACGTTTCGGGAGGACTTCCGCGAATCACTTTACCGGCTTATCGGCGCGCTCACCGGTCTCGGCGTCACCATCTTCTCCACCGTCGAGGTGCTGGAGGGCGAGGGGCTCCAGCTCACCGGCTACCGGATCTCATTCCTGACCGATGTCATCATCAGCCAACGCCTTGTGGAGATCGAAGGCGAGCTCCGCAAGGTCCTGCTCGTGGTGAAGATGCGGGGCAGTGACCACAGCCGGGAATTCCGGGCCTACGAGATCACGGCCCACGGTGTGCTGCTGCGCGAGTCGCTCCGCGACTACGCCGGTATCATCACCGGCAGTCCCACACGGCAACTGCGGACCCGCACCCATGCCGGGTTGACCGAGCGGGAGGTGCTGGTGCTCGAGACGGTCATTCGCTTGGGCGGGGAGTCGCCCGCCGCGATCGCGCGACAGACGGGGCTCAGTTCGCGCCTCATCGAGCCCATACTCGAGCGTCTGGTCCAGCTGAACTACGTGAGCCGCACGGGCACCCGCTACCAGGGCATCGCGTGGCCGAGCGGTCCTTGAGAGCATCGACGTGCCCGCGCGCAAGAGGGTAGTCAGAGGAGGCCAGCGAAGGCGCGAGGACCAGGCACTGGCCGCCGCCGTTCGCGGCAGCATGGAGCGCGACGAGCGCTATCAGCAGCTGGTGGAGCTCGCGCCGGAGAGCATCCTGATCCACGACGGCGAGCGGATCGTCCTCGCCAACGCCGCCGCCGTCCGGCTCGCGGGCGCGACCCACCGGGATCAGCTCGTCGGCCAGGCGATCGACAGCTTCCTCCATCCACCCTACCTCAAGGCGGTCGAGGCCCAGCTTCTGGGGTCCGGCGATGTGGTGAAACGGGTGGCGCCGGTACGGGACGCCTTTCGCCGGCTCGATGGGTCCGAGGTCGAGGTCGAGGTGACCGCGATCGCTTTCCTGGACCACGGCCGTCCCTCGGCCCACCTCGTCGTTCAGGACATCACCGAGCGCCTGGGACTGCAGGCGGCCGCAAGGCGGGTAGAGGAACGGCTCCAGCAGGCGCAGAAGATGGAAGCCGTGGGCGCACTCGCGGGTGGAGTCGCCCACGAGGTCAACAACATGATGTCGGTAATCCTGGGGTTCAGCGAGTTCCTGCTCCGCGCCCCGGACATGGCGGAGGAGCGGCTCGCAGAGGTCCGGCATATCGTGCGAGCGGCCGAACGCACCGCGGCGGTGACGCGCCAGCTCCTCGCCTTCAGCCGCCGTGCCTTCCATCGACCGCAGGTCGTCCCCCTCGGCCAGGCCGTGCACGACTTCGAACCGGTCGTCCGCCGGTTATTGGGCGAGGAGCGGCACCTGAGGTTGACCTGCGATGTCTCGCCTCGGGTGCGGGTAGACAAGGGCCAGCTGGAGCAGGTGATCGTGAATCTCGCCCTCAACGCTCGCGATGCGATGCAGGCGGGCGGCACGCTCACCATTACGACGGCGGAGATCGAGCTGCCGAACGCGGTCGCCTCGGGTGACGGTGGCGCCATTCCGGCCGGGCGCTATGCACTCGTCGTCGTGCGGGATACGGGCATGGGGATGGACACTGCGACCCAGACGCGTGCCTTCGAGCCATTCTTTACCACCAAGTCCGTCGGTAAGGGCACCGGGCTCGGCCTTGCCGCCGCCGACGGGATCATGAAGCAGAACGGCGGGTACATCACCGTGGCGAGCGCACCGGGTCTGGGCGCCACATTTACACTGTACCTGCCGGTCCTGTCTGACGTCGACGTGGTCGAGCGCCGTGGGGGGCCGCGGGGTGAGCCGCTGCCTCCCGGCCCAGACGAGGCGCAAGCCGGAGC
>CAZASU010000202.1:0-3629 GCA_964487785.1 uncultured Gemmatimonadaceae bacterium | reverse complement strand
AATGGCAGTTTGGGAAAGACGTGGTACACCGCACGTGCCTATGTCTGAATCTTGTAAATTCCGTAGTAGTCCAAACTACTCCGCATTGGACAGCCGTGCCGCCGGCGCTCCTCCATTGATCCAGACCGTCTTGATGTTCACGAATTCCCGCATGCCGTATATGCTGAGCTCCCGCCCGTAGCCCGACTGCTTGATACCCCCAAAGGGCAGCCTCGGATCGGACGCCACCATGCCGTTGATGAACACCATGCCGGCCTCGAGCTCCTCGATGAAGCGATCCCTCTCCTGCTTGTCGGTGGTCCAGGCACTGGAACCCAGGCCGAACGGTGAGTCGTTGGCGATGTGGATCGCTTCGTCGATGTCGCGGGCGCGGAAGAGGAGCGCGATCGGACCGAAGACCTCCTCCCGGTAGGCCGGAGAGTCCGGGCTGATGTTGGTCAGCACCCCGGGAGCGAAGTAGTACCCGGGCCGGTCGAGTGGGTGGCCTCCGGTCAGCAGCCGAGCCCCGGCTCGCACCGACCGCTCCACCTGGTCGGTCAGGGTCTTCACCTGGGCCTCGTTGGCAAGCGGCCCGACATCGGTGGCGGGATCCATCGGGTCGCCAACGACGAGCGCACGCATTCCCGCAACGAGCCGGCGCTCGAACTCATCGGCGATGGCGCCCACCGCGATAAAGCGCTTGGCCGCAATGCAGGACTGCCCGTTGTTGATCGTGCGCGCCTTGACGGCGGTCCGGGACGCCGCCTCGAGGTCGGCGCTCGGCATCACGATGAACGGATCGCTTCCGCCCAATTCCAGCACCGACTTCTTGATCTGCTTTCCTGCCGTGCCGGCGACCGCACTTCCCGCACCGGTGCTGCCCGTCAGCGTCACCGCCATCACCCGGGGGTCCTCGATCACACGCCGCACCTGCTCAGTCTCGATCAGCAGGGTCTGGAAACAGCCGTCGGCGAAGCCGGCGCGGCGGAAGATCTCTTCGATGGCCAGCGCGCATTGCGGCACGTTGGACGCGTGCTTGAGCAGGGCGACATTTCCGGCTGCGAGGGCGGGCGCCGCGAAGCGAAAGACCTGCCAGAAGGGGAAGTTCCAGGGCATGACGGCCAGGATCGGCCCGATCGGCTGGTAGGCGATATAGCTCTCGGTGGCGTTGGTCTGGACCACGTCCTCCGCCAGGAAGCGCTCCGCGTTCTCGGCATAGTAGCGACAGCCCCAGGCACACTTTACCACTTCCTCGACTGCGGCTTTAAGGGTCTTGCCCATTTCGAGCACCATGAGGCGGCCGAACTTCTCTTTCTCGGCCTCCAGGATCTCGGCCGCCTTGAGAAGCAGGCGAGTCCGTTCCGCCACGGGGGTGCGGCGGTATCGACCGTAGGTGTCGACCGCGCGTTGGATGCGTGCATCCACCTCGGCCTCGGAAAGCGGTGTGAATGCGCGGACAGTCTGACCGGTGGCCGGATTGACGCTGGCGATGGTTGGATGGATGGTGGCGGTAGTCATGGCTCGATACGCCTTTCGTTATGCTGTCATCCTGAGCGAGTGCTATTATCCCTGCAGCATGAACGCGATTCGAACCTTGCTCCAGGAGAGCATCGACTATGCCGGCCTTTTCCCCCCGGCTGAACTGGACATGGGCACGGCACTGGAAAACTATGTCCGGTACTCTAGCGGGCCCTCATCCTGGGCCTTGGGGCGTTTCATCGTTCCGGTGAGCAGGCTCGCCGAGTTCGAGGTGGAGCTACGGCACATTCCCCTCCGCCCGGTTGACTGGCCCTGGCGCTTTGCTGCACTGCTGGGAGCCCATGTCGAGGCAGATCTCCAGCTGCTGGAATCCTTTAATCGCCGCCACATCAACACGGGAGCGACCATCGATACGGTGGAGGTGAAAGCTACCTCCGAAAATGGCGTCGGGGAGATCGTCCGCTTAGTGCCATCCAGCTTTCAGACCTACATCGAAATTCCGATCGACCGGGACCCGGGCGGTCTCATTGCGGCTATTGGACATGGCGGTCGCCAAGCCAAGGTGCGAACCGGCGGGGTGACCCAGGATGCCTTTCCTCGGACCGCGGATCTGGTCCGCTTTCTTCGAGAAACAGTGCGCCTGGCTGTGCCTTTCAAGGCTACCGCGGGAATGCACCATGCGCTGCGGGCCGAGTATCGGCTGACTTACGCCGAAGACAGTCCGACCGGTGCCATGTTCGGATTTCTCAATCTCATGCTCGCTATAGCCTTCTTCCGTTCCGGAATGGAGGAGGTCGAAGTTGCGCGGTTGCTGGAGGAAGGAGAGCCCGACGCCTTTCAGGCCGACGACTCAGGGATCAGTTGGCGCAACCGTCGGCTGGGCTTGAAGGCCCTGAGTGATGCGAGACGGCTTGGGATGATCTCCTTTGGCTCCTGCTCGTTTACGGAGCCGATCGCAGACCTCGAGTCGCTGCACCTGCTGGCGCCAGGCGTTCCGCAGACGTGAACGAAACCCACGATCCGGCGCGCACTTCCTGGGTGGATTCGGCCCAGGGCCATGCCGATTTCCCGGTTCAGAACCTTCCCTACGGCGTCTTCCGCCGGCTGGACACCAGCGGCCCGCCGTCCGTGGGGGTGGCGATTGGGGATCAGATCCTCGACCTGGCTGCCTCCACCGACGTGGCCGGGTTTACGGGACTGGCGGCAGCGGCCGCCCGGGCCGCTGGCGCCCCGTCCCTGAACTCGCTCATGGCGCTGGGACCGGATCACTGGTCGGCGCTCAGGCTTCAGCTCAGTGGGTTCCTTGCGTCCGACTCGCCGGCGTACCGCGACAACCGAGGCTTGGCGGAGCGCATTCTGGTGCCTATGGCCGACGCTGAGCTGCTGCTGCCGGCTCAGATCGGAGATTACACCGACTTTTACGCCTCGGTGTATCACGCCACCAACGTGGGTAGCATGCTCCGGCCCGACAACCCGCTGCTCCCCAATTACAAGTGGGTGCCCATCGCATATCACGGGCGGGCCTCGTCGATTGTCCCGAGCGGCACTCCGGTGCGCCGGCCACGGGGGCAGCTCAAGGACCCGAACGCCGAGGCGCCGGTGTTCGCGCCGAGCCGGGCACTGGATTATGAAATGGAGGTTGGATGTTTCGTGGGACCGGGGAATGCGCTGGGACACTCCGTGCCGGTCGAAGAAGCCGAAAAACATCTGTTCGGCTTGTGTCTGGTGAACGATTGGTCAGCTCGGGACATCCAGACCTGGGAATACCAGCCCCTCGGGCCGTTCCTGGCCAAGAACTTCGCCACCACGGTTTCACCTTGGGTGGTCACCTTCGAGGCCATGGAGCCTTTCCGGGTGCCCGCATTCGAGCGGGCCGGAGGCGATCCAGCCCCGCTTCCCTACCTGGAGTCTCCTGAAAATCGCCGGCGCGGGGGATTGGACGTGACGCTCGAAGTGTCGCTGCGCACCGCGCGGATGCGCAACGCGGGTCTGCCTCCTCACCGCCTGAGCCGCAGCCGGATGGCGGATCTGTATTGGACCATCGCTCAGATGTTCACCCACCACACCAGCAATGGCTGCAACCTTCAACCGGGCGACCTCTTTGCCAGCGGCACCATCTCAGGGCCAGACAAGGACGCTCGCGGATGTCTGCTGGAGCTGACCTGGCGCGG
>CAZASU010000201.1:0-3647 GCA_964487785.1 uncultured Gemmatimonadaceae bacterium | reverse complement strand
CTCCCAGATTGGCGATGGCGCATCCGGTACCCACCAGGATCAAGCCCCGTGCGACGTAGCGGAGCACCGTGAGCCGGTTGATGTCGATCGCCACGAGCAGCAGCTTGGTGCTGAGCAGAGCGGCGGCAGTCGAGAAGAGCATCAGCTGGAGCAGCAGCAAGGGCCGGTACCCCATCCCGGCGTAGAGCCAATACAGGGCCAGCCCAACCAGCAGCCAGGCAAGCAGGCCGGTCCGGGTACTCTGTCCCCCGAGCGGGAACTCCCGGATGAGGGGCACCACCAGAAGCCCGAGGGCAGCAAGCATAAGCAGCAGCCTCCAACTGGCCCGCCACAGCTCTCGGGGTGAAGCATCTTCGGCAGTGTGCCAGGCCCGTTTTTTGTCCACGATTCCTCGCTGGTCATGGGAGCCGACGTCCAGGCGCGCCTGGGAGCCCGCTCCATTCTACGTTCGTTCTCTCACTCCGGGAACGCCCCCGCCGGCAGCGCCGAGACGCCACGACATTCCGCCGTCGCTGAGTCTCCTGGAAGCTGCCATCAAGAGGACGCCGCAGCTACCCTTAAGATGGGGGTACCCGCCCACCGACGCATGTAGGGACCGGGCCCAGCATCCGATACTTTGATCGATGAAGCCACCGCTGAGCACCAGCCGCATCGGCCAGGAACGCATCCGCACGGTCATCGTGGACGACCACGACCAGATCGGCTGTATGGTCGCGCGCCGGATCGCTGAGGTGGTCCAGGAGCGCCGCGCCCTGGGGAAGCGCCCGGTGCTCGGCCTGGCCACCGGCTCGACTCCCATCGGGGTGTACCGCGAGCTGATTCGCATGCATCAGGACGAGGCTCTCAGCTTCGCCGATGTCATCACCTTCAATCTCGACGAGTACTACCCGATGGCTCCCGGAAGCATCCACTCGTACCATCGGTTCATGTGGGAGAACCTTTTCTCCCAGCTCGATATTCCCCCGGCGAACGTGCACATCCCCCGCGGCGACGTGAGGCGGGACCAAGTCGATGCGGAGTGCCGGCGCTACGAAGCGGCGATTGGCGCGGCCGGTGGCATCGACCTCCAGCTGCTGGGAATCGGGCGCACCGGTCATATCGGATTCAACGAGCCGGGCTCGGGGGCTGAGAGCCGCACCCGAGTCGTAACCCTTGATCTGGTGACTCGGAAGGACACCGCCGCCGATTTCTTCGGCGAGGAGAACGTGCCTCGGGAAGCCATCACGATGGGCGTCACGACCATCTTCGACGCTCGCGAGATCCTGATGCTCGCCACCGGGGAGCATAAGGCCGACATCGTTCGAAGGGCAGTCGAGGGCGACGTCGACCACGAGGTTGCGGCCACCTTCCTCCAGCAACATCCCAACACCACGTTCTATCTGGACGGCCCTGCCGCCGCGGCGCTCACCCGAGTGGCCACACCCTGGCTCCTCGGCCCGGTGGAGTGGAGCAGCAGCCTGGTGGTGCGCGCGGTCGTGTGGCTCTCGCACCAGAGCGGCAAGGCAATCCTCAAGCTTACCCAGCGGGATTACGCCGAGCACCGGCTGTCGGCTCTCGTGGCCCGCTACGGCTCGCCCGGCGCGCTCAACGGCGAAGTGTTCAACGCGCTCGGGGCCAAGATCCGAGGTCGCTCGAAGCTGCCCCGGGGAAAGCGCATCCTCTGCTTTTCGCCCCACCCGGACGACGACGTCATCTCGATGGGAGGCATCCTGCACAAGCTGGCGGTGAACGGCAACAACCTCACCGTCGCCTACATGACCAGCGGCAACCTGGCCGTGTTCGACCACGATGTTCGCCGGCACGTCGATTTCATGCGGCGCCTGACCCTGGAAGAGCGTCTATCGAAGGACGCCGCCCGGGATCTGGGCGCGCGGATCGACCAGTTCCTTGCGGGTAAACAGGCCGGAGACGTGGACATTCCCGAGGTACAGGACACCAAGCGGATCATCCGGGAGTCCGAGGCCGTGGCCGGCATCCGAACGCTGGGGCTGGACGAGCGAGCCGCCCGCTTCCTCGACCTTCCGTTCTATCGGACCGGCAAGGTCAGGAAGGATCCCATCGGCGAGGACGATGTGGCCATCGTCCGGGCATTGCTCGACGAGATTCGCCCCGATCTCGTATTCGTTGCCGGCGACCTTTCCGACCCGCACGGGACCCACCGGCTCTGCAAGGAAGCGGTTCAGCGTGCACTGGAGCAGTCCGTCCTCGGCGGCCTGGAGCGGCCCGAGGTGTGGCTCTATCGGGGAGCATGGCAGGAATGGCCCGTCACCGAGGCCACCTGGCTGGTACCCCTCTCGCAGGAGGAGCTCCGTCTCAAGATCCAAGCGATCTTCAAGCATCAATCACAGAAAGACACGGCCCCGTTTCCGGGACCGGACGAGCGGGAGTTCTGGCAGCGGGTAGAGGCGCGGAACAAGGGGACGGCAGCGGAGCTCGACCGCCTGGGCCTCGCTGAGTACTTCGCGATGGAGGCGTACGTCGTGGAGCGCGACGGGGCAGGCGCGGTCTAGGCAGGCGCGGTTGATCGGGTGCTGATGACTTCGGCCATACTGCGCGATCCACTCGTCCCAACTCTTTCCGCCGAGCATGAGACCTCCCAGAGGGCGTAGAGCCGCTATTGCAGCGGAATGCGTTGCTTATTCGTCGCCAGCCAGCCATCGAACGTCTGCATCGCCGGGTTGAGCGCCCGCCCGGCCTCGAGATTGCGAGCGTTCAGGCAGACCTGCTCGAATTCCTGGTTGAACTGGAACATGTTGCCGAGATCGTCCGCGCCGGGGAAGCCGAAGCCGCGGTAGGCTTCAGGTGAGACGGCGTTGTAGCGCACCTCTTGGCCGAGCGCCTTGCCGAGGGAGGCCGCCATCTCCGCTCCAGTCAGGTGCGCTCCGGCGACTCCCACAGTCTTTCCAACTAGCTCCCGCCCCTTCTTGAAGATGCCGTACGCCGCCTTGCCGATGTCCTCAGCGGCGATGCTCGCCAGCTTCTTGTTCCCCATGGGAATGGTAAAGGCCAGCGTACCATCCGGGCCCCGCTTCGGGCCCATTCCGAAGAAGATCAGGTTCTCCCAATAGAACGACGTCACCAGGAAGGTGGTGGGCACGCCGAGCTGGGTGAAGATGCCATCGGCCTCTCCCTTGGCGTCGAAATGGGGGACCTTGTATTTGCCCATGAGAGTGGGCATCCGGTTGTCGCTGAGCGGGACATGCTTCCGGGTATCCTCGAGGGTGGACCAGATCACGTGTTGCAGACCGGCTTGCTTGGCCGCGGTGGCCATCGAGCGGGCGTGAGCCAGCTCCTTCTCGGGGGAGAAGTGGTCCCAGAAGAAAGTGACCAGAAAAGCGCCGTGCGCGCCGGCGAATGCCCGCTTCAAGCTCTCAGGGTCGTCCACATCCGCGGGCACTACCTCCGCACCGGCGTTGGCGAGCGCTCGAGCCTTTTCGGAGTCGGGGTTTCGGGTAAGGGCCCGGACCCGGAACGGGCCGCTCGGGTCTGCCAGGATGGCGCGCACCAGCCCACTACCCTGCGCCCCGGTTGCACCCACCACGGCAATGGTCTTCTTGTCGGCCATGCACACTCCCTGGGAATCGTGAGAAGCGCAGAGTCTACGTCGAACTTTTTTCCGCCGCAACAGCCCTGCGGCTGGACCCTCA
>CAZASU010000200.1:0-3667 GCA_964487785.1 uncultured Gemmatimonadaceae bacterium | reverse complement strand
GACCTTCTCATGGCGCGCAGTCCGTCAGTTCGGCTTCCTGAAGGGCTTGCCTTCGCGCTCCCGCTGGAGCCGGCTGTGCTTCCGTCCGTAGCCGAAGTAGATGACGAAACCGATGGCCAGCCATATCAGGAGCCGGAGCCAGGTGTCGCCGGGAAGGGTTGCCATCAATCCCAGGCAAGAGAGGACGCCGAGTATCGGCACCAGCGGTACCAGGGGAGTCTTGAATGGCCGGTCGAGATCGGGCCGCTTCCGGCGCAGCACCCAGACACCGATACAGACCAGTACGAACGCCAACAGCGTACCGATGTTGACCAGCTCACCCAGGATCTGGATCGGGAAGGTAGCGGTGATCAGCGCGACGATGACGCCCACGTAGATGGTCGACAGATACGGAGTGCGGTAGCGTGGGTGGACCTTTCCGGCCCAGGGGCCGATCAAGCCGTCCCGGGACATGGCGTAGAACACCCGGGACTGCCCCAGCAGCATGACCAGCACTACCGATCCCAGGCCCAGAACCGCGCCCAGGGTGATGAGGGGCCGGAGCCAGGAAAGCTGGCTGATCCGCTCTACCGCATAGGCCACCGGATGGGCCACGTTCAGCTCGGAGTAGTGAACCAGACCGGTGAGCGTGAGCGCCACGAGCACGTACAGAATGGTGCAGACCACCAGCGACCCCAGAATGCCGATGGGCATGTCCCGTTGCGGGTTCTTGGCCTCCTGTGCCGCGGTGCTGACGGCGTCGAACCCGATGTAGGCAAAGAAGATCAGCCCCGCACCCCGGAACACCCCGCTCCATCCGAACTCCCCGAAGGTGCCGGTGTTCGGCGGGATGAACGGCTTCCAGTGGTCGGCATTCACGTATTGCAGCCCGAAAATGATGAAGAGCAGCACCACCGCCAGCTTCAGGACCACGATCAGGTTGTTGACCTTGGCCGATTCCTTGATGCCGATGACGAGGATGGTCGTGGCGACCAGCACAATGAACGCCGCCGGCAAGTTGAACAGGGAACCGGTCTTGTTCCAGCCCTCCTGGACGCAGCTGGCGACAGCGTTGGTGACGTCGGGGGCGCTGCACCAGCGGAGTGGGGCCGAGGTGATAGCGGTGGGAAGATGCAGCCCGAAGACATCGAGCAGGCTTACCAGATAGCCCGACCAGCCCACACCCACCGTGGCCGCTCCCATAGCGTATTCCAGGACCAGGTCCCACCCGATGATCCAGGCAACGAACTCTCCCATGGTGGCATAGGAGTAGGTGTATGCGCTCCCCGCTACCGGCACGGTACTGGCCATCTCGGCGTAGCAGAGGCCGGCAAGTCCGCAGGCGACGGCAGCCACGATGAACGACAGCAACACCGCGGGGCCCGCGTGCAGCGCGGCAGCGATGCCGGTAAGCACGAAGATTCCGGCGCCGATAATGGCACCGATGCCAAGCATGGTGAGGTTGAGCGCACCGAGTGCGCGGTTCAGCGAGCCCTCACCGGTGGCTTCGGCCTCGGCACGAAGTTCAGCTATGGACTTGGTGGCCCATAAATTCATACGCCGGTCACCTCGAGTTGATGATGCGTCGAGCAGGGGGCAGCGGAGATCGATTTGTTCAGGCGCTGTAGTTCGGAGCTTCTCGCGTGATCGTCACGTCGTGCGGGTGCGACTCCCGCAGACCAGCCGTGGTGATCTGAATCATTTCGACGTCGCACTGAAGCTGCGGGATGGTGCTCACCCCGCAGTAACCCATGCCGCTGCGCAGCCCGCCCACCATCTGGTAGAGAACGTCCGACACCGGACCCCTGTATGGCACCCGCCCTTCGATGCCCTCGGGCACCATCTTGGACGCGGCCATCTCGCCTTCCTGGAAGTATCGATCGGCCGACCCGTCCTGCATGGCGGAGAGGCTACCCATCCCCCGGATCATCTTGAACCGCCGGCCCTCCGCCAGGACTGACTCGCCGGGACTTTCCTCGGTGCCCGCCAGCATGGAGCCCATCATGACGGAGGATGCTCCAGAGGCGAGTGCCTTGACCACGTCGCCGGAATATTTGACGCCGCCGTCGGCGATGATGGGCACATCGTCGGCGCCGCGCAGGGAATCGAGGATGGCGGTGACCTGGGGTACCCCCACGCCGGTCACCACCCGGGTGGTGCAGATGCTGCCCGGGCCGATCCCGACCTTCACCGCGTCGACCCCGCGCCGCACCAGCTCACGGGCACCGGCCTCGGTGGCCACATTGCCGGCAACCAGCTGCACGTCCGGAAACGCCTCCCGCAACTGATCCACAGTGGCAAGCACGCCTTTGCTGTGCCCGTGGGCCGAGTCCACCACGATGACGTCCACGCCCGAGCCCACCAGGTTCCGGGCTCGCGCCAGAGCATCGGGACCCCCGCCAACCGCGGCGGCAACCCGGAGCCGGCCGTGCTGATCCTTGTTGGCGTTGGGGTGCTCCCGGCGCTTGAAGATGTCCTTGACCGTGATGAGCCCCTTCAGCACGCCCTTGGCATCCACCACCGGGAGCTTCTCGATCCGATGCCGGGCGAGAATCCGCTCGGCATCGTCGAGCCCGGTGCCCACCGGTGCGGTGATGAGCTTGTCCTTGGTCATCGCGTCTCCAATGGGCTGCTCGAGGTTGCGCTCGAACTGGAGATCGCGGTTGGTGATGATGCCGACCAGGCGGCCCTGACCATCGACGATGGGCACGCCTGAGATCTTGAAACGCCGCATGAGCGCGTACGCCTCGCGCAGCGACCGGTCGGGACCCAGTGTGATCGGGTTGAGGATCATCCCGCTCTCGCTGCGCTTGACCCGGTCTACTTCGGCGGCCTGCCGCTCGACGGTCATGTTCTTGTGCAGCACACCGATTCCCCCCGCCCGAGCCATGGCGATGGCCATATCCGCCTCGGTGACGGTGTCCATGGCGGCGGAGATCAGCGGAATGTTGAGGGAGATGTCGCGGGTGAAGCGGGTGACGGTGGAGACCTCGCTCGGATGGACGGCGGAGTGCCGGGGCACAAGGAGCACGTCGTCGAAGGTGAGAGCGAGCTTGGGTCGAATGACGGTCATGTACAGCCTGGCGGTGCCGGGTGGCACGCCCTCCCCTTCATATACGCGACGGCCCACCGGCGCCAGAGAGGGGCGGTCGGCGGGCCTGGGTTGGATCGGTCCATCTCCAACAGTAGTAGGCGGTTGCAACGAAATCAAGCGGCAAGGGCACAGCTGAAGTCATTGCGAGTGCGCGCAGCGCGCGAAGCAATCCGGCCGCCGAGCCACGGCGCTGCGGGATCGCCACGCGGCCGTGCGGCCGCTCGCGATGACTACGCCAGCTATCCCTGAGCCCGGCGCCAGATGAGGTACACCGGAATACCGGCGGCCACGATGATGAGTCCCGGCCAAGTGTAGAGCGGGCGATAAATCAGCAGGATCACCATGAGGCTCGCCACCGCAGCCAGGTACAGCGCCGGCAGCACCGGATATCCGAAGGCCTTGACCGGGCGGGGAAGGTCAGGGTGGGTACGGCGGAGGCGGAAGAGAGCCAGTGTGGTCAGGAAGTAGAACACCAGCGCGGCGAAGATCACGTAATCGAGCAGCTGGCCATAGGTCCCGCTGATGCAGAGGACCATAGCCCAGAAGGCCTGGGCGATGAGCCCGAACACCGGGGTACGATAGACCGGGTGAAGG
>CAZASU010000199.1:0-3679 GCA_964487785.1 uncultured Gemmatimonadaceae bacterium | reverse complement strand
CGGGGCTCGGCCCCGCTTCATCCCTTCCTGGACAAACAGGTGAAGCCGCCGTGCCCTCCCTCGGGCGGGCTCGTAGGTGTCCGGACGGGGGCGAACCGCAATGCCGAGTACCAGCCCAGCCATGTGGGCCCCGGGATCGTGCGCCATCCGGTCGTGGCTGTCCGGGGGCGGGGGCTGGAGGCGCGCGCTCGGGACTACGTGGAAACCAAGATGACAGTGGAAGAGCCAGTTCCCGGGGCGCGCGGCCGCCCACGTCATGGTCATGGTCGTGAGCGGTCGCATGCCCTCGGTTACTACCAGCCGCCGGGCATCTCGGGAGTAGAGCGTGTCGGCGAAACCGTCTCCCCGTGCGTCCACCCGGTAATAGAAGCCGTGGAGGTGCATCGGGTGATTGCGCCAGCTGGCGTTGAGCAGCCGCCACCGCAGGGTGTCCCCGACGGTCGCCTCGATGCGCTCGGTGTAGGGCCAGGAGCGACCATTGATGGTGAGCGCGTTGCGGTAGGTGACCGAGTCTACGCTCGATCCCCAGATGTTCATCACCAGAACGCGGTCGGGCGGCGACCCGCCGGGAGGGTCCACGATGAAGGCCCCGGAGATCTGCTCCCGCTCGTCGTCCAGATCGTGGTCGTTGGCGCCGAGTGAGGCCCAGTAGAGATAGCTCCCGGGTGCGCCGCCAGGAAAGGTCACCGAACGCGACTCACCGGGCGGGATGACGAGGCTGTCACGAGCGCCGGTAGGACGGGTGACGAGACCGTAGATCCGGAGGGTTGAGTCGGCGAGCTGGTTGCGGATCGTTGCCGCGATCACCGTGCCGGCGGGTACCCGGATCAAGGGACCGGGAACCTGCGGCGATTTCCCTTCTTCACCGAAGGCCGCGACCTCGATCGAGGGGCCGCTGTCCGCCTCGGGGCGCCAGACGGCCAGGCCGACGAACAGGTGAAGCTCGAGCGTGTCGTGAGAAAGGCGGCCGGCGGGCGAACGGTTGTCGTTGGGCAGAACGAAGGGGAGGTCCGTCGCCCGGGCCCTGGCTCCCATGCGGTTCTCCGACCCCACTCCACTGAGGAGCGCCAGGACTGCGATGCATGCTATCGCTCGCGTCATCTCGGATCCGCTGCGGGAGAGCCTGAATGTGCAGCGACGAATTCAGGAACGCCAGCGAGGAGTTTTTGGTTTGTGGAAATGTGAGAAATGTGCATGGCTGGGGATAAAAACTCGCCTCTTGCGCGCTCGAAAATCTCTTCCTATACTGTCATCGCCAAGTTGAGAATTGATCGTTTTCCGCTTGGATAGACGAGACCAATCGCGTGTTTCGTCCACGTCGCACTTGCGCCGCGCCGTGCCGGGCAAGAGGTTGATCCGCGATTCAACCGACTTGTAGCGCTCGTACTGGCGAACCGGATGGCCGCAAACCATCTGGGGATAGAAGCCGGAGCTCCCGAGGCCCAATCGCAAACGCTTCAGTTAGCGATGGCCAAAGGAAGGAGAACGGAGAAGTAAATTCTTCGCCTCCGGCTAGCCAGAACGAAAGACGGCCCGCATTCCCTTCACGGGGAGTACGGGCCGCTCTTTTTTTGAGTGGGCTAGGGGCTGTGGGCTAGGTGCCATCTAGTAGAGATGACACGTTTCAGCAGCGCAACTGATAGAGGGAGGGCACGGAGGTAACGACCTTTCCAGCCGGACCTTCGAAGAGGTGCCGTTCCGGTCCGTAGGACCGGCGATACGCGTAGGGCCGCCCTCCTGGGCGGCCCTATTGTAGACCGGGTCACAACACACGCTTGGGACTATGCTAGCTCCTCCGAAGGGTGGCTGAGCGACAGCTCCCCGACGCGCGTGTGCGCCATCCATCCCGCGAGCCACCGGCGGCGGCCACCGCGGAATTCGAAGTCAGTATCGAGGAGAGTGCGGCCTCTGGTCATCTCCTCTGCGTCAGAAAAAGCGAAAGAGGCCACGAGGTTGGCGAGGGAGGCGGCTGAGGTCCACATGTGAACGGGAAGTGTCGGATACCGCTCGGCACAGTCGGTCCTGAGCTTTGCTTCGCGACGTGCGGCTGCTTTGTCCACCCTTACCTCCTGCCCTCAGCAAAGAACTTGCAGCTCCCGGTCCAGCCATAACATGACCCTTGTGCCGCGGGGGTGTGGTGCCCGGGATCACCGGATTCCAGTTCAAAGGCGCGGTCACTCCGAGATGTCCTCGGTCAGAAACTTCGCCGGGATACCCTCCTTGATCCGCTCCGCCAGGTGAAGGATAGGGTCCTCGTGAGCCTGACGTTCGTCGTAGGGACGCCCCTCGGGATCAGTGACGTCGAACTGTCGGCCGTCCACCCTTATCCGGGCGTAATGCTCCCGGGCCAGTGATGCGGCCACCAGAGGCTCCACCCCGCTGAGCTCCAGGGCCCGCTGAAGGAGGTTGATCCGTGGATCCTGTGGCTCGCCTGGCGGCGATTGGTCGAGTGTTCCACTCATACAACCCAGTATAGGCGGGATGCCGGGTCGGTGCGAGGGTGATAGTTGTACGAACCCTCAACTTACGCCAGTAGAGCCGCTTGCAACCTGTCCCCGGTCCGAGCGTGACCCGCCTCACGGCCTCTGTCTCGCCAACTCCCCATGTTCTCCCAGGCAAATGGCCGAAGCGTGTTTACGCGGGAGGTACCAGGATGAGATCCAAGGAATTCGTCTCGAGCCTGACTGCACCATTGCTGCAGAACACCCTTCGGAATCAGCGGCAACCCAAGAGACGCTCGCGCTACGAACCGACGGTCGTTTATCACCTGGCGGAGCAGGCCAAAGCGAGCGGCGTGGACCTGGACCAGGCAGAGGGTCCCTGGCGGGTCGGCGCCCGCACGCTCAGCCGGCCGGGACGTAATAGTCTCGACACCATCCCCGTGGTCACGAACGAGCGCACGGAAGTAATGGTCGATACCATGGAGCATGCATCCGCCGTCGCTGGGCTGCTCAACTGGTGCGGCGTCCACCAGCTCGAGGTCATCCCCGAGCTCACTCCGTCGGGGCAGTGATACCGGCGCTATCTCGGTAGCGTCGGGCTGTCACCTCGTGTCGCTTGCCGTCGTCCACCAACGGGATGCCCGGCCCGTCCGATACCTGCCCATCGATTGTCAGCTCGACCGCTTCCCGCGCTGCCCCTCCCTCGTTCCGCACCACGATGACGTAAAGGCTCTTACCGTACCGGTACTCGATGCTGTATTCCTTCCACGCCGCGGGTGCTCGCGGCTCGATGAAGAGCGTGTCGCCCCGCTTTTTGAGGCCCAGAATCCCTTCCAGTCCGACGCGGTACATCCAGCTCGCCGAGCCGGTGTACCAGGTCCAGCCACCGCGGCCGACCTGTCCCTTGGCGGTGTACACGTCGGCGGCGACGACGTAGGGCTCGACCTTGTAGGTCGCGACTTCTTCCGGTGTGCGGCCGTGGGTGAGCGGGTTGATCATCTGGTAGAGCTCGAAGGCGCGGTCGTGATTGCCCTGGAGCGCGGTGGCCAGCACCGCCCACAGCGCGGCGTGGGTGTACTGCGCCCCGTTCTCCCGCACACCCGGCAGGTATCCCTTGATGTAGCCGGGGTCCTTCTCGGTCTTGTCGAACGGCGGAGTGAGCAGCATCAGCAACCGCGCGTCATTGTTCACCAGATGCTCTTCCAGTGATCTCATTGCGAGCGTCCGTCTGTCCGCCC
>CAZASU010000198.1:0-3687 GCA_964487785.1 uncultured Gemmatimonadaceae bacterium | reverse complement strand
CTACCTACCGCCTTAGCGCCTTACCGCCCGACCATCACAGCCGGCTGGCGTAGTCCGGTCTCACGACCAGCTCCCCCGCCTGTATGATCTCGCGATCCCAGGGCAGGACAATGAAGTTATCGGTCTCGAAGGCGTGGAAATCCGGGGCGTAATCGCCGGTCTTGAACGAGACAGCGCTTCTGACTTCGGCCGGCTGGAGTGCCCGGACCTCGCTCAAGGCGAGCTTCATGGTGCTGCCGGTATCGCAGGTCTCGTCGACCACCAGGACCCGGCGGCCCCGGATGCTGGGTGGGGGGCCCGTCACCAGGACCGGCTGGGCGCCCGCCTCATTGCGGGTGACCACCATTGACGCGAAGTCACACTGCATGATGGACGCGACCACGACCCCGGGAATGACGCCGGCCTTGGCGACACCGAGGACGATCTCAGGCTGATATTCCTTGGCTACCCGCAAGGCCAGCGCGCGGCAAATCTCCCCGAAGAACGGCCAATCGACCTCCATAACACCACGAGGGCCGGACGGGGCTGGACGGCGCATGCAAACCTCCGATTGGGTCAAAAGCCTACGGTTGAAGGTCTAGGGTCTGGGGTCTAGAGTCAAACGTCAAGGGTCTAGGGCGAAGGTCCGGAATGAGGTCCTTCGTAAACTCTAGACTCTAGACCCTAGACCCTAGACGTTTTTGAATCTATCTTAGGCCTTTCTCAACATGTTGTGCCCGTTTGACTTTCCTCGGAGAGCCCTCCTCCCACATGAGCTTCTGGCAACGCATGTTCGGCAAGGGGACTCGGAGGAATCTGAGTCCGCAGCGGCTCGATTATCTCAACGAGGGCCTGGCACTGGAACGCCAGGGGGATTTCGAGGCGGCGCTCACGTCCTACCGGCTGGCGTTTCGTGACAACCCGGCGGACTCCCGCGTCCTGCTCAACATGGCCATCGCGTTCACCAAGACCGGGCAGCCGGATGAGGCAATCCGGCATTACACCCGGGCGCTCGAGCTGGACGACAGCCTGGGCGGAGCCCATTACGGTGTCGCCTTTCTGCTGCTGAAGCGCGGGGACGTGCAGCAGGCAACCAAACACCTCCGGGCGTTTCTCGCCCGCCCTCCGAAAGGACCCGACGCCGAGCGCTGGGTCCGCCATGCCGAAAGCGCGTTGCGCGATATTGCGGGCAGCCCGGCACCGGGGACGCTGTGACGCGCTGGGCTGTCCTCATCACGTCGGCCCTCGTCCTTGGCTGCAGCAACCTGACTGAAGGCGCCGGCGGGGTGGTGGAGGTGGAGATCCGGCAACCGGCCGTAACGACGATCGAGGTCGGCCAGACGTTGCAGCTCACAGCCCGTGCCCTCAACCGTGACGGGGACCCGGTGAATGTGCCGATCACCTGGCTCACCCCCGACGTCACGATCACGGTAGACGGTCAGGGCCTGGTCACCGGCGTGGCGCCCGGCACCGGGCAGGTTCAGGCCTTTGCCGGCTCCCTCGCGTCCGCTCGAGTATCTCTCACCGTCGTGGTCACCGCCGCACCCGGGCAGCTCATCCTCAGATCCCCCTGAAGCGTGGCCACGGCACACACCCTCACCGAGCTCCTCTTCGGGGCGCTCGACCGCTTCGGCTCCCGGCCGGTCGCCCTGCGGGCCAAGCAAGGGGGCCGCTGGGTCGAGCTGAGCTACCGAGACCTGGCCGACCGCATTCAGGACCTGAGCCTCGGACTGCTCGAGCTCGGCATCCGCCCCGGCGATCGGGTTGCCATCCTCTCGGAGAACCGGCCCGAATGGGCCATCGCGGACTACGCCTGCCTGGCGGCGTGCTGCGCCGACGTGCCGATTTACCCCACGCTGCTCGCCCGGCAGGTCGAGCACAACCTGGCCGATTCGGAGTCCGTGGCGGTGTTCGTCTCCACCCGGCCTCAGCTGGAAAAGGTACTCGCGGCCCGGGAGCGGCTGCCGGCGTTGCGGCACATCATCGCATTCGACCCCGATGTCACCGGCCCCGGTGTGCTGGCGCTGGATGACATGTACGCCAGGGGACGCGCGGCCCGGCCCGCGCGAGCCGGCTGGAGAGCGGACGCTCTCCGGGTGCGGCCGGAAGATCTCGCCACCCTCATCTACACCTCGGGCACCAGCGGTGACATGAAGGGCGTGATGCTGACCCACGGCAACATCGCGTCGAACGTCTCCACCTGCTGTGCCCTGTTCAGCTTCACCGAGGACGACGAGTGCCTGTCCTTCCTGCCTCTGTCGCACATCTTCGAGCGGATGTTCGGGCACTACTCGATGTTTCACTGCGGCGTGGTGATCAACTACGCCGAGAGCGTGGACACGGTGGCCGCGGACATGCAGCGCTGGCGGCCAACGCTGATGGCCTCGGTGCCCCGGCTGTATGAAAAAATCTACGGCCGGGTGCTCGACGCGGTGCGGGCCGGATCAGGATTGAAGCGCCGGCTTTTCTTCTGGGGCAAACGAGTGGGCGAAAAGGCGGTGGAACTTCGCCTGGCCGGCCGGCCGTTGCCACCCTCTCTTCGGGCGCAGGTATGGGTGGCGGACCGCCTGGTCTTTGCCAAGCTTCGGGCCCGGACCGGCGGCCGGCTTCGCTTCTTCATTTCGGGCGGGGCGCCGCTCTCGGCCGACATCGCGAAATTCTTTCATGCGTCGGGGATGCCGATCCTGGAAGGGTACGGACTCACCGAGACCTCCCCGGTCATTGCGGTGAACACGTTCCGGCACCAGAAGCTGGGGACGGTTGGCCTCCCGATCCCGCAAGTCGAAGTGAAGATCGCTGCCGATGGCGAGATCCTGACCCGCGGGCCGAACGTCATGGCCGGCTACTACAAGAAGCCTGAGGCCACGGCCGAGGCGCTGGATTCCGAGGGCTGGTTTCACACCGGCGACATCGGCCTCCTGGACGGGGACGGCTTTCTGCGGATCACCGACCGGAAGAAGGACATCATCGTGACCGCGGGCGGCAAGAACATCGCGCCGCAACCGATCGAGAGCCTGGCGAAGACCAGCAAGTTCGTCTCCAGCGCCGTGATGCTGGGAGACCGGCGCCCCTTTCCCGTCATGCTGATCGTTCCGGATTTTGAGACCCTGGCCGCCTGGGCGGCCCAGGAGGGCATGCAGCGCGCCGACTCGACGGCCCTGGTCACGTTGCCCGAGGTGCAGAGGAAGATGGAGCGGGAGGTCCGGACTACCTTGCGCGATCTGGCCGGGTTCGAAATGCCCAAGAAGTTCCTGCTGTTGCCTTGCGATTTCAGCATCGAAACCGGTGAGCTCACCCCGAAGCTCAGCGTCAAGCGACGGGTGGTGGAGCAACGTCATGCGGCCGCGATCGAGGCGTTGTACGCTTGACACCCACCCAGACCCCGTCGGCGCTGGCGAGCAGCTCGACCAGCTCCGGCGCGGGATCCCTGCCCTCCCCCACCACCCGAAGGCCCGGCAGCACGATCCTGGCCGACTCCCTGATCCAGTAGGGATCGTCGGCATAGGGCCGTCCCAGCACCACACCACGCATCGAGCCGGACTTGAGGGGGAGACTGCCTCCGCGAAGCACGCTGAGCTCGTTCGCGTCGGAGATTGTGCCCGGCGGATTCACCGCCACCAGCGCCACTCCAGGGTTGAGCTCAGCGACCTCGCTCCAGAGCGATGCCACCGGACCCACCAGGGTCAGGTATCCACCGGGCCCGTGCAG
>CAZASU010000197.1:1977-3688 GCA_964487785.1 uncultured Gemmatimonadaceae bacterium | reverse complement strand
CCTCCTTAGCGTCCTGCTTACCGTCCTTATCGGTGAGCGAGGGGTCCGCGGCGTGCCTGCATGAGACAGTAAGTCTCGACTGAGTTCAACGGCGCCGCGGACGAAGAGGTCCGCGGCGTTTTTCTTTGCCTTCAACCCGAAAGCGACGTATGGCAATCCCGGAAGTCTTGATCTTCGATACCACGCTGCGCGATGGTGAGCAGGCCCCCGGCAACAGTCTCTCGCCCGAGGAGAAGCTCCGCCTCGCCCGTCAGCTCGACGCGCTCGGCGTCGACATCATCGAAGCCGGCTTCCCGGCCGCGTCCGAAGGGGACTACCGGAGTGTGCGCGACATTGCTACCGAGGTCCGGAGCCCAGTCATCGCGGCGCTGGCGCGCTGTCTGGAACGGGACATCGAGCTGGCCGGTGAGGCGCTCAGCGAGGCGGCACGCGGCAGGCTCCACGTATTCATTTCCACCTCCGATCTGCACATCCGGGAAAAGCTGCGAACCACGCGCGAGGGCGTTCTCGTGATGGCGCGCGAGGCCGTCCGCCGGGCTCGCCAGTACACCGACGACGTGGAGTTCTCGGCCGAGGATGCCAGCCGCACCGATCCCGATTTTCTCTGCCGGGTGGTGGAAGCCGCCATCGAAGAGGGGGCCACGACCATCAACCTGCCGGACACCGTCGGCTACGCGATGCCGGCGGAGTATGCAGCCATGTTCCGGGACGTGCGCGAACGGGTGCCAGGCAGCGATAGGGTGATTCTCAGCGCGCATTGCCATGACGACCTCGGTCTGGCCGTTGCCAACACCCTGGCCGCCATTTCGGCCGGAGCGGCACAGGTCGAGTGCACCATCAATGGGATCGGCGAGCGCGCCGGGAACGCGGCCCTGGAGGAGATCGTGATGGCCAGCCGGGTGCGCGGAGCCGCGGTGGCGTTCCAGTGCAAGGTGGAGTCGCGCGAGATCTATCGCACCAGCCAGCTCCTCTCCTACTTGACCGGAGTCTTTCCCCAGCCGAACAAGGCCATTGTGGGCCGCAACGCCTTTGCCCACGAGGCGGGTATCCACCAGCATGGGATGCTCCAGAACGGGCTCACCTACGAGATCATCCAGCCCGAGATGGTCGGCATTCCGCACTCGACGCTGGTTCTCGGGAAGCATTCCGGCCGGCACGCGCTGGAGCGCCGCTGCCAGGAGCTGGGCTATCAGCTCACCGAGGACGAGTTGGCCGCCCTGTACCAGGGGTTCACCGCGCTGGCCGAGCGCAAGCGCGAGATCCTGGACGAGGACCTGCTGGCGCTGCTGCACGAGAGCTTTCACGACGCGCCCGAGGAGTATCAGCTCACCCACCTCCGTGTAGTCTGCGGCAGCGTGACGGCCACCGCGGAGGTCAGGATGACCGGACCCTGGACCGGCGAGCGCTCGGCGCGCGGCACCGGAGATGGTCCGATCGCGGCGGCGTTTGCTGCGGTGAGCGAGATCCTGGAGCGGCACCTCGAAGTGATGAGCCTTACTCTTCGGTCGGTAACTCCGGGGCGGGACAGCGTGGGGCAGGTGTTTCTGCAGGCCAAGATCGACGGCAAGTCGCTGACCGGGCACAGCGCTTCAACCGACATTGTGGAAGCCAGCGCGCGCGCCCTGGTGCACGCCCTGAACAAGGCGCGCCACGCCGACAAGCTGGAGGCGAGCTCGCTGAACTCGGTGTACCTATGGGGGGTCTAGGGTCT
>CAZASU010000197.1:0-1877 GCA_964487785.1 uncultured Gemmatimonadaceae bacterium | reverse complement strand
CATCTGGGCATGCCGGGCATGCATGGCGAGGTGCACGTCAATCGGGCCATCCAGCAATCCGATCTCATCATCGGGCTCGGGCTCCGGTTCGATGACCGGGTCACCGGCAACCTCGCCGGGTTCGCTCGGGGCGCCAAGGTGATTCACGTCGAGCTCGACCCGTCCGAGATCGGGAAGAACGTGCCCGTAACCCTGGGCTTGGTAGGTGACGTGCGGGAAGTGCTCTGCTCCCTGCTTCCAGCGATAGCGCCCCGCAATTGCGACTCGTGGCGGCGGGAGATCGCCAGCTTTGTGCGGCCTCGGGACGAGAGCTTTCGCGCCGGCCTGTCGCCCCAGGCCATCCTGGATGCCATCGGCGAGGCGAGTGACGGGGGCTGCACCATCGTGTCCGATGTGGGCCAGCACCAGATGTGGGTCGCGAAGCTGTTTCGGTATCAGCGGCCCAACAGCCACATCACGTCCGGGGGACTGGGAACGATGGGCTTTGCGGTGCCGGCGGCCATGGGCGTCGCCCTGGCTCGGCCGGGCGAGCCGGTCTGGGCGATCTCGGGCGACGGCGGATTCCAGATGAACATGCAGGAGATCGCCACCATGGTGCAGGAGCGAATCCCGGTGAAGATGGTGGTCTTCAACAACGGGTACCTGGGGATGGTGCGGCAGTGGCAGCAGTTTTTTCACGGCAAGCGCTATTCCGCCACGCCCATCTGGAGTCCGAACTACGTCAAGCTCGCCGAGGCGTATGGCATCGCCGGACACCGGGTCGAGTCGATCGATCAGCTGGAGGGTACCGTTGCCGACGCCGCGGCCGAGCCTGGCCCGGTCCTGGTGGAATTCATGATCGAGCAGGAGGCCAACGTGTTTCCCATGATCCCCCCCGGCGGGTCGCTCTCGGAGCCCATCGAGGGAGAAGCAGCAACCCCCCTGGTGTCCGCATGAGCGAAGCCCAGGCGGTGTCGGTTCTCCTGGAGGACCGGCTCATCACCCTGAACCGCGCGGTCGGACTCATCCGGCGGCGCAATATGCCGGTCCGCAGTCTGGCCATCGGCCCCACAGCGACCCCCGGCCTTTCGAGGTTGACCCTCATGATGCAGTCGGACATTGCCACCGCCGAGCGAGCCGTGCAGCACCTTGCAAAGATGATCGGCGTGCGTGGCGCCATCGCGTTTCCCACCCTGGATGGGGTGACGCGGGAGCTTGCCCTGGTGAAGGTTCGGTCTCCGCACCATCGCTACGCCGAGCTGCTGGACGTGATCCAGCTCTACAATGCCGTGGTCCTGGATGACTCCAACGACGGCCTCATCGTCGAGCTCAGCGGGTCCGAAGCCTTTGTGCTTTCCTGCCTCCGCGCACTCGAGCGATTCGAGGTGGTCGAGGTCGCCCGCAGCGGCACGATCGCGCTCGGCACGGCGAACAACCTTCAATCAGAGGCAGTGAGATGACGAATGCACCAGTGCGGGTCTACTACGATGCCGACGCCGATCGCAGCCGCCTGGCGGGCCGGACCATCGCCATCATCGGCTATGGCAGTCAGGGCCATGCCCACGCCCTCAACCTCCGGGAGAACGGCGCCAAGGTGATCGTGGGGCTGCGCCGCGGCGGTGCGTCATGGGAGCGGGCTCAGGCCGCGGGGCTCGATGTGCGCCCAGTGGCGGAAGCGGCCGAGCAAGCCGACGTCATCATGATGCTGGTGCCGGATCAGGATGGCCGCGCCATATACGAGGCGGGCGTGGCGCAGGGTCTCCGTCCGGGCAACACGCTGATGTTCGCCCACGGGTTCAACATCCACTACGGCGAGATCGTGCCCCCCGCGGGGGTGGACGTAACCATGGTGGCGCCGAAGTCGCCCGGCCACCTGGTGCGAAGCGAGTTCGAAGCCG
>CAZASU010000196.1:0-3733 GCA_964487785.1 uncultured Gemmatimonadaceae bacterium | reverse complement strand
CCACCAGGAGTAGCAGTGCTGCGGCTGCCAGCGAGATGACCCGGCGGCGGGTATGCCGGGTGGAAGAAGGCGTGGCCCGCTCGCCCGCTATGGCCTGCCGAAACTCTTCACCGGTCTGCCACCGGTCGGAGGGCTGTTTCTCCAGCGCCCTCATCACCGCACCAGCCAGCTCTCGCGGTGTCTCAGGACGCAAGCGTTCGATAGGAACCGGACGCTCGGCAATGTGCCTGGAGACCACTACCCGGTGCGGTCCCTGGAAGGGCGGCTGTCCCGCCAGCATCTCGTAGGCAACCACACCCAGGGCATACAGATCGCTGCGGGTATCGATCTCCTCACCGGCGGCCTGCTCAGGGCTCATGTAGACCGGCCAACATCGCCCGCCCGGTTGCCTCGTCCAGGAGCACATTCTCCGGCTTCACGTCCCGGTGCACCACCCCGGCCCGGCCCGACGCATTCAGGGCGGCAGCGAGGTCGCACAGGATGCGGGCGGTGTCCGCGGGAGGAATACGACCCTCGCGGAGGAGTTTCTGCCGGAGGCTCTCGCCCGCCACCTCGTCCATCACGTAATAGAGGAGGCCCTCCGCGCTGCCCGCCGCATGAACCGCAACGATGTTGGGGTGCCGCAGCCGCGCGCTCGTCCGGGCCTCTGCCAGGAAGCGGCGAGTGATCGACTCGTGCGCGGCGAGCTCGGGGTGAACGACCTTGATAGCAACCGGTCGATCGAGGTTGGTGTCGGTGGCAAGAAAGACCACACCCATGCCACCGCGTCCCAGCTCTCGCTCGAGCCGGTACTGCGGCCCAAGCGCCGTTTGCAGTGCGGTGAGTAGGTCGGTGGTCGTATCGCTCACGTCGGAGACCAATGGGGGGTGAAATAAAGGGTACACCCGGTCTGCAGCCCGGCCATACCACCCGGGAGGTACTGGGTAACCTGCAATTGGATGCTTCGGAGCCCGGCAGGGTTGCCTCCGGCCCCTGCCGTCGCGCCCCGCGTTTATAGCCCGACGAGGTCGAGGTTCGCGCCGTTTCGGATTTAAACTCATTTGACGAGCCTGGGGTACTCTCCCGCACGACCTACCAAGAGGACTACGTGCGTATTGGCTCAGAGGAAGGGGGTTCGCCTACCGTCGCCACGGTCCTGCTGCCGATCGAGCGGCCTCGGGTGGACGCTGCCGGTAGCGGCTGTTTCGCGGTGGTGCACCGGGATTCGATTCCCGACGCGGTCCGCATAGTCCGAGAGCGCCCGGTCGACGCCGTGCTGGTGTCGGTACACCGGTGCGGGCCAGAGCAGGTGGAGGTGCTGGGTCACCTGGTTCGGGAGTTTCCCGGCATTCCAACCGTGGCGCTGGTCTCCCACCACGACCCGAGCGCCACCGAAATGCTGCTCCGGCTGGGCGCTTCCGGCGTCCGGCAAGTAGTCGATGTGACTTCTCCTACGGGCTGGAGCCGGCTTCGCCAGGTGGTGGGCCAGCCGGTAACCCGGGCCGTGGCCCGGATCCAAGGGCCAATCCTCGACGCCATGGCCGACGCTCCGGCCGACACCAGACTCTTCCTCGAAGCCATGATCCGGCTGGCGCCCGATACGCCGACGGTCACCAACCTCGCGCAGAGGTTGTATGTGCGGCCGAGTACCCTGATGTCTCGCTTTGCCCGGGCGGGACTCCCGTCTCCTAAGAACTACCTCGCCGCCGTGCGCCTGCTGCACGCGTCCTATCTCTTCGAAGCCTCGGGCCTTTCGGTGGCCGATGTCTCCTACCGCCTGGAGTACTCCTCCCCGCAGAGCTTTGGTCGCCATCTGAGGGCCATGCTCGGCGTCACCGCTCTCGAATTTCGCCGCCGGTTCCCATTTCCGGTGGCGCTGGAGCGCTTCGTGGAGCTTATGGTCGCTCCTTACCTCCCCATCTGGAAAACCTTCCACCCGCTGACCGCGGGGAGCTGGGAGGAGAAGGCGCGGGCCGGAGGGAAGTGAGGCTACTTCAGTAACCGATTGTACTTCTGCAGCACTGCTTTCAGCCGGTCGTGCGGGAGCGCCGGGACCCGGAGGTAATCGGCGCCGGTCATGGTCTTGGCGGCAAGCATGGCGTTGATAATCGCCTCTTCCGTGGCTTGCACCGTGGCCTCGTAGACCGGGTCGATCCGCTCATCCCGGAGCATCGGGACGGCCATCACGCCAAGGTTGTCTGCAGCTTTGGGTCGGGCGGTGGAAAAGGCGAGGAAGAGATCTCCCGAACCGGCGCCGGCTATTCCACCCATGCGGCCGACCCCGAGCGCGGCCCGGCGGGCCAACCGGCGCAGCTGATGCGGAAGGAGTGGCGCATCGGTGGCGATGATGGCAATGATCGAGCCGTGCTCGCGCTCCCGGTCGACCCCCCGGGGGCAGCGCATGTCCGCCTGCTCCCGATCGAGGTGGGTGTCGGTGTCGTAACACGGCTTTGGCTCGGAGATCTCCTGTCCCACCGGCACACCCGCGATCCGCAGCTGCCGTCGTAGGCCGAAGTTGCACTGCACCAGCACGCCGACCGTGAAGCCGCCTGCTCGCTCGGGGAGCCGCCGACTGGCCGTCCCGATACCGCCCTTGAACCCCAGACACTGCATGCCGGTGCCACCGCCCACGTTGCCCTCGGACACCGGTCCGGGCTTGGCGGCGGCGAGCGCCGCGAACACATGCTTCTTTGTGACGTGGAACCCGTAGATGTCGTTGAGGTCGCCATCCCAGGTCTCGGCCACAGTCGGGAGGCAGCAGTTGAATACACCCGGTACCCGGGTCCGCCCCCACTCGATCACCGCGTCTCGCACGGTGCCGACGCTATTGGTGTTGGTGATGGTGATGGGATAGAGCAGGAGCCCATAATCGTCGATCCATGGAGTGCCGGTCATCTCTCCGTTGCCGTTGAGGCTGAACCACGCGGCAAACACGTCGGCGAGGTCGCCAGTGCCGCGAGGAAAGATCGCGGTCACCCCGGTCCGTACCGGCCCGGCACCGACCCGCAGCTTTCCCGAGCCGGAAATCAGCGTGATGTGCCCCACGGCCACCCCCGGCACGTCGGTGATCGCGTCGAGTGGTCCGGGGGTGCCGTCTAACGGGATGCCTAGTTGCGGCGCCCGAACCTGGGTCTGCGCCTGCCCAATACCGGCAGCCAGGCACAGCATCAGGTTTGCCAGGAACATCCGGAGCGCGGTCATCAGTCACCCCCGTCCCACGCCTGCACCGCACCAGAGTTTGACTGGACGGCAACAGCGAGCGTGCCGCCGTTACCGAATGTGGCAGCTCGCTAATCCCTGCTTCTCCAGATACCGCTGGTGGTACTCTTCGGCCCGATAGAAGGTCGAAGCAGGGGTGATCTCGGTAACTATGGGGCTGGAGAATCGGCCCGACTGACTCCACCGATCCTTCGATGCAGTTGCCACGGCCTGCTGACCTTCGTCGTGGAAAAAGATCGCCGATCGGTACTGCGTCCCGCGATCCGGTCCCTGACGGTTGAGCGTCGTCGGGTCGTGGCTGGTCCAGAACACGTTCAACAGGTCCTCGTAGCCGACCTTGCTCGGATCGTAGGTCACCTCGACGACCTCGGCATGACCGGTACGCCCGCTACACACATCCTTGTACGTCGGATTCGGGAGCGTCCCTCCCAGATAGCCGGCAATGGCGTCGCGTACGCCGGGTACCTGCCGAAAGCCTACTTCTACCCCCCAGAAACACCCGGCCCCGAAGGTGGCCTTCTCCAACTGTGTCATG
>CAZASU010000195.1:0-3733 GCA_964487785.1 uncultured Gemmatimonadaceae bacterium | reverse complement strand
GCCGCTCCCCGCTCGGATTTTTCTCGACCGAGTGGCGCGAGGGGGTGTCCGGCGCCCTCTTGATGGGGCTCCGGCACGGCAGCTATTGCGTCGGCTGCTGCTGGGCGCTGATGGCGCTGCTCTTCGTGGTGGGGGTGATGAACCTGCTCTGGGTGGTGGCGATCGCGGGGTTCGTGCTGGCCGAAAAGGTGGTGCCGAACGGCCGGCTGCTCGGACGGATCACCGGAGTATTGCTTGCTGGATGGGGGTTATGGATGGTCGTCTCTGGTCAGGGGTGAACTGAAAAGGGTCCGCGTCGCAGTCCATGAGAGGCGACCGAGAGCTGCGCCCCGTCACGACCAGTGAGCCCACTTCAACAGGAGGGCGCCGAAATGAAGAGTCGATTCTGGTGGGCCGCCGCCGCAGGTGTGTTGGCGGTCGTCGTGGTTGGCATGGTCGTGTTGCGCGAACACCGGCTGGGGACACCACCCGGACCGGGCACCGCCGCATCCGAGGCCGAGAGCGGGTATCACGCTAGTGATCCGGCGCTGATGGCGAGCACCGGCCGGCCCCAGCTCGTCGAATTCTTCCATCACGCTTGACTGGGCTGCCGAGCAATGGCGCCCATCGTGCATGGGCTCGAGCGGCAGTACGGACGGCGTATCGACTTCCTCTACCTGAACGTGCAGGATTCGAGCACGGCGGCGGCGAAGGCGCGGCTGGGTTTCCAGGCGACCCCCCACTTCTTTCTGCTCACGCCTGATGGCCAGATCGTGAGAGAGTGGCAAGGCGTGCAGGAGGAAGCAATCCTCGAGACCGCCCTGCAGACACTGATCGGCGGTACTCCGTGAGGCCGGTTGATCCCCTGCGGTTCTGCTTCTCGTGGGGCAGCTGCGGCGGCGTCAGCTAGCTCCGGCTGGAGTAGCAGGACAACTCTTGTCTAGGAGGTTTGTCGGGGCGGGCATGGCATCGATCCGTAGGAGCAGAAAACGCAGCAGTCACCAGGCTTCGGTTTGAGAAGCATGCCGCACGTAGGACACTCCCAAAAGTAGACGCACGCATCCGCGGGCATGGACGCCTGCGTTTCCGTTCCGCAACTCGGACAGCGAATTGCCGTGCTGAGAGTCGGCTCAACCATTCCGCATCTTACGCCTACACCCCCCGATTTCCCAACGTACGTCAAGCCAGCCACTACAAGAGGCCTCTTGCTCTTGATGATGGTTGCCAATAGCGTTCAGGACAATGAAGCTCACTTTCGCGGCCCTGCTCCTGATGTTCCAGCTGCAGCCCCTGTTGGGGACTGCGGTGTGCTTAGGCTTTTCAGACCGAGATGCCAAGCCGGAATGTGAGATGCCGGACCACGTCGCGGTAGCTCACAGTACTCTTGCCCAGACCGAGTCGCCGGCCCCAAACTGTGCGCTGGCCTCTGCTTGTGCCCCGAGCCCGCTGACGCTCGTGAGTCTACCCGGGAATCTCGAATCCGCAATCGCCTTCCATTCGGACCCGCCGATCGTGGCGGCGGCCACCCTTTCCGGCATCTCTTCCGCGCTACCGTTCCACCCTCCTCGAGCCTGATCACAAAGCAGTAGTCTGGCTGCCCGAGCACCTTGGCGCTCGGCTGGCCCTGCCTTGTTTCCTGCGCCAAACTGCCCTCGCACTCGCTGGGGCGAATCAGGCATTTGATCATGGAGAGGTGTCTTTGTGTACACTCATACGGTTCTCGCGGCAGTTGGTGCCGTTGCGGTGCTACTCTCGCCGGTCCGCTCCTTATCCCAAACGGTTAAGCCGCCGTCGGACACCGTACTGGCACGGCTCACTGCTCAGGCTCTGGCCGCCAACCCAAGCCTGCAGGCCCGACGAGCCTCTGCTCACGCTGCTGCGAGCAGAGTGCGTCCCGCCGGAGCCCTGCCTGACCCGATGCTCAGCCTGGGAGTCATGGATCTCACACTTCCTCGCTTTGCCTTCCGGGAGAGCGAATTCACCGAGGTGGACCTCGAGCTCTCTCAGGAGTTTCCCTGGCCCGGCAGCCTCGGCGCGAGAACTCAAGCGGCGCGAGCGGAGGCTCGCAGAGCTGGCGCCGATGTCGTCGCCCGTCGGCGCGAGATTGTGGTGCGAACCGCGGAGCTGTACTACCGGCTCCGCTACGTGGTGACGGCTCGAGCTACCCTGCAGCGGCAGCGAAGGCTGCTCGCCACCGCGGTGGAAATCGCAACCGCGCGATACGCAACGACCTCCGCGCCGCAGAGTGATCCCCTTCAAGCGCGGGTGGCAGTAGCCAGGCTCGACGCCGAGGATGCTACCTGGGCCGAGCAGCAGGCCGAGGTGGGAGCCGAGTTGAAGGCGCTCCGCAATGTCAGGGGTTCAGAGCGGCTCACCATCGAGCTCATTCGGCCCGAGAACGTGCCAGTCGTTCTGCACGGGGCACAACGTGGTGCTGCGCTCATACCGGATTCACTTCCGGCACATCCCCGGCTAATCGCGCGCCGGGCCGCGGTCGAGGCTGCCGAGCGAACGATACGGGTGGAACAGCTGGGGGCACGCCCCGACTTCAACATCACCACTCGCTATGGCGCTCGGCCACTCGGTTCCGACTTTTTTTCGGCCTTTGTAGCCATACGGGTGCCGCTTTGGGCCGGCCGGAAGCAAAGCCGGCTGGCGGATGCGGCCAGGGCAGATGCCGACGCTGCCCGGGCGGAGCTGGCCGAGGAAACGGTCGCGCTCGAGGCCGAGCTGGAAGCAGCGCATGCGGGATTCGCGAGCGGTGAGACTCGCCTCCACCTCCTCACAACCCAGGTCATCCCGTCAGCCTGGGCAACGGTAGAGGCCGTGCTTCGCAGCTACCGGGTTGGCCAGGCTCCCTTTCTCAACGTGCTCGCGGCTGAAGACTCGTTTTACCGGGCGGAGCTCGAGGCCGCCATGGTGGCGGCTGAACACCTCACCCACCTCGTCATACTGGAGCAGCTCCTGCTCACGGAGGATGCGCAATGAGGCCGCTCTGGAGCTTCGTACTGGCCTTCAGCCTGGCCATAACGGCCTGCGGAAAGCAGGAACAATCCGGCCGGTCCAGCACTGAAGCAGAGGGCAAGGCAAAGATGGAAAGAACGAAGGGAATGGAAGGCATGCCCGGGATGGAAGCAATGGAGGGTATGGAGACTGAGACCGGTGATAGTGCCGGGGCAGCAGGATCTGGTGTCAAGCTGGACCGCACCGCGGCCGACCGATTCGGGATCAGCTTCGCCCGAGCCGCCGTTCGTCCGCTTGGACGAGAAACCCGTGTGGTTGGCACGCTCACCTACGCGGAGCCCCGCCGGCAGTACGTCAATGCCCGGGTTATGGGCTGGGTGGAGTATCTGTACGCCGATTATAGTGGCAAGCCGGTGCGTAAGGGCGATCCGCTCCTGGCTCTCTACTCACCCGAGCTGGTCAGCGCGCAGGAGGAGTACCTATCGGCCCGCCGGTTAGGTGATAAGTCTCTCGCCGCGGCGGCTCAGCGCCGCCTCACTCTATGGAATATTCCGCAGGACCAGATCGATAGCCTGGAACGCACCGGAGAAGCTCGCCGTACCATCGTGCTCCGGTCGCCCATGAGCGGAGAAATCGCCGAGAAAATGGTCACAGAGGGACAGGCCGTGCAGCCGGGGGATAACCTCTTTCTCATCGCCGACCGGAGCGCTCTCTGGGTTGATCTGGCGGTGTTCGAGATGGATGCCCGCTCGGTGCGGGTGGGCTCGCCGGTCGAAGTCACGGTGGATGC
>CAZASU010000194.1:0-3739 GCA_964487785.1 uncultured Gemmatimonadaceae bacterium | reverse complement strand
ACCAGCTTGGCCGCGAACGGCATCGCCATCGCCGCGACGGGGCTTATGACCGAGGAAGCGAGCGCCACCAGGAGCACGCCCCGCTCCCGCCAGAGCAGAGCTCCGAGGTCCACCCTTCTCAGAACGGCTCGGAGAGTCACTGCCTGCGCCTTGTCGCCCTGTGCTTCACCCAGCTTCATCGCTCACGCTCCAGCGTCTGCTGCAGACCAGCGGTATTGCGAGTCTGCGGCGCCACGTTAGGCCCGATGCATGGCGGCTACAAGAGCGAGAATGGAACGCGAGCGACCGGGGTGGAAAGGCAATGACGCGGATGGAACGCCGGAGCAGAAGTTGGTTACGGGCCAAGCTGGATGCCGGGGCCGATCCGCGGTATGAGGGCGCGAAAGTCCGCTTCGTCTCTCAGGTGTTCGGGCCTGGTCCCCAGGCGCGCGAGGCGCCGCCGCAGCGAGCGCTCATCCGGCCGGCCCATGGCGGTCGCGATATCCTTGAGCCTCTCACCCTGGGTGAGTCGAATCGCAATCTCAGCGGCGCTGAAGTGATCCAGGACCACACTCGCCTTCTGGTACCGAACGGCGCCCAGCCGGCGGTTGAGCGCTTGCCGGCTGAGGCCCAGCGCGCGAGCCCACACCTGCACCCGTGGGTCAGGCCAGGCGTGATAGACCGCGAGAGTGAGCTCAGGCTGGATCAGTGGCGGCGCGGGGACCACGACCCGACGCAGCAGCGCGGGTACCGCGCCAGGATGAGGCGGAAATCCGGCTGCCAGCAGCCGGTCCAGCGCGGCGGCCGGATCGTCGCGCGGGCGCAGTACCAGCCGGACGTCAGCTCCGGCAGCACCGAGGTCGAGGATCTCACCGAGCGCGCCGGCGCTGCCTGCGGTCCAGACCAGGATCGGAACCCGCGGGTTCCGTTGTACCCAGCCACGGATGGATGCCGGTACCGGCGCACCATCGGCATCGCGAGTCTCGACCAGCGCGGCGGTGACCGGCTGTTCCTCCAGTAGCCGTTTCAGCTCGGCGACCCGCTCACAGAAGAGAAGCCTCTGGGCCCAGCGCGCGGGTGGGCTGAGACGCCTTCGCCCGTTTCCCACCACCAGCACAGGGACCACACCAGCATCGCTCCCCGCCACCGCGGTGGCTGGGTGGGTCATACCCGAAACGCGGCCCGCAGGAAAGAGATGTAGTGATCGAGCGTCGCCGCAAACGCGCCGGACTCGACCTTGCCGCCGGAGAAGCGCACTGCGCGAGCACCCAGCACCGCCGAAAGTGCGGCGGGCCGGCCGAGCCGCATGCAGCGGACCACGGTGCTTGCGGGTAGCTCCGCCACGTCCAGCAGCCACGCGGCATGGAGGGCAAGGTTCCATGTCGCGATCCCCGCGGGCGTGAGGCCGGCGGCCGCCATCCGCCGCCTGAGCTCACACCATGGGATACCACTCCATCCCGCGAGCTGCCGCACCGGCACCCGGCGCCAGGCTTCCAGCGCGCAAACGGCGAAGTAGGGACGTAGCTGCGGTGGCGGGAGTGGGACGGCCTGACGAAGCAGGGTTGCGGTGGCGCCGGGTGAAGAGTCCGGCTCAGTGATGTCTCGCACGGCTGCGTGCACGGCAGGGAACGACCCGAGCAGGGACCTGAGTGCTTCCAACTCCGAGCGGTTTGGCGCGAACCACAGGGTGGCGGCCAACGCATCCTCGAGCACTCGCCCGGGACGCGTCCTATGATGAATTGGGATCGGCGCAGCCTCGTGTCGGCGCATGTCCATCACGCTAGGAGGCGAGTATCGGCTCCGCCAGCCCGATTTGCGCCAATTTTTTCTACGCTTCGCCCGCCTCGACGCTGCCGGGCTCTCGCCGGATGAGCCGCAGCACCAGGAGCTGACCCAACCAGGAGATCAGCCGCGCGCGCACCAGGTGAGGTGGCTCGTGCCTGGCCGAGGCGAGCTCCAGGGTGAGCTTCGCGAATGGCGCTCCGTCCAGGACGAGGGGCCACGCATCCAGGCCGAACGGATCGAGCGGGTGCTCGATGCCCCGGGCAGTGTCCATCAAGACGGTGCGATCCCCAACGGGAACCGTGAGCACGCCCGCTTCCGGGGCGTAGCGCGTGGCAGGTCCCCACTGCGCCGGAATCCTGGTGGGATCACGCGAGGTCCGGAGCGCGGCATTCACCGCCTCCACCAGCGCCGGGACTCCACCCGCTCGCAGCTCCTCCAGGCCTGATCGGAGCGCAGTTCGGATCGTCCTTGAGACGCCTATGGGGTTGGCCAGCCCCTCCAGGGTCAGAATCTCTACCACCGGCGCGATCTCGCGTTCCGGCATTTCCCGCACCAGCCGAAGGTAGGCGGCCTCGCCGGCGGCACAGACCGACTGGAAACATCCAGCCGAACAAATGTCGGGCCCCTGGAACCAGCGTTCGAGGTTGCGCCTGCTCATGCCGAGCTCTCGAGCCTGCTCCGGAATGCCGTGTGCCAGCGACGGGTGTAGCGCCTGGAGGAGGGCGAAGGACTGTGCCGCCCCGTAGAGAGGGAGGTGGTCGAGCACATCGACCAGCGCGGAGGTGAACGTCGGTGCGGTGCCGCGTGGCGGCCGCGTGTGCAGCAGATGCTCGAAGCGTGAGCCCGGCCGGGAGACGAATCCCATCGCCGGAATCTCCCGGGCGAGGTCGGCAGCCTCGTCGAGCGACGGGCGGGAGGGCTCGAATATCCCGATCATCCCGAGGTCCGGTGCCGTCCGGCTGAGATCTCGCAGGGCCGAAGGCAGGAACTCATCATGCCGGTTGAGCACGCCGGCGATGATGACGTCGACCGCTCCAGCCGCCGCGAGCTTCTTCAGCTCGTCGCCGCCGGACACCTCATGAATTCGCACAGCGGGGCCGAGCGGCGCGACAAAGCGCCTGCGCTGCCGTTCGTCGTCGATGACAATCGCGATCCGCGAGGGTGACGGCATGACTCCCATCTCGGGCTACAGGACCGGGCCGACGTGTGCGGGTTGAATGTACAACTTCCGCGCCAACGTTTAAGTGGGCTCGGCTGGTTGTTGGAGATTTGATGCTGAGTTTACCGGGGGTACTCTGGAAAACAGCGGAGGTACTGCGATATCAGGGCTCGGCTGACGGACTCACTTCAGGATCCACCTCGTTTTCCAGCCGAGCCCAAATGCTTGCCCTGGCCTCCTTCAGCTCGGCCTCGCCCGGGCCGGCGAGCTGCTCCAGGAGCCGGCGGCGGCTCGGTGCCTGAGCCAGCCACCGCTCGACCTGTTCGAGCTCGGCTTTACTGCACTCGCCGGCGAGGTAGCGATCCATCAGTTCCCAGCGCATTCAAGGGCTCCTGATCCTGACCACCACAGGCTACATCAGCCGCCACCACCCTGCAACAGCGGAAAGGCGGCAGGCCGTTGCCGGCACGACATCCTTGAGGACCTAGGAATGATGTCTCCACATGGCCAGTGTATATAGTGGCGATACATACGCTGTAGAGCAGTGGGGTGGAGTGTCGCAGTCTTCTATCCATGGCATCCATCAGCGCCAGGTTCGGACGAACGGTACGCGCGCGACGCACAAAGGCGGGCTACTCCCAGGAAAGCTTCGCCGACGCCATACACGTCCACCGGACGTATATGGGGACGCTCGAGCGTGGCGACGGGAACCCGACGCTGGACATGATCGTGCGGATAGCACGGGGACTCGACGTCAGCCTCAGTGAGCTGTTCACCGCAGTGGAAAAGGACCCGGGGTAATGAACTATATGTAGT
>CAZASU010000193.1:0-3778 GCA_964487785.1 uncultured Gemmatimonadaceae bacterium | reverse complement strand
CACAAGCAGCACAAAGAGTCCAAGTAATGGACAGTGTGCAGGTCGGGCAGCCGTCGAACAAGCTGACCGGGTGGTTCCATCGGACCGCGGCGTTTCTCGTCGCGGTCCGGGACGAGCTGAAGAAGGTCACCTGGCCCACCCGGCCCGAGCTGAGCAAGGCGACGCGGATGATCATCGTGTTGTCCATCGTGCTGGGACTCACGATCGGTCTGCTCGACTGGCTGCTCCAGGTCATCCTCGTCGATGGAGTCGCGCGGCTCGCGCGTTAGGCATATGGAATACCGCTGGTACGCGATTCAGACGACCGCCGGCCACGAGAACAAGGTGCGGGGGCTGCTCCAGAGACGGATCGAGGAAGATCCTCGCCCGACCGACGCGAAGCTGATCCGGCAGGCCCTGGTCCCGGTCCAGGAAGTGATCGAGATCAAGAACGGCAAGAAGGTCATGGTGGAGCGGAAGCTCTACCCGGGCTACGTACTGGTCGAAATGGGGATGAGCCAGGAAGCCCTGCACGTCGTGAACAGCATTCAGGGCGTGATCAAGTTCGTGGGCACCGGCAAGATGCCCCAGCCCCTCCGGCAGGATGAGGTAAACCGCTTGCTCGGCATTGCCGAAGCGGTGGCGGAGGCCGAGCCAAAGGAAGAGATCCCGTTCCTGATCGGTCAGGTCGTCGAGATCACCGAGGGGCCGTTCTCCGACTTCAGCGGCACAGTCGAAGAAGTGCTCAGCGACAAGGGGAAGGTCCGGGTGTCGGTGAGCCTGTTTGGGCGGCCGACAGCGGTGGAGCTGGATTACTTGCAGTTGAGGGGGCACTAGGGAAGTTATTCGCCACTAGCCCCCACGACCCCGCGACCGCGCGGGTTATCGCGGCAGTAGGCAGATGTGGGTCCGCACGGTTGTGCGGGCTAACCTCGGCCCACATTAGAGAGCAGAAATGGCAAAGAAGATCAACGCGATGGTCAAACTGCAGTGCCCGGCCGGTGCCGCCACGCCTGCGCCGCCGGTGGGAACCGCGCTGGGTCCTCATGGCGTGAACATCATGGAGTTCGTGAAGCAGTTCAATGCACGGACCCAGAGTCAGAGCGGGATGGTCATCCCGGTCGTGGTCACGATCTTCGCCGATCGGACCTTCACCTTCATCACCAAGACCCCGCCCGCGCCCAACCTCCTCTTGAAGGAGGCTGGGGTCGAGAAGGGCAGCGGTCAGCCGAACCGCGTCAAGGTCGGTAAGGTCACCCGGGCACAGGTCAGGAAGATCGCCGAAATCAAGATGGCCGACCTCAACGCGTCCGACCTGGACAGCGCCATGCGCATGATCGCCGGCACCGCCCGGTCCATGGGCCTGGAGGTGGTGGACTGATGCGTAACCACGGCAAGAAATTCGAGGCCGCGGTCGCCAAGGTCGACCGGCTTCGGGAATACCCCATCCCGGACGCTGTCGCGCTGGTGAAGGGATCCTCCTACGCCAAGTTCGACGAGACGGTGGACGTCGCGGTCAACCTCGGCGTAGACCCCCGGCACGCGGACCAGGTGGTGCGGGGGACGGTGGTCCTGCCCCACGGAACCGGAAAGTCGGTTCGGGTGTTAGTGATAACCCAGGGCGACCGGGTGCGCGACGCGGAGGCCGCCGGGGCTGACTTCGTGGGCGTCGAGTACATCCAGAAGATCAAGGACGGCTGGCTCGAGTGCGACGTCATCGTCGCCACCCCTGACGTGATGGGGCAGCTCGGCGCGCTCGGCAAGGTGCTCGGCCCCCGCGGCATGATGCCCAACCCCAAGGCAGGCACGGTCACTATGGACGTGACCAAGGCGGTGCGGGAGATCAAGGCCGGCAAGATCGAGTTCCGGGTCGATAAGACCGGGAACGTCCATGCCCCCGTGGGCAAGGTCTCCTTTTCGGCTCCCCAGCTGGCGGACAATGTCCAGGCGTTTATGGACACCATCGCGCGGGCCAAGCCCGCCGCGGCTAAGGGCACTTACATCCGCTCGGCCACGATATCCAGCACCATGGGCCCGGGCGTTCGACTCGAGACGGCGGTGTACCGATGAACAAGACCGAGCGGCAGGATACGGTGCAGAGCCTGACCGAGCAGTTCAAGGCCTCGCCCAACATCTACGTGACGGACTTCAGCGGCCTCAACGTCCTGCGGATGACGGAGTTCCGCCGCCGGCTGCGGGCAGCCGGAGTCTCCTACGTCGTGGTCAAGAACACCCTGGCGCAGCGGGCCCTGGCGGCCAACTCGGTGTCCCTCCTGGACGATCACCTGGCCGGCCCGACCGGTCTGATCCTGGCGGGGAACGACCCGGTGGCGGCGGCAAAGGTGCTTACCGACTTCGCCAAGGAGTTCGAGAGGCCCACGATCAAGATCGGCCTGGTCGACGGGCGGCCGGTCACGTCGGATCAGGTGAAGCGGCTGGCGAGCTTGCCGCCCAGGCAGGAGCTGCTTTCGCAGTTGGCCGGCACCATGCAAGCCCCCATGGCCCAGTTCGCCGGCGTCATGACTGGAATTCTGTATCAGATGGTCGGCGCCCTCGAGGCGCTTCGCGCGCAGCGTTCGTAACTATCATCCGGATTGAGAGAGAGAACATCGATGCCCACCACCACGCTGAGTAACGAAGAGCTCCTCGAGGCCATCGGCAACAAGACCGTGGTCGAGCTGGCGGATCTGATCGAGGCGTTCAAGACCAAGTTCAACGTCACGATCGCGGCTGCCGCGGCGGCCCCCGCGGGCGGTGGCGGCGGCGGCGCGGCTCCCGCAGCCCCGGTCGAAGAGAAGACCGAGTGGACAGTTGCCCTCAAGGAGGGCGGTCCCAACAAGATCAAGGTCATCAAGGTGGTCCGCGAGATCACCAGCCTGGGTCTGAAGGAAGCCAAGGATGCGGTAGACAACGTCCCCACGAACATCAAAGAAGGCGTGTCCAAGGCGGAGGCCGAGGAAATCAAGAAGAAGCTGGAGGAGCAGGGTGCTGTCGTCGAACTGAAGTAGGCGTAGCCTATCCTGAGCCGGGCAGGCCTCTGGCCGGCGCGGCGAAGGATCTCAAGGCCACCCTATTTCAGTGAGACGAATGCACGCTCGAAGCTCCGTAAGTCCCTGAATCTACCGAGCCCCGTAGCCACCCCGCTTCGTCGGGGGATTCGTGCTGGGGCCATTTGTATTGCGTGAGAGCGAGTGACAATGCCTGAGACCAGACCTGTAATCACGTTCAGCAAGCGCGAGGGCGGCATGCCGATGCCGCACCTCCTCGACATCCAGACGGCGGCCTTCCAGACGCTGCTCGTGCCGGATGACGTCCACGGAGCACGCCAGGACGTCTCCCTCGAGCGGGTGTTTCGGGATCTCTTCCCGATTACGGACGTCAACGAGAAGTACAAGCTGGAGTTCCTGAGCTACGCCCTCGGCGAGGCCAAGTACACGGTCGAAGAGTGCGTCGAGCGCGACATGACCTATGCCACGCCCCTCAAGGCCAAGCTCCGCCTCGACGTCTACGAGGAAGTGGAGGGCCAGAAGCGGCTCAAGAACGCCATCGAAAAGGAGGTCTACCTGGGCGAATTGCCCATCATGACCCCGCTCGGGACGTTCGTGATCAACGGGGCGGAGCGCGTCGTGGTGAGCCAGCTCCATCGCTCGCCGGGCGTGGTGTTCGAAGAGGACATCCACCCCAACGGCCAGCGGCTCTTCTCGGCGCGGATCATTCCGTTCCGGGGCTCGTGGGTCGAGTTCACGATCGACATCCACGACGTGATCTACGTCCACATCGACAAGAAGAAGAAGTTCCC
>CAZASU010000192.1:2113-3792 GCA_964487785.1 uncultured Gemmatimonadaceae bacterium | reverse complement strand
GAACTCCAGCAGCTCCTGATTTTCCTGGGAAAGCCGCCAGTCGATCCAGGTGAGCGGGCTGTCCTGACAGTAGGCGTTATTGTTGCCCCGCTGGGTGCGGCCCAGCTCGTCGCCATGAGAGATCATCGGAACGCCCTGAGAAAACGCCAGCGTGGCGAGAAAATTTCGCTTGACCCGCTCCCGAATGTGGGTCGTGCGAGCTACATCAGTTGGCCCCTCCACTCCCCAGTTGCGGCTGAGATTGTGGTTGTTGCCGTCACGATTCTCCTCCCCGTTCGCCTGGTTGTACTTCCTCTCGTAGCTGACCAGATCCTGGAGGGTGAATCCGTCGTGACAGGTCACCAAGTTGACGCTGGCCTGGGGCGCACGCCAGCTGGCTTCATATAGATCGCTACTGCCGGCGAGCCGGGAAGCGAGATTGCCGACGTGCCCCGGATCGCCTCGCCAGAAATGGCGGACGGTATCGCGGTACTTGCCGTTCCACTCGCTCCAGCCCGCCGGAAACCTGCCCACCTGATAGCCATCGGGACCCAGATCCCAGGGCTCGGCGATGAGCTTCACCCCAGCTAGGACCGAGTCCTGTCGGAGGAGGGAAAAAAATGCGCTCGCCGGGCTGAATCCATGGTCACCCCGCCCGAGGACCGGCGCGATATCGAAGCGGAAGCCGTCCACGTGCATGTCCCGCACCCAATACCGGAGGCTGTCCAGCACCAGCGCCAGCGTTCGGGCCTTCCGCGGGTCGACCGTGTTGCCGCAGCCGGTGAAGTCGGTATAGAAACGGGGATTCTCCGGGTCGGGCCAGTAGTAGGTGGCGTTGTCGATCCCTCGGAACGAGAGCGTGGGGCCGAGGTGATTGCCCTCGCCGGTATGGTTGTAGACCACGTCGAGGAGAACCTCAAGGCCCTCCTGATGGAACTGCTGGACCATCGCCTTGAACTCGGTGACCTGCTCCCCGCGAATACCAGCGCCGGTGGCGTACCGGACATCGGGGGCGAAGTACCCGATGGAGTTGTATCCCCAATAGTTGGTGAGTCCCTGCTCGGTCAGCCGCTGCTCCGCCGCAATGTGGTGCACCGGCAGCAGCTCGATGGCGGTGACTCCAAGACTCTTCAAATGGCGGATGATCGGCGGGGTGGCGAGTCCCAGATACGTTCCCCGCAGCTGCTCCGGGACCTCCGGGTGAAGCTGGGTCATGCCCTTGACGTGGGCCTCATAAATCACCGTCCTGTCCCAGGGTGTCTCGGGCGGCGCATCGTGGCCCCAGGCAAACCCCGTGTCCATGACCAGGCTCTTCGGCATCGCACCAGCGCTGTCTTGTGGGTCCGGGATCAGATCGCGCTCGGGATCGGCGCTTCGAAGCGGATATCCGGACAGCGCGTCGCTCCACCGCATCCTGCCGCTGATGGCCTTGGCGTAGGGATCGAGGAGGAGCTTGGCCGGGTTGAAACGGTGACCGTCAGCTGGTGCGTACGGGCCGTGCACCCGGTACCCGTAGGCCTGGCCCGGTCGAACATCCGGCAGATATGCGTGCCATACGTCTTCGGTGCGGTGCAACTCGACCCGCGCGGATTCGGCCGCGTCATCCGGATCGGCAAACAGGCAAAGCTCCACCCGGTTGGCGTGCCGGGAGAAGATCGCGAAGTTGGTTCCCTCTCCGTCCCAGGTGGCGCCGAGAGGCG
>CAZASU010000192.1:0-2013 GCA_964487785.1 uncultured Gemmatimonadaceae bacterium | reverse complement strand
GCGCCGATCAGGCCGCCGCTCCACTGCCAGGGACTGGGAGGCAGCCACGCGCGCCCAAGAGGCAGCGGCGTGCGGAGGAGAAGAGCGATGGTAGCCAAGCCAGCGGTTCCGACCAGGAAGGAGACCAGAGCGGCGGCGACCGGCGAGCCCAGCCCGGACCGGAGCTGAGCATTGAGGCCCGCCTGCACCGGGAGGGGTACGCCGGCCGCAAGCGCCAGCAGGAGGAAGAGGATCATCGCGCAGAGCTCAGTTCCGACGGTCGAATGGCGTCCACCGCGAACGCGCTGCCGGTCACGACCCGGCGATGGTAGTCGATCTGGCCCAGGTGATAGGCCAGGTGCGTCGCCAGGTGAATCAGATACTCGCCGGTGGCCACCCTCGAACCTCCGACCGCCTCGGGATACTCGGCCGTGATCTCAGGTTCCGCTGGGCCGGACAGTGCCGCCTTCACCCCGGCGCGGGCGGCATCGATCTCGCGCAGCAGCTCCGTCCGCGGCACATCCCGGCGCGCGAACTCAGCCGGACGATCCCTCATGTATCCCGTCTGGCCCAGGCGGGCACCCAAGTAATGTTGCAGGTTCCCGGCGAGGTGCAGGACGAGGGTGCCGGCCACGTTGGAGATGCCGGGCACCTCCAGCCAGAGCCCGCGCTCGTCGGGGTAGGCCTCGACCTCGCGGCGAAGCGCCCGCAGGTCTCGGTCGAGAATGGCAGCAACCGACTGCAGCAGCATTGAGGAGCTCAGTGTCCGGCTCCGTGGCTGGACGAGCGGTGATCCTGCCGCTGAAAGGCCAGCGACTCGAATCGATGGGAGGAGGTGACGTCAGTCTTCCAGCTCGATCTTGGACATCTCCCGCTCGTGAGCCCCCTGGCGAAGCCGGCGGAAGATGGATTCGAGGAGCTCGACGCCCAGCAGAAGGGCAACCGTGACGAGTGTGAGTATGATGGCAGCGATGAGATGACCGAGGCCGATCAGCGAGCCCAGCGCGGCGAGCACCCAGATGACCGCCGCCGAGGTCACCCCGACTATCGCGCCCTCCCGTGCCAGGATCACTCCGCCACCCAGGAACCCGATTCCGGTGACGACCTGCGCCAACACTCGGGTCGGGTCCACCCGGTCGCCCTCGAACGACGCACCCAGCGCCACGAATAGCGCGGTACCGAGGCAGATGAGGATGCTGGTCCGGATCCCCGCGGCCTTCCCCCGCAGCTGGCGCTCGAGACCGATAATCCCGCCGCAGAGGATGGCCGTGCCGAGGCGGAACCAGAACGCGGGGGAATCGGGGTCGAGGGCATCAAACACCGTTGGCGAGCCTCTTCGAGTTGGGCGCTGTCCTTATTTCCGCTGCCGCTGGAGCAGCGGAGCTTTGGTTCCGAAGACCTGCTCGTCCACCCAACGAAGCAGCGCGTCGTCGAGCTCCACGAGCTCCTGCCCTGGAACGTGCGGTAACACCTGCCGGCGCTTGCCTTCGTTCATCAGATACCACATGGGCGGTACCGCTTCGACGCCCCGGCGCTCGTTGGCTATCTGGGCGTCGTAGGAGACGAAGTGAAATTCCCGGCCACGATGACTGAGGCGGCGCTGCTCGACCTTATGGGTGCTCACAGAAGACTCGCTTGGCTGATATGTATGCGCGGACCACGATCCCGCTGACCGGAATCTAATCGCAGTCATCCCCCTCCGAGCACGATTTGATCGCGATCGAGCATATCGGGATGCTCCCGAAGCCAGCGAAGCACTTGCTCTCGCACCTGCTCTTCGGTGTCTCGGGCCGTGGCCGGGAACTTCGTCAAGGCCGTGCCGGCGATGGTCACGTGCCACTCTGGAGCCTTGTGGCTGGGCAGCACCTCGCCAGACGTGGTCTGGCCTTCGCTCAGCGAGGCAGTGATCTGTTTTCCCTGGTAGTTGACCGTCACCTGATCCATGGTCCTCGACTCCTCAACGGGGAGAGCCCCCGCTCCTCGGACGGCCCCGGCCGCCCCGCGGGCCCGGCCGGGCGGACGGCGAGCGCTCAG
>CAZASU010000191.1:1851-3834 GCA_964487785.1 uncultured Gemmatimonadaceae bacterium | reverse complement strand
TCTGACCGGGAGTCTGGGAGTCTAGGGTCAAGAGTCTAGGGTCAAGAGTCTAGGGACAAGAGTCTAGGGTCAAATCTCGCGTGGACCCTAGACCCTAGACCGCTAGACTCGAAACGGATCTACTTGCCGAAACGGTACTCCCTCCCCGCCTCGCCCAGCAGATTCAGCACCAGCCGGATCGGCAGACCCATCACGCTGAAGAAGTCTCCCTCGATTCGCTCGATCAGGGCCGCACCGTATCCCTGGATCCCGTAGGCGCCGGCCTTGTCCATCGGCTCGCCGGTGGCCACGTAGGCCTCCAGAAAGGCTTCGTCCAGCCGGCGGAACGTCACGTTGGTGACATCGGTGGCCTGGTACACCACCTCCTTCGCCACCAGGGCCACCGAGGTCACGACCTGGTGGGTGCGCCCTTGCAGCCGCTTCAGCATCTGGAGCGCGTCGGCCTCATCGGCGGGCTTCTCCAGCACGGCGTCGCGCACCACGACCGTCGTGTCGGCTCCGAGGACCAGCTCCCCGGGGACACTGAGCGCCTTTTCCCGGGCCAGCCGCTCGACGTAGTCCATCGGGGTCTCCAGCGGGCGCCGGACCTCGGGGACGTGCGAGGGCACCACCCGCAGCGGGATGCCGAGCATCTCGAGCAGCTGGCGGCGGCGGGGCGATGACGACGCGAGCGTCAGGGGAGCGCCGGTCATGGAACGCGGTCGAGAATGAGGGTCACGGGACCGTCGTTGTGAATAGCCACCTGCATATCGGCACCGAACTCTCCCGCGGCCACGGTGATCCCCCGCCGCCGAAGCAGCTCGAGGAATCGCTGGTAGAGCGGGATGGCCACCTCGGGCCGCGCCGCCTCGATGAATGACGGACGCCGGCCCTTGGCCGTGTCGCCATAGAGCGTGAACTGGGAGACGACCAGCAGCGCCCCGCCCACCTCATCGAGACCCAGGTTCATCTTTCCCTCCGCGTCGGTGAAGAGCCGCAGGCCGGCCACTTTCTCGGCCATCCAATCTACCTGCGCGGGCGTGTCTCCGTGCGTAAAGCCAACCAGGAGGCAAAACCCCCGGCCGATCTCGCCGACAAGTTGACCACTAATCGTTACCGAAGCCTTCGAGACCCGCTGCAGCAGAACTCTCATGTCGTTCTCCAAGTATTCTTCGTGTAGAATACCATGCCCTCGACCGACATCGCTCCCGCCCCCCAGCGCCCGAACCCACACTCATGGCCTGAGGGCCGGCTCACGGTAGCATGGCTAGGGCACGCCACAGTGCTCCTGAACTTCCACGGCTCGTGGGTCCTGACCGATCCCGCGTTGGAGCGGCGTATCGGGCTGGGGCGCGGTCGGGCCAAGCTGGGGCCCAAGCGGCTCGTTGAACCGGCGCTCCGGCCCGGTGAGCTGCCCCCGCTCGATCTTGTGCTCTTATCGCACGCCCACATGGATCACACCGACCTCGGCACCCTCCGCAGGCTCTCGGCCGACACACCGGTGGTGGTGCAGACCGGCAATCGAGACCTGGTCCGCCGGTTCCGCCGGGTGAACGAGCTCGCCTGGGGAGAGGAAACGGAAATCCACGGCCTCCGCATCGAGTCCACCGAATCGCGCCATTGGGGAGCCCGGATGATCGCCGACACTCAGCGCGGGTACGGCGGCTACCTCCTCCAGAAGCAGGGTCGCACCGTGCTGTTTGCCGGAGATACCGCGTACACCGACGCCCTGACGCTACTGGGGCAGCGGGAACGCATCGACCTGGCCATTCTGCCCATTGGCGCGTACGACCCCTGGATTGCCAACCATGCCTCGCCGGAGCAAGCCTGGGCCATGTTCAAAGCTCTCGGCGCGGAGTACGTGCTTCCGGTTCACCATTCCACTTTTCGCCTCAGCCGGGAGCCGGTGGACGAGCCGATCAGGCGTTTCCTCGCTGCCGCGGGCGAGGAGCGCTGGCGGGTCGTGGCGTCCGAGATCGGAGCGACCGCGACGATCCCTCCGCC
>CAZASU010000191.1:0-1751 GCA_964487785.1 uncultured Gemmatimonadaceae bacterium | reverse complement strand
CCTGATCAGTCGGGAGCGGGACCCAGGCGACCGGCATCCGGGGGAACCCCTGAGTTTTTTTTGGTGTTAGGCGAGTTATAACAGGCATTGGTCAACCTTTACTTCTGGAGCGGCACAAATGATATCCCTCACTGACGGCGCAACACTGAGCGGTGGGCTGCTGGTGGCGCGCCTGGTCCTCGGGCTCCTGATGGTCGGGCACGGAACTCAGAAGTTGTTCGGCTGGTTCGGTGGCTATGGGCTGACCGGCACCGCCGGGTTCCTCGAGTCGCTCGGCTTCCGGCCCGGCCGCGCGTTCGCCGTCGCCGCCTCGCTCACCGAGATCACGGGGGGTCTGCTGTTAGCGTTCGGATTCCTGGGCCCCGTGGGCCCTGCCCTGATGATTTCGGTCATGATCGTCGCGGCGATCAGTGCCCATTGGAAGAACGGCCTCTTCGCGACCGCTAATGGCATCGAGCTTCCCCTGCTGTACGCTGCCGGAGCGCTGACGATTGCCCTCACCGGCCCGGGCCGCTTTTCGCTGGATGCGGTCCTGGGATTAGGGTCACTGTGGACGCCCCGAGTGGTGGGGGTAGCGATCGCGGTCGGCATCGTGGGCGGCGTCGTTAATCTTGCGCTGCGGCGCTTGGTCCCCCAGCAGGCAACCGCCTGAGGACCGAGGCAACGTATAATCTCGCAATACACAAAGCCCCGGTCGATATGACCGGGGCTTCGAGTAAGTAGCCAAGTTCGATGGGGTGTGGCGGCGTTATCAGTTCGCCGGCTACTCCACCGTCACCGACTTGGCCAGGTTCCGCGGCTGGTCGACATTGCAGCCTCGACTCACCGCGACGTAGTACGAGAGCAGCTGGAGCGGGATGCTCGTGAGGATGGGCGTGAGCAGGTCCAGCGTCTCCGGGATGGTGAACGTGGCGTCGGCCAACCGCTCGATCTCCGTGTCCCCCTCGTTGATCAGTGCAAGTACCTTGCCACCCCGCGCCTTCACCTCTTCGATGTTGGACACGATCTTGGAGTGGACCGCATCCCGGGGGGCGATGAACACCACCGGCATATTCTCGTCGATCAGCGCGATCGGTCCGTGTTTCATCTCCGCCGCGGGATACCCCTCGGCATGGATGTAGGAAATTTCCTTGAGCTTGAGCGCGCCCTCGAGCGCCACCGGGAAGTTCACCCCACGACCGAGATAGAGGGCATTCCGGGCGGTCCGGAGGAAGCGGTCGGCCAGCTGCTCGATCTCGGCGGCCCGCTCCAGGATCTGCGCCACCTGGTCCGGCAGCTTCTGCAGGGCCGCGATGAACTCCCTACCCTGGAGAATGCTCAGATTCCGGAGCCGGGCGATGCGGAGGGAGATGAGGGCGAGTGCGGCCACCTGGCTGGTGAAGGCCTTGGTGCTCGCCACGCCCACTTCGGGGCCGGCGTGCAGGTAAATGCCGCCGTCCACTTCCCGCGCGATGGTCGAGCCAACTCCGTTCACCAGGCCGATGGTCCGGGCGCCGCGGCGCTTGGCCTCGCGGATAGCTGCCAGGGTGTCGGCCGTCTCGCCCGACTGGGAGATCCCGATGACGAGCGTCCGCGCGTCCACCACCGGGTTCCGGTAGCGAAACTCCGACGCGTACTCCACCTCGACCGGAAGCCGCGCCATCTCTTCCAGCATGTATTCGCCGATGATTCCGGAGTGCCAGGACGTCCCGCACGCCATGATGATGACCCGCTCGAACTGTTTGAGCTCCTCGTCGCTCAGGTTCAAGCCG
>CAZASU010000190.1:0-3871 GCA_964487785.1 uncultured Gemmatimonadaceae bacterium | reverse complement strand
GCTGGCGGCACTCGATCTCCGCCTGACCCGAGCCTTCCTGGACTACGGGGGCGACCTGCTCGCCGGCCGGCTCGATCCCGAGGCGGTGGACAATGGGTGGTACATCAAGGCCCGGCGCGCCGCCATCGACAGCACCCTGCGCTCGGCGCTATCGAAGGAGGACTTCGACGACATGGTTTCGCCGCTCCGGCCCCGCCAGAAGGAGTACAAGGAGCTGCTCCAGATGCTGGCGGATTACCGCGAGATCGAGGCGAAGGGCGGATGGGGCACGATCTCAGGACTCTCCCGCCTCCAGTGGGGCGACGAGGGCCCCTATGTCGAAGTCCTCCGCCACCGGCTGCAGGCGACGGGAGATTTGGAGAAGGCCGGAGGCAAGCCCATATACGACGACAAGGTCGCGAAGGCGGTTGCCCGATTCCAGGAGCGTCACGGCATTGAGGCGGACGGCTCCGCGGGCCCCAAAACGCTGGCGGCCCTCAACGTGCCGGTGGAGACCCGCATCCGGATAATCGAGCTCAATCTCGAGCGCTACCGCTGGCTGCCGAGCGACTTCGGGAAGCGCTACATCCTGGTCAACATCCCGGACTACCGGCTCCATGCCTACGACGAAGGTGAAGCGCGCCTCACTATGCGGGTGATTGTGGGTGACGAGTACAGCCATGCCACTCCGGTGTTCGCCGACTCGATGACGTACGTCGTCTTCCGGCCCCAGTGGAACGTACCGCACCGGATCCTGGTGGACTCGGTGATCCCCAATGTGCGGAAGAACATCACTTACCTGGCCCAGCACTCGTACGAGGTGGTGGACATTGCGCGGAACGAGGTCATTGCCGACCCGTCGACAATTAACTGGTCCAAGCTGGACATAAATAAGATTCCCTTCCGGGTCCGACAGAAGCCCGGCTCCGGCAACGAGCTCGGCACGGTGAAGTTCATGTTCCCCAACCAGTTCTCCGTCTATCTCCACGACACTCCGGCCGATAGTCTCTTCGAGAAGAAGAACAGGACACTGAGTCACGGCTGCGTGAGAGTGGAGGATGCCGTCAAGTTGGCGGGGTACGTCCTGGACAAACAGGAGGGCTGGGGGGACGACAAGATTCTCGAGGCGATAGCGGCCGACCCCACCAAGGACATCGCGCCCACCTCGGTGTATCTGAAGCACCCGGTACCGGTCTACCTGCTCTATCTCACCGCCTTCGTGCGGGACGGGGTGGTTCACTTCCGCGACGATCCCTACAGCAAAGACCGTCGAGCAATGGCCCGTATGGGACGGCCGGCAGTGGGTGATCGCTCCGAATGCGAACAGCTCAAGAAGCTGGCGGAGGGGGATCGGGTGAGATGAACCTCCCATCCCCTATGCTATTGGATGACCCGATTCAACGGCACCGCCCCCTTGAGCGCATAGACAAAGTGCCACCACGCCTGGTCGAGAGTGCTGAACCCTTCCGATTTCATCGTCCGTACCAGAATCTCCTGATAGGGCAATGCCCGGCCGGTGGTGTTGGCCGTGTGAGCGGCGGTGGTGGAGCTGTCGAAGGCGGTCCCCGTTGGGACTGCGGTCCCCGTCACCAGGTCGACCAGCGTGACATCCACCGCCACGCCCAGGTTATGCTGGCTCCGCCGGCCGATAAACCCGCTCTCGAGGAGGTCCCTGCGCCCGGTCCGCTCGGCCCAATCGACCATCGCAAGGGTCGCCCTCACCGGCCGGTACGCATCGAAGATCCTGAGGCCCAGGCCGCCGGGGCGGAGCCGGGCCTGAACTCGGCCGAGTGCGGTAGCCACCTCCCGGTGGAGCAGCGCGCGCGGCGCCTCGTAGCCGGGAAGCGGTGCACCCGTAAAGTTATTCGCCGTTGCGTAGCGGAGATCGACCTGGATGGTCGAGTCCACCGACTGCACATCCACCAACAGCGATTCGGCGACCGCCGGAGCCGAGTCGTGGCTCGCCCGGCTGGTGGGCGTGCGGAGCACGGAGTCGGTGGGAATCTGGGCAGCCGCTGAGTGGTGCCGGCCCACTGCCACCTGCCCCGAGTCAGCGGGAAGGCGAGCCAACGCAGAGGACGAGTCGGGCTCGACGCCCGCAATGAACCCGCGTTCTTGTGATCTGGCGTGTGCCGATGCACCTACCGACGGCCGCTGGGTACCCCACTGCAGCCAGAGTCCGGCCAGCACTCCGACTAGGGCAGCAGCGGCCCCGAACGCGAGGGCACGCCTCCAGGCTGGTCTCGCCGGTCCGCACGGCACGAGAATCGGAAATACTTCCTCGTACGACGGAGCGGGCGCCGCGTACGACGGAGCGAGCGCCGCCGCAAACTCCGCTATCGTCTGAAAGCGTCGGGCCGGTGAAGGGGCGAGCGCCCGGTTGAGCACGGCGCGCATGGCCTTGGGAACGCGGCCACGCCGCGAGCCGGGCGTGGGTGGTGCTCCGGTGAGAAGGTGATGGAGCACCGCGCCCAGGCTGAACACATCGCTACGCTCGTCGGGCGGGTGTCCGGCGATCCGCTCGGGGCTCGCATATCCCGCCCACTCGATTGGTAACTCAGCCTCCGACTGTCGCAGCGGGAACTCGTGGGCGAAGCCTATCAGCTTGACCAGTGGACGTCCGCCGACCGTCCGGGCCAGCAGAATGGTGTACGGCGAGAGACTCCCGTGAACCCAGCCGAGATCGTGCGCCGCCTGCAGGCCAGCCGCGGCTTGCAGGCAGAGATCCAGGGCCTCCTGCAGCGGCAGGGCGCCACGCAGGACCAGAGTAACCGACAGGAACTCGCCCGTAAGGCGCTCCGCCACCGCGTAGACCAGCCCATCGTGAGTCTCGTTCAGATCATGAATGGCGGCGACATTTGGATGCTGGATCTGGATTGCGGGCTGGAGGCTTGGCAGCCGGAGAGCGAGTTCGGCAGAGGAGCCCAGGATCAGAACCGCGACCTCAAGCCCGGTCGGGTACTCGGCACGATAGTGCGAGACGAGCGGGGTGTCCCCCAACCGTTCCCGGACGCGGATCCCGCCACGGAGGATCCGGCCCACTATAGGTTCGCGCCAGGGACTCGCGCCTGGATCGTGCTCGGCTCCGCAGTTGGGACAGGAGGTCGCGGTCAATGCCTGTCCTCCCATGGAAACCTTGGTGGTCGGGTCGGTGGCCCGGGAGGTCGTATGGTGCTTCGGGGCATCGAAGTGAGGCGTCGGAAGGCGAGGACCCGTGGCTTTGTGGCGCCGGCTTTCGCCGGGTGTGCCTTTGACGAAAATAACGATTCGGTGACCAGAGTTACGCTTGAATACGCACCCCGTCAAGAAGCCCCTGTTGGGAGCTTGGTCTGTCGGCGAAAGTATGCAGAAGGATTGACCAGAGAGTCCGCAAAACAGATAGCCCAGTGACCGGTCTCGCAGTCAGTGGGCGATGCTGTGTCCTGAATAGTCGCCTTCAACTTAGTCAGCATCCCACAAGTTATCCCAAAGTTATTCCTGGGTGCCAAAACGAGTGGGTTTACCTGCAATCGAATAAAATCGAACGCTCTCGTCGTCGGAGGCGTAAACTGTTGCTCTGAAATGAACTGTGTGGGGTTTACAACGACTTACGGAATCGACGGGAAAGCAGCGCGGAGTAATTAACAGTCACCTGCTCTACCAACTGAGCTACTCGGGATCGTCGACGATGCGGAGTTTTCTACCCGGCTGTCGGCAGGGCAAAACTAGTGTCCCGCGCACCGTTAGGCAACGAGGAATCAACGGTCCACGGAGTCCAGCCGAGCGTTCCGCGCCGACGCCGAATCCGAGGCTCTCAGCGCGCCACGAACCCCCTGTGCCCCTGGCAGCTTCGACGCGCCGAGCACACTGTCCCGCTCGCGTTGGGTGCCCGGCCGCGCCTGCCCGGTGTCCG
>CAZASU010000189.1:0-3877 GCA_964487785.1 uncultured Gemmatimonadaceae bacterium | reverse complement strand
AACTGGATGGGCTGCCTGACGCTGCTGCTCTTCTGGCTCCCGGTTATAGGCCCGTTCATCGCGGGCTTGGTGGGCGGCGTGAAAGCAGGCTCGGTGAAACAGGCGCTGTTGGCGGTCTTCGTGCCGGGCGTCATGATTGGCGTAATGGTGGCCGCTGGAGTGACCTACCTGGCCGACGTGTATTGGGGCGTGCTGGCGGGGCTCGGCGGTGTAGCCGTCTCCTTCCTCAACATCGGGCCGCTACTTCTGGGCGCGGTGCTCGGCGGTCTCGGCGCCAGGCTTTCGACCCAATGGAGCCGGCGAGGTTAGGATCAGGGCTGCTTACGCCACGCAACGCGTGCCTCTTCGTGCGGCAGGATGAAGTCGTCCTCGCTCGGCGGGCGGACCCAGAGATCAAACGCCAGGAACAGGGTCTTGGAATAGGGGAAAAAGGCGATCGGTACCACAAGCATGAGAATGACCGTGGTAGCCTGGAACAGGTCCCACGGGGTCTCGGGCCAGGTCCACAGCAGAAATCCCACGACCCAGACGGTGAAGACGGTCTCCACAGCCATGAGATTGAAGAAGTAGGAGCCCAGCCAGTAGCCCTCCTCGCCCCGCTCGAAACCCAGACCACACACCGGGCAGTTCGGCACCAGACGTGACCAGGTGACGAAGACCGGACCGCCGCCGCAGTGGGGGCAGCGCAGACGCAGGGCGCGCACAAAGAGTGAGCTGACGCGCCTGGGGCGAGGCTTAGTCACAGGTTTTTGCGCGGAATGTGCCCATCGATCCATCGCTCCACGTCCTTCAGCACTTCCTCCTGGCCCACATCCGCGAAGAGACAGTGATACGCCCCCGGGTACTCGCGGAGCTCCCGATCGGCCTGGTGCATCCGGCTGAAAAAACGGCGGCTGCCCTCGGGAGGCACCATCCGGTCGGCCGAGCCATGGAGCATGAGCAGGGGAACGGAAAGGGTTTCAGCCCGGGCCTGCACCCGCCGGATGGCGGCGGTGACCTCGGTGGAGAGCCTGGCTGTCCCCCGCCGGTGAAACAATGGGTCTGCCAGGACGGTGTTCACCACCGCCGGATCGCGGGCCAGACCCGAAAGGTCCATCCCAACTTGCAGAGAAAATCGGGGCCAGATCCGTGACATGATGCGCCCCAGAGCCATGAGGAACGGGGGCACACCGACCTCTCCCAGAGGCGGCGCTGCCGCGATTACACCGCTCAACCCGGCAGGGTGGTGCAGCGCGTAGTCGAGCACTACCAGACCCCCGAGGCTGTTCCCCAGGATAAAGAGCGGCAGGTCCCCCTCCCATTTCCGCACCCGGTCGAGAAAGGCGTGCAGGTCGTCCCGGTACTCGTGCCAGCCGCGGAGGTAGGCACGCTGGCCAGGCGAGCGCCCGTTCCCTCGCATGTCGTAGGCATACAGCGCGACGCCGCAGGCCGGGAAGTGGTTCGCGAGGCTAGGGTAGAGTCCGCTGTGATCGCCGAGGCCGTGCAGGTTGATCAGTACAGCCTTCTTCCGCTGACTGTCAGGCGGCATCCAGGCCTGGTAGTACAGCGGAAGCCCGCCGGCGCCCGCGAAGGTGCCGTCCCGGTGCTGGTAGGGCGATGTGGCGGTTTCGGTCATGGGGCGTACGCTAACTCAGGATTGCTGCTTGACAAAGGGCGGGCCAATAACCGCGGGCTCGAGCTGGTCAAATCTTGACGCTGAGTAGAGGTCGCCGAGGTCAGCGGCTGACGAAGGTAGGCGCTCCCTCGAGCAGCCAGCCATTGGGGTCCGCCGTCACCTGGGCAACGGTGACGCGCCGGACCTCACCCAGGCTGGAGAGGGGGCCCGCCTCGGGCGAGAACTGTAGATGGTAGAGGCAGGTGCCCGCGTTCCGCGCGTGCTCCGCCACGAATTCGACCAGTCGGCGAGGCCATTCTCCCTGTAAGCGCACCGGCGTCACCTGGCGGTGGCGCTCGAGCGCGGCGATGACGATCGGGCGTGGGATCTCGAGGCGGCGATATCGCTCCCGGAGGTGGCGCTCATCATCTTTCGCGTCAGCCAGACGCGGACGGACCAGATCGCAAGAGCATCGGCCGGCCAGAATGCGCGCTACGGTCGTGGCTTCGGGGTGGATCGATCTCAGGGCCTGCTGATCGGCATAGGATGCGAGGTCCGCCGTGAGCCCCGCGGGCAGCATCGACCGCACCTCGCTCAGGGTGAGCGGGCTGGCCAGATACAGGAAGTAGCACAAGGAAGGGAAGGAGTAAGAAGTAAGAAGTGAAAGGTGAGAAGTGAGAAGTGAGAAGGGAAGGGAGGGGAGGGTGCATTGCTTACTTGTGTGTCACTTCCTACTTCTTACCTCTCACTTCTCTTCCCGCACCAGCACCAGAATCGCCGCCTGGGGGACAACCAGATATTTCTTGTCCTCGAAGGTGATCTCGACCGCCGCCTTGCGGAAGAAGATCGCATGGTCGCCGATCCTGGCCTGCATGCCCCGGGTCTTGGTTTCCCGGGTGTCCACTTTCCAGGGCTCGTCGTCGAGGCTGCTCAGGTCGGCCACCGGCGTTCCGGGGCCAGTGGCCACGATCAGGCCGGTTTGAACCTGCTGGGCGTCGATGGCGGTGGCGGGAAGATACAGGCCCACCCGGGTCCGCTCATCTCCGTCCTCCGGAGTGATCAGGACCCGGTCCCCGACGACCATCAACTGCTTCTTGGGAAATTCCATTACCGCTTGCCGTTGCCCTTGGCTACTTTTTCCCCGCCGCCCGGTCTCGGCTCCGCGCTCTCGCTCTGGTGTACCGTCACCAGAGCGGTGATCCGGAGCCGCCGGTTTGCCGTTGGGAGACGCAGGCTGACTTCCTCGCCGATCTTCTTTCCTCCCAGGGCCCGACCGAGCGGGGACGCGAGCGAGATGTGGCCGTCGTCGATGTCCATCATCTCCGCCAGCACCACCATATAGACGTCGGTGTCGTTGGTGTCCAGGTCGAGCACCGTCACGCGGGAGCCAAGGCCCACCTTGTCGGTCGGCGCCTCGGTGTTCGCGAGCTGACTGAGCTGGCTCAACCGCTGGTGCAGCTGTCCCAGCCGAGCCTGCACGAACTGCTGTCGCTCCAGCGCGGCCTTATACTCCGAGTTCTCCCGGAGATCGCCCAGCTCGACGGCCTGAGCAATGGCTTGAGGCAGCAGAATGTTCAATTCATGGCTGAGTTGATCGACTTCTCGTCCCAGCTTTTCCCGCATCTCACGAATCATGTTCACTACCGTCGCGCAAAAAGGACGGCCCGGAGAGTGACAGCTCCAGGCTTTGGAGGAAGGGTCTGCCTAAACATACTCCGCAGGGCCGGTGGGCGGAATAGCAGCCGGAGCTAAGACCATGTTAACCAACACCTTATTATATATTGGATCTTCATGTCAGCCTATCATCTAACATTTGCCATCATGGTCTTGACCAGTCTCATGCTCGGGGCCTGCCGGCAACGGGACACTCCGCCGCAGCCGGCCGACGCCGCTGTTTCGGCTCACACCGCGCAGCTACCCCCCGCTCCCGACGGGGCAGCGGAATCGCTGCTGGTGGATGTGCGGTCGGTCGACTCGACCATCCGGGTGGATGTCCGCTATGCCGGCGCCAACAACTTCACCGGCGCGCAGTTACCGGGCTACGGTGCACCGCGGGCTCTGCTGCGACGGGAGGTTGCTGTGGCGCTGGGGCGGGTACAGGCCCGGCTCCGCACCGGCGGGCTTGGCCTCCTGATCTTCGACGGCTACCGCCCGGTGCGGGCCACGCTCGCCATGGTGGACTGGGCGGAGCGCACCGGCCGGGAGGATCTGCTGGATGATGGCTACATCGCCCGAAGGAGCCGGCACAATCAGGGCGTGGCCGTCGATCTGACGCTGGTGGAT
>CAZASU010000188.1:0-3929 GCA_964487785.1 uncultured Gemmatimonadaceae bacterium | reverse complement strand
GATTCCGGTGCGAGCGCGGAAGTCGAAGAGGCTGGTGAATAAGCGGGGCGGCGGGGCAGCGGGGCAGGGGGGCAGTTCGCTTCTTTCCCGGAGAACTGGGGGTGTGCTGCTGCTGCCCTGCTGCCCCGCTGCCCCGCCGTCTCTCGCAGCAAAGATCCGTTCAATGGCATCCCCCGCCAGCCCCTTCACGAACTGCAAGCCGATCCGGATCTCCAGTCCCTTGCCGCTGCAGCGGAAGTCGCTGGCGTTGACGTCGGGCGGCAGGATCGTGAGTCCCATGCGTATCGCCTCGGCGACGTAGGCGAACGCATGGTAGAACCCGCCGCCATTGGACAGCACCGCCGCCATGAACTCGGCCGGATGGTTGGCCCTGAGCGCGCAGGAGTGCTGGGCCACCTGGATGTAGGAACACGAGTGGCCCTTGCAGAAGCTGTAGCCCGCAAAGGACATGATCATCTCCCAGACCTGTTTGGCCGCATCCGGGTCCCGTCCCAGGCGCATCGCGCCGGTGAAGAACTCCTCGGCATAGGCGGCGAGGTGCTTGGCCGGCCGCTTTTTGGAGAGTGCCTTGCGGAGCCCGTCGCCGGTGGCCGGAGGCATTCCGGCGAACGTCGCACAGACGTTCACCACGTCTTCCTGATACACCATGATTCCGAACGACTCCGTCAGGGTGTCCTGGAGCGACGGATCGAGCGGCTCGTAGGGCGCCCCGTTGCGCAGCCGCTCGAGATAGAGCCGGATGTACTTGTTCGATGCCGGCCGGATCATGCTGGTGTTGAGCACCAGCAGCTCGAAGGTGTCAGCCTGGCTCTTGGCGCATAGCAGCCGGGAAGCGGGAGACTCGGTGTAAAAAACGCCCATCGTCTGTCCCGTACGAAACAGTTTCCTGGCGCCTTCGTCGTCGCCCGCTGCCGACGAGGTATAGTCGATGCGGTGGGTGGTGTGGCCGTGAACCGCGTCTATGGCATCGCGAATCACGGCGAGGGACCGGTTGCCGAGCAGGTCGATCTTCACCAGTCCGGCATCCTCGGTACCGTCCTTCTCGAACTGGATGACCGGCACAGAAAGATCGGGATAGCCGTCGAGCGTTTTGGCGGCGCACTCCACCGGCACATAGTCGGTGAGCGGGCCCGGTGTGATCACCACGCCACCCGGGTGCACCGACAGGTGGCGGGGAACCCCAACGAGACTCTCCGCCGCCCGGGCGAAGTCCTGCCAGTTGGCGGCCAGTTGGAGCCCCCGAAAATTCGGATGGGTGGCGATCAACTTGTCCAGCCGCTCACCGGTCTCATAGAATGGAACGCGCCGAGTGACCTCCCGGATCTCTCCCGCCGGCCGACCGTGCACCTTGGCCACCTCACGCAGCGCGCCGCGTGCCTGAAAGGTGTTGTGAGTGGCCACCATGGCGGAGTGCAGGCGAGGGTAGTGACGGAAGACGTAGGCCAGCACCTTGTCGCGCTCGTCCCAGGGAAAATCGAGGTCGATGTCCGGGGGATCCTGCCGCTCGAGGTTGAGAAAACGCTCGAAGATCAATCCGCAGCGAATCGGGTCTACGTGGGTGATGCCGAGACAGTAGCTCACCACCGAGTTGGCCACCGAGCCTCTGCCGCAGTGAGTCGGTGCGTGGCGTACGATGTCGCGCACCACCAGGAAGTAGTCGGCGAAGCCCTTCTGACCGATGATGCCGAGCTCCAGATCCAGCCGGTCTCTCAGCTCGGGGGTGATCGCCCGGTACCGCCAGCGGGCTCCCTCGAGCGTGTGCTCCCGCAGCTGCGCGAAGGCGGAGCCGGTATCGGCGATGCGAGGGGGCACGGTTCGCTGACCGATCGGGATCCGGTAGGCGCACCGCTCCGCGATGTCCATCGACGCGCGGATTGCCTCGGGGCAGTCGGGGAAGTGACGCGCCAGGTCGTCGGTCGAACTGAGCCAGGCCCCGGGGGGCCAGACCTCCTCCGCTGGGAGGGCGGAAAGCGTGGTATTCAACGCGATGGCACGGAGCAAACGGTGCCGGCTCCAGTCCTCCGCATTGGCGGCGACCACTCCGTTGGTAGCCACAGCGGGCAGTCCCAGCCGGCGCGCGGCGGCCAGGGTCTCGTGGCGCCTTCTGCCAGGGCGAAGCTCGGCGTAGAGATTCTCGGGGCCGCTTAGGCGGAGCACCTGCTCGAGAAAGCTCACATCTCGAGATATCAGGATGAGACCTTCGCGGTCGTTAGCGAGTGCTTGAAGCGGTTTTCTATGCCGCTCCGCCCGGACAGACCTGCCGATTCCGTCGGGTCGCGCCTGACAACCCGACCTCTCCACCCCTTGCGCGCCCTCCTCCAACGGCACGCCCGTCAGGGCTTCGCTAGGCCGGCCTCGCCAATGTATTTCCGTGATTGTTCGGCACAGCGCTCCCCAGCCCTGCTCATTCAAGGCGAGCGCCACTACCTCCTGGTCATCTGCCACCAGATGGGCGCCGAGTATGGGACGCACGCCCACCGCATCGCAGGCGCGCTGGAACTCGACCGCTCCGTAGACCCCATTGGTGTCGGTGCAGGCCAGCGCGCCAAACCCCCGCTCGGCAGCCGCCTGGGCGAGTACCTCGGGGCTCGAGACGCCAAGGCCGAAGGAGAAGTGGGTGTGGACGTGGAGGTGAGTAAACATCGATGACTACGTGACGGTGAACGGTGAACGGGAACTATGGTCGTTGTCACCCTGAGGGCGCGTTAGCGCCCGAGGGGACCAGAGCCCAAATTGAGCTTCGGCCCCCTCGCCTTCGCTTCGCTACGGCTCAGGGTGACAACCGTTCCAGAAACTCGTCGAGTAGACGATTGAATTCCTCCGGCTTGTCGAGCTGAATCCAGTGGCCGGTTCCTTCCACCATCCGGTGGGGAAATCCCGTCCCCAGACGATGAAGACTGGACGGCATGTTGTTGTGCGGTGTGACGATCGACAGCGTAGGCCCACTATAGCGGGCGAGCGCCGGATCGGGGTCGAACTGCATCACATCCCGCAGCACCTGAACCACCGCCTCCCGCGGCGTCGCCTCGAGATCGGCGAGCAACCGCTTCCGAACCGCGCTGTCTGGTCCGGCGACGGTGGTCCAGTATCCCTGGCTGGTGCTGTCATAGTTCGACTCGAAGCCGGCGAGGTAGGCTTTCGCCTCGGCCGGAGGGATCTGCTTGCCATCGCCGATCGGGTCTACCAGAACCAGGCCCGCCACGCGATCCGGGTGGGCACCGGCGTATGCCAGCGCCACTCCGCCGCCCATGCTGTGGCCTACCAGCACGAAACGGCCGAGTCCCAGCGTGTCGACTACCGCGGCAATGTCGCCGGCCATAGCTGCGATCGTGTAGTCGCCATTTTTCGGCGGCTCGGAGCGACCGTGCCCGCGGAGGTCGAGCGCAACCGCCCGGCGATCTCGGCGGAGATGCGCGAGCTGAACAGCCCAGTGGGTGGAGTTTCCAGCGAGCGAGTGCACAAACACCACCGGCAGGCCCCCGCTTCCGCCATCGTCAAGGGCCAGCGCTCCTGCAGGTCCTGACACTCGACTCATCGAGAGCCTCGCATAGTTTGGCGATAAAAGGTGAGCGATGCTATCGCGACCAGGGCGGACCGCGCTCGATGATCCGCTGATACACAGGGCAGCTGAGAACGTGCGCGCCGGGCAGGTAGCCGATGCTCATCAGGAACTCGCCCACGATCTCGCCCCCGGTGAAGCGAAAGGTCTGCTTGAAGAGCTTCACCCAGTCCTCCTTGCTGCGGGGGCGGTGCGCGGCAAGCCAGCCGGCGAATGAACCGTGCGTGCTGCGGAGCTCCAGGATCCGGCCAGCGTTCGCAATGGCAGCGTCCACCTTCAGCCGATTTCGAATGATCCCGGGATCGGCGAGCAGTCGAGCGCGGTCTGCCTCGCCATAGGCTGCCACCACCTCCGGGTCGAAGCCCCCATA
>CAZASU010000187.1:0-3952 GCA_964487785.1 uncultured Gemmatimonadaceae bacterium | reverse complement strand
GGCCTCGCAACCAGGATCCCCGTCGAATGGCGAATGCCGGCGACGTACTCGGGAAGGGTAGTCCGGGTGATCTCCACCACTCCACCGGAAAGTGGAGCGTGGAGCACTCGGAGAATCCCGTCTCTATCCCGATACGCGAAGGCGGCGTGGGTCACATCCAGGCCCGGGAGCTCGGTCGCGAAAGCAAGAACGTCGCCCGACTCGATCCGGCTGACGACTTCGGGAATGCGCTTGGTGGGGACCACGCGTCGCGGGTGCCGGTCCAGCCGGCGCTCGATCGCGCCGATCTCCCGGAACACGCCATCGTCGGCCAGCGCGGGGTAGCTGCCGCGATGCTCGGTCATGAAGCGGAGTGGGCGCGCATCCTCGGCGGCGCCCAGCTCCGCGCCGAGGTCTCTCACCAGGCCGCGCCTCTCGCCGTCAGCGATCCACTCGCTGAAATAATGGAGCCGGGAGCTGTATCCCCGGCGTTCTCCGCCGCGGTAGCGCATTCTCTCGATTTCCCGTCCAAATCCCTCCCGCGTGGGCACGCCCTCGGCGTCCGCCAGCCGAGCCACGGCGAGGCAGGCCTCCACCAGGGTGACGCAGTCGAATCGGGTGAGTGAGAGCGTCAGCGGCTCATGCGAGGGGCTGCCGCCGGAGCGGAGATAGGCGTCGAGTGTGGACGGCACATACGGCGTGCCGACGGCCAGCTCGCCGACACGCATGGCGTCGCGGCCGAGTGGAGTCCGTAGACGTGGCAGCCCTTCGGCGCGAATAGTGGCAATCCAGGCGGTGAGGCGCTCCTGATCGGGATCTGGCCGCTCGGGACGCGACTCGCGCCTGGGCTCCGCTCGTGTGCACCCGACGAGCGGCGCAGGAAGCAGGAGCCCTGCTGCGGTAAGGGCGGCGTTCCTGAGCAGGTCTCTGCGAGAGACGTTCTCGTCCGATCGGATGATGCTGCCTCGGTGAATGCGTGGGCTATTGGCTAGGGGTCACGCAAGTTAAGTCATTGCGAGGGCGCTTGCGCCCGAAGCAATCCCGCCGGCGAACCGCAGCCATCATTGACGTCTTCTGTACCAGTACCTAACGTAGGATCACTAGCCTTACGAAAAGCACACCCGGCGAAAGCCGGGGCCGCAAAGCCACGGATCCTTGCTTCCCCCGCGCCACCAATCTGACGTTTCGAGGGACTACCAAGATCGCCGAGCTGCTCTGGCTGGATCGGGGCTATTGGCTGTTAGCTATTGGCTATTGGCTATCAGTCAAGCAATAGAGTTCCTCGGCATTCCAGGAGATCCGGCTTGTCCGAGGAGGAGCCCATAGCCAATAGCCCATAGCCCTCACGTCATTCACGCATTCCGTGAGGTGAAATATGGAAGCACGTGTCACCGCCTACTCCCAAGCCGATCGGCTGAGGGAGCGGATGGAGCAGGCCGAGGTTCGGCATGGCCAGGAGATCAGGGCGGACTTACCTGGCATCCGAGTTACTGCCAGGAGCCGCAACTGGGTCACCGGCCGGCCCAATGGCAACGGCGAGGTGTTCTTCTGCAGCATGGGGCCAATCCGGGTACGGGAGGTTAAGGCGGCCGGCGATGGAGCCCCGCTGCCCAACAATGTCATCGTCCAGGGCCTGGAGGTTCAAGGCGACGGGACCTTCGATCTGATCGACGTCCTGGTCCAGTCAAACGGGGACCTGCGGCTCATCATGGATGGCGCGACGCGCGTGGTACCGGTGGTCAGACAACGCGAGATGAGTCGTAGCGACCTGACATACGTTTAGAGAAAAGAGGCGCGGCTCCCAGGCATGGTAGGGGCTAGGCCTCTACCATGCTATCCGTGCCCGCGCGGGCTCGTGACACTCCAGCCTCCGCCAGGTCTCAGGGTGTCGTGCGAGGAACAGCCTCGCCAGGCTCCTGATGACCGGTGTCGCGGCAGGTCGCCACGTTTCTGCGAGTCTATCCTGGCAAACTCTTGCGGTCCTGCGATTGAACCCGCGGGCGAAGGTGACCAGCCCCACTTCCGGCATCGGGGCGGCACCAGCGTCCACGGTCAGCCCCAGCATGCCTACCAGCGCGGATCATTTCAACAGAGTCAAGCGTTCTCTAATCATCAACCGGAGGAAGAAATGGCCAAGGTCGTATGCGTGCTCTATGATGATCCCGTCACGGGATACCCGAAGTCATATGCCCGGGACGAGATCCCCAAGCTGCAACACTATCCCGGCGGCCAAACGTTACCGACACCCGAGAAGGTGGACTTTAAGCCGGGGCAGCTCTTGGGGAGCGTTTCGGGAGAACTCGGTCTTCGGAAGTTTCTCGAAGGGCGAGGTCACAGGCTGGTCGTCACTGCCGACAAGGACGGCGCGACCTCGATCTTTGACCGCGAGCTACCGGATGCGGAGATCGTCATCTCGCAGCCGTTCTGGCCCGCCTACCTCACCAAGGAGCGCATCGCCAAGGCTCCGAAGCTCAAGCTCGCGATCACGGCGGGGATCGGGTCGGATCACGTCGATCTCCAAACCGCCATCGAGCGTGGCATTACGGTCGCCGAGGTCACCTATTGCAACAGCATCAGCGTGTCCGAACATGTCGTGATGATGATCTTGGCGCTGGTGCGCAACTACATCCCGTCGTACCGGTGGGTGGTCGAGGGCGGCTGGAACATCGCGGACTGCGTGGCCCGCTCCTACGATCTGGAAGGGATGGCGGTCGGCACGGTGGCCGCTGGACGCATCGGCACTGCGGTGCTGCGCCGGCTCAAGCCTTTCGACGTCAAGTTGCACTACACCGATCGGCATCGGCTGCCGGCCAGTGTCGAGCAAGAGCTGAACGCGACCTTCCATCCGACCGCCGAGTCGCTGGTGCGCGTCTGTGATGTGGTCACGATCAATGCCCCGCTGCACCCGGAGACCGAGCACCTGTTCAATGACGCGCTCATCGCCAAGATGAAGCGGGGCGCCTATCTGGTGAATACCGCGCGAGGCAAGATTTGCGACCGCGACGCGGTCGTGCGGGCGCTCGAGAGTGGGCAGCTCGCCGGGTACGCAGGCGATGTCTGGTTTCCGCAGCCGGCCCCGAAGGATCACCCCTGGCGGACCATGCCGCACCACGGGATGACACCGCATGTGTCCGGGACGAGCCTGTCAGCCCAGGCCCGCTACGCGGCCGGGGTGCGCGAGATTCTGGAATGCTGGTTCGAGAGGCGCCCCATTCGCGAGGAGTACTTGATTGTCGCCGGCGGCCACCTCGCCGGGGCCGGGGCGCATTCGTACAGCGCTGGCGACGTGACTGGCGGCTCGGAGGAAGCGGCACGATTCAAGAAATAGACGGGTGTGTGGGCCTCGTAATGGCCCCTTTGGCTAGCGGGTGCTGCCGCCCTTCGGCTGCTGGGTGTTTGGGTATATGGATGTGCAAACCTCGGCGTGAGTTGGACGTTACCTGATGCCCACACCTGAACAGGCAATCGCCCAGCTCCAAAGTACCCTAGCCGCCCTAGAAGCTGCCGGTGGCAACGAGGCGCTAGTCGCAACGGTCCGAGCACAGCTGGAACAGGCAAGGCGTGCCCTTGCCGAAGGTCGGCCTATCGACCTCGCTCGGATACAGGAACCCGGCCCGCAGCCATCCGGCGAGGGTGCGGCCTAACCCGCCCGCAGCCGACGGGCCGGACGGGTCTCGAGCTCCGCTCAGGCGCTGCGCGCTGAGGGGGAGCAGCGGACCGCAGAATCCGTCGAGCGTGAGCCGTACCGCTTCGCAGCTGAAGCGCAGTGTCGTTAGACGGCCGCCGGAGCTTGATCTAAGCGCTGCACTGCCTTACAACTCAGAAGGGCGCCTATGAGAGCCTATTTGATCGTCTCCAGAACTCTGTTCGCGCTCATCGCTCTGTTCCATCTCGCAAGGATGCTGACCCATTGGTCGGCGGTGATCGGCGGGTGGGCCGCTCCTCTCTGGGTCTCTGGCCTCGGGTTCGTGGT
>CAZASU010000186.1:0-3954 GCA_964487785.1 uncultured Gemmatimonadaceae bacterium | reverse complement strand
CGCCGGGACTCGGCACATTGACGGCCATGCCCCCGCGAAACATCCGGCTCCTGGTCACAGCGCCGCTGATCCTCGGCGCCGCTCTGGGCGTGAGCGGGTGTCGTGGCGCGGGGCGTGTTCTGAGCGAGCTGTTTCGCGAGCGCCCACCGTCGCCCCTCGACTCGATGAGCGTAGCCAGCGACGTGCGGATCGACTCGCTCGGCTATCTGGTGGGAAGCTTCGTGGGCGAGGGTACCAGCCGGGCAGTGCATCTCCTCTCCAGCGACACCGGCCTAGTCGCCGGCCTGGTGCGCCGCTATCGGCGAGACCTCATTCAGCCGGACCAGCCCTGGGGACCGCTCGCGCGCGAGGGTGTCGTGACGCTGGGAGCCAGCGGAAGGCGCCGCACGACGGGCTCGCCGAAGATCGAGCGGGCCATCGTCGGCTCGCCCCTTGGGCAGACAGGAGTCGTACCGCGGGCCATCCTGCTGCGTGGCAGCCCGTGTGGCTGGCGGGGTACCCAGGTCGAGATCATCGTCGATCACGATCGCGGGACCGGAGGGCCCCCGCTCCGCGGGCCGGTGCTGGGCTCCTTGACGCGTGCCGACTCCTCGGCCTCGGAGAATGCCGAGTTCCGCCGGCGAGAGCCGGTCGCGCCACCGGGTACCGTGCTGGTCGACGAGTTGATCGCACGGACCGGACGAGCCATGGACTCCGTGCTCGCCGGCCGATTCCCGTCGCTGGTGCTGCGGGGCCCCGCTGATTCGAGGCTCGAGATCAACACCCTATCGGACGTGGATGCGGCTGACGTGATCTCCTTCCGCTCAGGGCCGGGAAGGGTCCGCTTTGCGGTTTCACTGCGGGAGCGGCGGATAACGGCAGGGGACGACACTCTGCTCGCAGCTACAGTCATGGCGTGGGACAGCGCGGGTGCCTGGCAACAGATGATCTTTCGCCCGACACTGCTCTCCTTCCGGCGGGGCCGTCTCGCTCCCTACGGCGCCCTGAGACGCAGCATTTTCTGGCGCCGGCTCCAGCCGATCAGCGATTTCGGGTTTCAGCGTGACAACCTGTGGATGGAGCAGGTCGATGTGGGTGAAGGCAGCGTAATCTGGGGAATCATCCAGCCCCGCGGCAACGTGGTAGTCGCCGCGGCCGAAGTGGACGCCCCCTGTCGATGAAGATCTATACCCGGACCGGGGACACCGGTGAAACCGGATTGTTCGGTGGGGGGCGGGTGCCGAAAGACCACCCACGGGTGGCCGCGTACGGTGATGTCGATGAGCTGAATTCCGCGCTCGGCGTTGTGCGGGCGACGGCGGGCAAGCAGTTCTTCGACTCCCTTCTTGAGTCGATTCAGCACGATCTCTTTTCGATCGGCGGGCATCTGGCTACGCCCGATCCGGAGCGGGTCAGGAAGGCGCTCGAGAAGGCGGCTCTCTCTCCCGCACGCATAGGCGAGTTCGAGCAGATCATGGATATCGCGGAGCAGGAGCTTCCGCCGCTCCGCGCCTTCGTGCTCCCTGCCGGCACCCCGAGCGCCGCATCGTTGCATCTGGCCCGAACGGTGTGCCGCCGCGCCGAGCGAAGCGTCGTGCATCTGGCGCATGCCGTGGCAGTGCCTGAGCTCTTCGTGGTGTATCTCAATCGGCTCTCCGATTTGCTCTTCACCCTCGCTCGGCTGGCGAACCACCGCGCCGGCGTGAGCGATGTGACGTGGTGATCGCGCAGGAGAGGAAGAGTCTGCGGTAGCCCTTCGTTCGGAGCTTCATGCCACAACCTGTTCTGGTGCACCACGCCCTGGGAAGCTACCCCGTCTACGTCGAGGCCGGTGCACTCGCGCGGCTGGACCAGCTGGTGGGACAGCACCTGCCGGGCCGCCGCGTAGCCATGATCGCGGATGCCTCCGTACACGAGCTGTACCGAACCGGCCGGATGGGTTCGGCTCCCTGGCTCGGCGAAACGATTACCTTCGCGGCCGGAGAGAAATCCAAGACGCGGGACTCGTGGGCCCGGCTTACCGACACCCTGATGGACCGCGGGTTCGGCCGCGACAGTGCGCTGATCGCGTTGGGGGGTGGAGTCACTGGTGATCTCGCGGGGTTCGTTGCGGCCACCTACATGCGTGGGGTGCCGTACCTCCAGGTACCAACTACCCTGCTCGCCATGCTCGACGCATCCGTCGGCGGCAAGACCGGAGTAGACACGCCGCAAGGCAAAAACCTGGTTGGAGCCTTTCACCCGCCTGCCGCGGTGATTGCCGATCCTCAGACCCTGGCCACTCTCCCTGACCGGGACTATCGCGCTGGACTGGCGGAGGCCGTGAAGCATGGCCTCATCGCCGATCGGGGCTATTTCGAGTGGATGGAAACCGACGCACAGGCCATCGCCTCCCGCGGCCTGGACCCGCTGACCCGGCTCATCAGGCGGAGCGTGGAGATCAAGGCCGAGGTGGTAAGCGGGGACGAGCGCGAGTCGGGGCGTAGAGCCATTCTCAACGCCGGCCATACGGTGGCTCACGCACTGGAACGGATCTCGGGCTATGAGCTCCCCCACGGTGAGGCAGTTGCCTTGGGCCTGGTGGTCGAGTGCGAGCTCGCCGAACAGCTTGGGATGGCTCCGGCCGGGCTCCGGAACAGGGTCGCGGCCCTGCTTGGCCGGCTCGGGTTGCCCGGGCGGCTTCCACCCCGCCTGGATACGCGCGCACTGCTCGAGAGCATGGCAACCGACAAGAAGAACCGGGGCGGGCAGATTCACTTCGCCCTGGCGAGCGAGATGGGAGAAATGCACCGGAAGAACGGCTGGACCACTCCGGTGACGGCGGAGGCCATTGGCGCGGCGCTCGCCGCGCTGGAGTGAGGGGTGGGGCGCTGACGAGAGGCGTTAGCGCCATTGTATGTCATTTAAGTGCAACCATTTGCAGGAGCGAACTGAAGTCCAAGATCGCCCGCGGTTTCTGCACAAAGTGGATAAAATCTCGAAGCGTTTACCCAGTAACATTTTGTGATGTGGAAAGATTTTTTGCTTGACCGCGGTCCGCGCAGTTCATATATTGGCTCATCCTCTCCGCATAGCTCTGGTCACCGCAGCCACAATCGCAGCGCGTTCAACTCTGCCGGGGTTGTCTATGACCGTTGTCCGTACCGGGAAAGCCCGGCCGTTTGCCCGCTCCACTCCTTCCGGCGCGTTCGATCAATACCTGCTCGACATCCAGAAGCTACCGATGATCTCCGATCCGGCCGAGGAGAAGCGTTTGGCCCGATGTGCGCTGGCCGGCGATGAGGCGGCCGCCGAGCGACTGGTCACCGCCAACCTGCGGTTCGTGATCTCCTACGTGAAGAAATACCAGGGGCATGGGCTCGACCTTTCCGAGCTGGTTGCGATCGGAAACGAGGGGCTGCTCAAAGCGGTCAAGAAGTTCGATCCGGATCACGGGGTAAAGTTCATCTCCTATGCGGTCTGGTGGGTGCGCCAGGCGGTGCTGAAGGCGCTAGCCGAGCAGACTCGCAGCGTTCGGATTCCCTTGAATCAGAACTCGGCTCTGGTTCGGATGTCCCGGGCAAAGAGTTTCCTGGCTCAGGAGCTGGGGCGAGAGCCAACCGATGCCGAGATCGCCATTGCGCTCAACGACACGGTCGACAATATCCGCTCGGCTCATCGGATGACGTCGACCGAAGTCTCGCTCGATGCCCCGGTCGAGCGGCAAGACCGGGGGGCCAGCACCTTTGGGGAGCGGGTGGCGGGTACCGGCGGCATCGAGATCGAGGAGATGACGGACGTTCGGCTGCAGCGCGAGTTTATCGACCGGATTTTCCAGCGGCATCTCACTCCCCGTGAGCGCAAGATTCTCTCCCTCTACTACGGTCTCGAAGAAGGATCCGAGGCTCTCACGCTGGAAAAGATCGGCGCCCTCCTCGGCGTGACGCGCGAGCGCATCAGGCAGATCCGGGAGCGGGCTTTCGAGAAGCTGCGTGA
>CAZASU010000185.1:0-4003 GCA_964487785.1 uncultured Gemmatimonadaceae bacterium | reverse complement strand
CCGCCGCCATGGATAAGCTCGGCCGCTACCTCGACCCCATGATCGTGGTACGGTCGGACAAGGGGAAATACTGGACCCCCAACGGCAACCACCGGCTCGCTGCCCTCCGGCAGCTCGGCGCCCGGTCGGTCGTTGCCATCGTAGTGCCCGACATCGAGGTGGCCCACCGGATCCTGCTGCTCAACACCGAGAAGGCGCACAACCTGCGCGCGCATCACGTCCCTATACAGCGCGAACTGGTTGCGGATCCACGGCAAAGTGGGCCAGGCAGCGGCCGTGGGCGAGTGGCGGCTCCCGCGGGTCGCGGGTGGTCGGCGATCTCGGGGGTCATGGCCCCTCCGTGCCTTCGTTCAGGATCGCGAGGTAGCGGTCATACGCGAAGACGCGGTTCCGCCGCTTCCCGGTAAGCTCCCGCGCAATGCCCAACCCCGCCAGTTCATCCATCGCGGCGTCGGCGGTCGGGAACGAGAGGCCGGTCTGGCGGACCGCCTCTTGTAAGGAGGTGACGGGCCTGGCCTTAAGCGCCTCGTGGACTCGGAGCATCGATCCGGCCCGGCGGCCCCGGGGCAGGATGCGTTCGCGGTCTTCCTGGAAAAGCCGGCGCAAGCGCTCGGTGGTGGCCAGGGCCCCCTCGGCGGTTTCGCATACCCCCTCCAGGAAAAAGGCCATCCATGCCTCCCAATCGCCGGCAGTCCGCACCTCCCCCAGCAGCCGGTAATAATCGGCGCGGTGCTGTCTGAAGTAGAGACTCAGATACAGGAGCGGCTCGCGGAGCACGCGGGCGTGGCACAGCATGAAGGTGATCAGCAGCCGGCCGACCCGGCCGTTGCCGTCGAGGAACGGGTGGATGGTCTCGAACTGCACGTGCGCCAGACCGGTCCGCACCAGCATCGGGAGTCCGTCCCGCTCCTCGTGGATGAATCGCTCGAGGGCCCCCATGCACTCGGGGACGGCGAGATGCGGCGCCGGCACGAACGCCGCGTTCCCCGGGCGACTCCCCCCGATCCAGTTTTGCGAGCGGCGGAACTCGCCGGGCTCCTTGCCGCTGCCCCGGCCCCGTGAGAGCAGCACCCCATGAATCTCGCGGATGAGTCGGTTGGACAGCGGGAAACCTTCCTGGAGCCGGGCAAGCCCGTGGTTGAGCGCGGCGACGTAATTGGAGACCTCCACGACATCGGCGAGCGGCACGCCCGGAGCCTCGTCCAGCTCGAAGAGGAGGAGATCGGATAGCGAGGACTCGGTGCCCTCGATCAGCGACGACAACACCGCCTCCTTGCGGACGTAGCTGTAGAGAAAAAGGGCGGTGGGCAGGAGCGTGGACAGGCTGTCGAGACGGCCAAGTGCGAGGAGCGCCCGCTCCAGCGGCTGCTGGAGCTGCCCCTGGAGATCGAGCGGAGGCACCGGCGGCAGCGGCGCCGGGATGAACGCCTGGACCCGTTCCCCGCCAGCGGCGGCCACCTCGTAGCTGCCGGTCGTGCCGCGCTTCATGGCCGGGCTCCGCCTCCGGAGTGAAGTGACTTAAATAGCCGGTAGTGTTATTAAAGTTTGGTGCCTAGTATTGAATAACGCAAGGGTGGGAGGCGAACGGGGTCAGGCCGGGGCCGGGTTCTTTGAGCCTTTCGATTGCACCGACGCACTTGCGCCAGTGGCCTCGCGCTCGAAGTGGAACCGATGCACCGCGCTAGGACTCTATGGCACCGCCGCGCCCAGGTTGGCCAACGCGAACGCGTACACATCCGCCATCTCCGCGATTACTCGGTCGGTCGGCTTGTATCCGTGGCTCCCAGCCTTTTCCACCCGGATCAGCACCGGGCGGGGGCATCCCTGCGCCGCCTGGAGCGCGGCGGCAAACTTGAAGGAATGAGCCGGAACCACCCGATCGTCGTGGTCGGCGGTCGTGACCAGGGTCGCCGGATAGCAGGTGCCCGGCTTGAGGTTGTGAAGCGGTGAATAGGCCAGCAGGTACCTGGCTGCGGTCGAATCGTCCGCGGAGCCGTATTCATCGGCCCAGAACTGACCCCCGGTGAACTTCTGAAACCGGAGCATGTCCATCACCCCTACCGCTGGAAGCGCCACCGCGAAGAGGTCCGGCCGCTGGGTCATGGCCGTGCCCACCAGGAGACCGCCATTCGAGCCACCCTTGATGGCCAGGGTGCTCGGCGTTGCGTAACCTTCGCGGACCAGAAACTCGGCCGCGGTGGTGAAGTCATCGAAAACGTTCTGCTTCTTGTCCCGCTTCCCAGCCTGGTGCCACTCCTCGCCGTACTCTCCGCCCCCACGCAGATTGGGCACCGCATACACGCCGCCGAGCTGGAGCCAGGTGGCCACGGCGGGCGAATAGAATGGGGTGAGGCTGGCGTTGAACCCCCCGTATCCGTAGAGCAGGGTGGGATGGCTGCCGTCACGGGCTATACCCCTCCGGGCCGTGATGAAGATGGGAATCCTGGTGCCATCCTTGGACTGGTAGAATGTCGCCCGGGTCTCATACGGCCTCGGGTCGAAGGGCGCCTTGCTAGGCTCGAAGGGTTCCAGTCTGCCCGCCCGCAGATCGTAGCGGTAAATGGTGGTGGGGCGGAGATAGGAGCTGAAGGCGAAGAAGAAGTCGTTGCCACCATTGCGCCCGCTCAGGTTGTCGGCCGTGCCGACGTCCGGGAGTGGAACTTCCCGTTTCAGTGTGCCCGCCAGATCGAAGAGCCTGACCCGGCTCTGCACGTCCACCAGGTAGGTGAGGACCAGCCGGTCGCTCACCAGCAGCGCGCCGCTGATCACGTCGGGACCCTCCGTGACGATCGTACGCCAGTGTCCCCGGGCAGTGTCGCCCACCGTCGCCGCCACCACTCGGCCCCGTGGCGCCCGCCAGTTGGTGTAAATGAACAGCGAATTGCCGATGATACCGAGCGGGTAATTGAAGGCGTCTTCCGCCGTCACTACCGCCGCCGCCGCGGCAGCCAGCTTAGGACGCTTCGGATCCTTCAAATCGGCGATCCAGAGCCGGTTGTTGGTGGTGCCGCTGCCGGAATAGGTGTAAAGCCAGCGCCCGTCATCAGAGACGCTGCCGCCGACCCAGGCGGTCGAGTCGTCCAGGCGCTCGAACACGAGCCGCTCCGGTGCGCCGCCGAGCGGGTGATACCAGAGCTGATGGTGGGTATTTGCGTCCTTCAGGTTCGCTCGCTCGGCCGAGCCGCGAAAGCGGGAGTAATAGAATCCTTTGCTGTCCCGGGTCCAGGATATGTCGCTGAACTTGACTCGGTGGAGCACCTCGGGAAGATCCTGTCCGGTCGCAAGGTTCCGGAGGTGAATGTCGAGGAGATCGGAGCCGCCGCCGGCCGTGGTGTAGGCCAGGGTGCGTCCATCCGGGGACACTGACCATTGCGCGACCGCAGTCGAGCCGTCGGGCGACAGCTTATTGGGATCCAACACGGCGACCGGCGCGGTGCCGAGGTTTGCCTTTCGATACAGCACAAATTGCTTCTGCAGGCCGGAGTTCTTTCGGAACCAGATCTGCCCCGCCTCGCGCACCGGCACCTGCACCTTAGGGTAGTCCCACATTGCCGTCAGCCGAGCTCTTATCGAGTCGCGCCGGGCGAGCTTGTCGAGGTATTCGTGGGTCAGCGCGTTCTCGGCTTCGACCCACGTCGAGGTGGCTGGCGTATCCGGGTCTTCCAGGGACCGGTACGGGTCCGGTACCTGACGCCCGAAGTAATTGTCCGTCACGTCCCCACTGGGAGGCTGGGGATACTGGATCTGCTGGCCGGCGAGCGGCACGGCGAGAACCAGCAGTGCGTTCGCAAGGGCCGGAAGTCGGCAGGTGAGCCGCATCATGTTTAATCCTTGTCTCTCGATTGCCCTAAAGCTGCACCTGGCCCCTGGTTCCGCAACTCGCTCAGGCTTCCATGTACCTGGAGCCTGGGTTTACATAATGTGTGCGCCTTCAGCCCGCTCAGTCGACGAGGTACCCAGTGGCCGAGCCCAAAGCAGCCAAGCATGGCCCGAGCAAGAGCGA
>CAZASU010000184.1:0-4015 GCA_964487785.1 uncultured Gemmatimonadaceae bacterium | reverse complement strand
GACCGCGACACGAACCGCGACGGATCGATGTTCAGCCGGAAACGAAAACCCCACCCGGTTCCGGTCGGGACCGTGTCCTCTTCCAGCTTAAGACGCACGGGCCCCAGACCGCAGCGCGGGTGGGGAAACGGCTGGACGTTACGGCCATGGCTGTCCGCCAGCACCTCTCCGTCCTTCAAGGAGAGGGGTTGGTCGACTTCACGGATGAGCGGCGGAAGGTCGGTCGGCCCGCACGCGTATGGCAACTCACGCCCAAGGCCAACGATCGATTCCCGGACTCCCACGCGGAGCTCGCGGTCGACATGCTCCAGGCGATTCAGAGCGCCTTCGGGGAAGAAGGCCTGGAACGCCTGACCGCCGAGAGGACGCGGAAGCAGGTGGAAAGCTATCGCGCGCGGATGCCCAGCCCGGACCTGCCGTTCGAAGAACGCGTGGCCGCCCTTGCGAGGATCCGACGCGAGGAAGGCTACATGGCCGAGTGCACGCGCGTCCGGAATGGGACGATCGAGCTCGTAGAAAACCACTGCTCGATCTCCAAGGCAGCACAGTTCTGCCCGAAGCTCTGCGGCGGCGAGCTGACGCTCTTCCGTGAGGTCCTCGGTGACCGCGTCACCGTCGAGCGGATCGAGCACATGCTGAGTGGCGACCGCCGGTGCGCCTACCGAATAATCGTGGAGTCGGGCGAGGGCCGGAGGGAAGCAGAAGTTCATGAGCGAAGCGTTCAAGCAGAGAGTCGACGATGCGCGTCTGACCGAGCTCACGCGAGGGGCTCTTCCGGGTTCACCCAAGGCCTACGTCGCAGGACGCTCCGTGAGAGCGGGGATATTCCGCGAGAAGGTAAGCGAGGTTAGCCATCAATGGGCGAACTGATCAAGGTCGCAAGACTGGGCGAGATGGCGCCCGGAACGTGCCGCCACGTGGACGCAGGCGGCCAGGCAGTGGCCCTCTTCAACGTGGATGGAACGATTTATGCCATCGGTGGGAAATGCACCCATCGGGGCGGTCCTCTGGGAGAAGGCGAGCTGGACGGGACAGTGGTCACTTGTCCATGGCACGGTGCTCAGTTCGATGTGACGACTGGGCAGGTCGTGGGCCCCCCAGCGGGGCAGAGCGTGCCTGCGTACACGGTCGTTGTCCACGGCGACGACATCCAAGTTGACGTCTCAGAGGGAGCTACCTAGTGCGAACCCGCCGGATCGAACCGGGAGCGGATCAGGCTGGCGCCATGGAGCAATAATGACGTATATCATTGCCGAGGCCTGTATCGGCGTGAAGGATAGAGGGTGCGTGGATGTGTGTCCGGTGGACTGCATCTACGAGGGACCGGACCAGCTCTACATTCACCCGGATGAGTGCATCGACTGCGGCGCGTGCGAGCCTGAGTGCCCGGTAACCGCGATCTTCCCTGAAGAAGATGTACCCGAGAAGTGGGCGAGCTACACACGAAAGAACTATGCCTACTTTGAAGGCGGTGAAGCCCGGGAAGTGGCGCGGGGGCGCGGAGGGTAAGAGGGTCGCCTGGCTTGAACCGTTCAAGGTAGTGATTGCCTAGGTAGCAGGAACGAGAGGGCGAAAATGAGAGAGGCTCGATACGACCCGATGGTCGTTCAGCCGATGCCGGATGAGCTCACGCAGATCGGCTTCAAGGAACCGCTGAGGCCCGACGATGTTGAAGTGCTCGGAGCAGAGGACCGCACGGTCCTCATGGTGGTCAACTCGGTCTGCGGATGCGCGGCGGGCAAAGCCCGGCCGGGAGTGAGACTTGCGTTGAAGCACAGCGTCCGCCCCGGCCGGCTCGCCACCGTGTTCGCCGGCATGGAGATCGATGCCACGGAGCGTGCCCGTAGCCACTTCATAGGCTACCGCCGTCGTCACCCCAGATCGCGCTCTTCAGGGACGGCCAGCTCGTGCACATGTTAGAGCGGCAAGACATCGAAGGTCGGTCGGCGGAGGTGATCGCGGGCGAGCTCAGAGGCGCCTTTGACAAGTACTGCGCGCCGGCCACGTAGCGGCGAGCGTCAGTGTGAGGAACACAACGATGAGTAACTCGTCTCAGCAACGTCCTGAACAACGATTTCACCCTCACCATCACCGACGAGGCGGCGAAGCGGCGAAGCGGGTGCGCGATGTATCAATACCCGTGTCTTCGTCAACGAGTCCAGCGCGCAGTACCTCAATGGGATGATCGTTGATTGGATCTCGTCAATGCAGGAATCGCGGTTCGTCTTTCAGAACCCTAACGAGACGGGCAACTGCGGATGTGGGAAAAGCTTCTCCGTGGATACTGCCTCGTCACAGCAAAGCAGTGGGCAGTAAGGGCTCGGGCACAGCATCACATCGGCTTCCGGTATTACCGTCTCGCCCAAAGCACTGAGGATCTCTACGACGGCTTCCGGAACATGTACTTAGCGTTCGAGGTGCTCCTCAGCAGCAAGTACCCGAAGGTTCGAGGTGAGCAGGAGATTAAATGGCTGGAGAGAGGGCTTCGAGAGGCGACGGAAGATCTCAGACTGAGGGACTTGGTACCGGCAGATGACCCGGACCCCGTGGCCGCGATACTCCAGCGAGTGTCACTTCGATACCTATCGATTCTCGGAGGATCTCGACTTCAGTCTACCGGATGACCTGCCTTCCCGGGCAATCCGCGATGGCCCGCGCGCGGTCGCCGCTTGAGTTTTCGAGGCTGGCGGTGTCGAGGTGTCTGAGGAGGGAATCGACGTCGAGGAATCGGTGAACAAGCTGGGTCAGGTCACCTACCAGGCCAAGCTAACATTCCGCGGGCCGCTGGGGCTCGCGCGTCAGAATCTCGACGCGAGGCGCGTGCTCAGCCGCGTGATCGCGGGCCTCAAGGCGGGCGCGCTCTGAGCTGCCGGGCTATCCCCTCCAGCACCCCCCACCACACCCGCCGAATCTCGCTCGCGCCCCGAGCGCTCGGCTCGATCAGGTTGCGCCGCCAATACCAGCGCTCCTCCTCCGGCGCCGTCACGCCGTGGCCGAGGAACTCCTGGTGCACGTCGGCCAGCGCGACCCCCGGCGTCCCCCGAGCCGTTTCGCGCACCTGATCGTTGAATCGGTCGAGGTACTCGAGCGGGAGACGGCCATAGGCCTGGAGCCCGGGTAGGTGGCCGGTGCCATCGGTGGGATCATACACCGTCGTGAGCACGAGCGTCGCGCGCGGGAGCTCCTCGCGCAGGCTCTCCACGAGGTCGGTGTAACACCGCGCGATCCGGCTCACCGCGCTGTCCAGCCGCCGCCCTGCCGCCAGCGCGTCGAGCAGATCGTTGCCGCCCGCAGTGAGCGTGACCAGGATGTGCGGATCCTCGGAGTCCCGGCCGAGGCGGGCGAGTTCTTCGGTCGCGAGGTCGTCGATCATCACGCCATCCTCGGCCAGGTTCTGGAACTCTACGCCTGGAGATTGGCGCGCGAGGTCCCGCCCGCTGAACTCCGGCCAGCGGGCGTCGTCGTTGCGATAGAGCAGGGCCGCCGCGCCGAGCGGGTCCAGTTGGCCCGGCGGGACGTCGAGGTCGCGGACGTCGCAGGTCGGATAGTGATCGGTGCTCATGGAGTCGCCGAGGGCGACGTAGCGCGTGAAGGGCATATGGCACCCAAACTAGCGCACCGGCCCCGCGCGCGCGCAACGCCGGCGGGCCCAGACCTGCGCCGGCTCGCCCGGCCGCGTCCTTCGCACATGCGCCGGCTTCCTGTTACCCTGCTGCAGCACCAAGCGGCAACACCCGGTCCGAAGCCGGGCCTCGAGCCGACCACCATTCACGCCCGCTGAGGAGACCCTCCCAATCGCTACCTCGAATTCCTTCAGGACGCGCCGTTGGTCTCGGTACCGCGTTCAGGTGACCCAGATGGGGAGGATCGGCTGGCAAAGTGCGGCACGGCTGGCATTGAACTCCGACAGCGGACGACACGAACTCGCGTTGTTGGTGTCAGTTCGTGAGTGTTCGAAGTGATTTCTCAGCGTTAGGTTACGAACTCTGGATGAGGAAAGTCCTGGTTCGAGCCC
>CAZASU010000183.1:2040-4105 GCA_964487785.1 uncultured Gemmatimonadaceae bacterium | reverse complement strand
CGATGACACCCGGCCACCTCCTCGCCGCAGCAGCCAAAAAAGCTGGGTTCACCGCCCCCGCAGGCGCCGACGAACAAACCAAAACAGACATCGACGAAGGACGACGCGACGTCCTCTTCGCCGTCACCGGGAAACGCTCCTCGGCGGAGCTCAACCCGGCACAGATCAAAGCCGCACTCGAAGCTTTCGAACAAATCTCGCTCAAAATGACGTCACTCGCGTACGGCGCCGACGGCACCCCGTACCTCTCTGACGAGCCTTTCTGACATGGTGTGCATCGAGCAGGGCTGCCCGAACTGGACCCGCCTCGGGAACAGCCGTTGCGGCCGCCACGAACTCAGTGTCCGCTGCAAAACCTGTGGGCACCGACCGTACAGCCCATGCCCGGCCGGCTGCCACACCCAAGACGTGGGCGGTAACCACGGGCCTGTCAACAGCGCCGGATACTGCGCCGGCTGCGCCCCGTCATGACCACCATCGAAGGCGCACAGAACGCCGAACGAGTGCGGGCTGGCCTGCACCTGCCGGTCCGACCGGGCGACTACTCCGCCTGCGCTTGCGGGTGGCTCCCTCGGACGGATGACCATCTGGTCGCTTGGGCGGGCCACCTAGCCGACATGATGACCCGCGCCGAGGCGGCGAACCACGAGCGCTGGTATGGCCCCGAGGAGACCCGCACTAATTCGCGCCCCGAACCCCCCTCAACCCTGCAACGGTACGACGGGTCAACTACGCCGTGATGACCTTCGGCTCCCTGTTCAGCGGCATCGGAGGCATGGATCTCGGGCTGGAGCGGGCCGGGTGGTCATGTCGTTGGCAGGTCGAGATTAACGACTACTGCCGCCAGGTGCTGGCCCGTCACTGGCCGGCCGTACCCAAATTCGGAGACGTGAGGGAGTTGAGCGGTGACGAGCTGGGCCGAGTTGACCTTGTGGCCGGAGGATTCCCCTGCCAGCCCGTCAGCGCCGTCGGAGAGAGACTGGCGCAAGACGACGATCGGTGGCTCTGGCCTGACTTCTTCCGAATCGTTCGCATGGTGGGACCCCGCTACGTCGTCGTGGAGAACGTCACAGGGCTGTTTGACCGAGGAATGGGAGACGTCCTCGGTGACCTGGCCTCGCTCGGGCTCGATGCGGAATGGTCGGTGCTTTCCGCATGCAGCATGGGTGCGCCACACCCACGAGAGAGGGTGTTCGTTGTGGCCCACCCCCAGGGCGAGCGACTGGAATGGGCAGGGTTCCCCGCACACCCGCGACCGGCACTCCTGGCAAGTGAAGGATGCAGTGCGAGCGTGGGTGGGCGTTGGGCCGCTGAGTCCCAGCCTGACGGAGTGGCTTATGGGACTCCCGATCGGGTGGAGCGTCTGCGAGGCATCGGAAACGCCGTCGTGCCCGACGTAGCCGAGTGGATCGGTCGGCACCTGGCCACCCACCTCGCCGGAGGGTGCATCAGTAACCCGCCGGAAAACGCCTCCAGACTGCTTCGGTACGACGGATCACCTGATGCCTGATCGGCTCACGCTCTACGCCTGCTGGGAGAAAGCCCGTAGGGAATTCCCTACCGACCCGGACCTCCGCAAGGGCCGGTACATCGAGCTGCTCCGAGAGCAGGGCCACGTCGTCAAGCGAGAGCCGGGCGACAAGCGCCCGCTGTTCCCATGCGGCTGGCAACCCGAGCACAACGACGGGGAGGTGGCGTCGTGATCCGCTGCTACCGGGTCGTCCACGAACCACCCACACCCGGCCACCGCACCGGATCCGACAAACCATGGATCGTCCAAGGCGGCGGAAACGTCGGGGTATGGACCGACATCGCCCGCTTCGCCACCGAAGAATCCGCCCGGCATTACGTCGTCGACGTCCACCACCGCAACCAGGAAATAGTCCGGTGAGTATCTCGCCCCGTCTCCGGTTCGAGGTACTCCGACGAGACGGTTATCGCTGCCGGTACTGCGGGGTCAACGCAGACACTGCGGTCATCGTCGTCGACCATGTCGTCCCCGCCGCCCTTGGTGGGAAAACAGAAGCGTCCAACCTCGTCGCCGCATGCCAACCATGCAACGCCG
>CAZASU010000183.1:0-1940 GCA_964487785.1 uncultured Gemmatimonadaceae bacterium | reverse complement strand
CCGAGGCGACGAAGCTGCTTCGGGTCGACGACCAGTGAGCCGCACAGAGGCCAGAATCCACACGAGTATCTGGGAAAACGAAGACTTCCGCGGTCTTCATATGAGCGAACAACACGCGTTCTTTGTCCTCGTATCGCAGAAACAGTGCACCCTCGCGGGCGTCGTATCGTTCGATACAGCGCGGTACGGAGCGCTCTGTTCGCAACATACGGGCCGCGCGTTCGGCCGGGCGCTCGCCGGTTTAGAACGCAAACGGTTCGTCGTTTGCGATAAACGAACGCGCGAAATCTTCATCCGGACGTTTGTGAAACACGACGGTGTGCTCCGTTCACCGAACGCGATAGTGGCGATGACCAGGGACTTTGAGCGCATCGTGTCGCCCGCCATCCGCGCCGCGTTCATCGCCGAACTCGGGGAAGGGTTCCGGGAAGGGATCCCGGAAGGGGTATGGCCCAGACTCGAGGAGGGGTTCCGGAAGGGGTTCCTGGAGGGGTTCCCGGAACCTCGCGTGCGCGCGGAGCCTCCAGCCTCCAGCCTCCTAACTACACCCCTTACCCCACCGACACCTTCGGCGGGGAGCAACGGCACCAACCCGAGAACCCGAGGCACCAACCCACGAGCCAAAGCCGTCGCGGCGCGCCGGGAACTCATCCCCGACTGGCAACCCGAACCGCAACCAGCATGTGTCGTCGACCCCGATGCCATCACCGCCTTCCGAACCGGCCTCCCCGGACCCGAGGCAACCCGATGACTCTCCCCGACACCGCCCCGGCCGACTGGTGGCACCAGGCGGCGTGCCGTGGCTGCAACCCGAACCTGTGGTTCCCGGGCCGCGGCGAAGACGTCGGACCCGCCAAGACGATCTGTGCCCGGTGTCCCGTCCGGGCCGCCTGTCTCGAACATTCGGTGACTCGACGCGAATCGACGGGTGTGTGGGGTGGGTTGTCGTCCAGGTCCCGCCGGCGGATCTGGCAGAGCCGCGACCGGCTCGAGCTCGAGGAGGCATCGTGAGGGAAGCGACCAAAGCTGACCTGCCCAAGGGCCGCGAGGCGCAATGTCCCCGGTGTTGGAAGCTCTTCAGCAGCGACACGTCCTGCGAGATGCACAAGTCCTACCGGCGGCCCGTCACCGAGACCTGTAAGGACCCCGCCGCCATCGGGTTCCAGGCCTTCGAGAGGCGGGGTTTGGTTGTCTGGTACCCGGCAGGGACCGCACCCCGGTCCCTGCCCGGCCACGAGAGGACTGGTGACAATCTGTGATTGCCGTCAGCCCCACAACAGTCACGTTCACGGTTCCGGGTCATCCCGTCACCCAAGGGAACCACAAAGCGTTCGTAGTCGGCGGAGTCGCCCGCATCACCGACAAAGCCGGCGGCAGGCTCCTCCTCTGGCGACACGCCATCTCCGACGAAGCCCGCAAAGCAGCTGTCCACCAGTGGCCCCTCCTCGGCCCTGTAAGCGTCCGGATGGCATTCGTGCTCCAGAGACCCCAAAGCCACCCCAAAAGGCGCCGTACGTGGCCCACAGGGGCTCGTAGTGGGGACGTCGAGAAGCTGGCGCGCGCAGCGAACGACGCGTTGGCTGGTGTCGCCTTCATGGACGACGCCCAAGTCGTCCACCTCGACGTAACCAAAGACTGGGCGCCAACCCCCTACGGACCCGGCGTCACCATCACCATCACCGAGATTGGGAATGACTAACCCTCAGGGCAACATCGAAGGCGCACAGATCGCCGATACCGTCGCTTGTCAGACGTGCCGCGGCGAGCCCTGCCCTCGTTGTGGAGGGAGCGGCCTCGTCGCTGAACAGCACGTCCCTTGGGCCACCGAGTACCTCGGCTGCGACAACTGCTACGGCGAGCCGTGCCCTGACTGCGGAGCACTTAACGACGGAGGTGAAGCGTGACAGGTAACGCCGATTATGCGCTGGACCGCACGCTGA
>CAZASU010000182.1:0-4110 GCA_964487785.1 uncultured Gemmatimonadaceae bacterium | reverse complement strand
CTTCTCTTTGCACTTCGCAACCATCCATCACTCAGTGCGCTATTGGCTATGGGCTCTGGGCTGTTCCGTCAACGGAGTAGCCAAGAGCCCCATAGCGAATAGCCAATGTCATTCACAAACGGCTGGCGACTAGCGCGCAGGGGCCACACCCGTTCCCATTCCGAACACGGTAGTTAAGCCCTGCAGCGCCGATGGTACTGCAATCGCGAGGTTGTGGGAGAGTAGGCCGCCGCCAGCTTCTCTGTGAAAGCCCTACCAAGCTCCGCTTGGTAGGGCTTTCTGCTACTAGCTATTAGCTATTGGCTGATGGAGGCTCACTGCCGAATCTGCACGTTGCCACGCGAGGTCGGTCCAAATGTGCCGAGTGGAATGCCGACAGTGCACTGTTCCTCCGCAGAGCCGGGAGGTAGGCCCCAGCGGAGGTCCGTGCCGAGATCTTCGTTCTGACCTTCGCCCGTGTCGCGCACCCACCAGGCCGCTTCCGACCCGATGAACTGCGGGTCACCCGCTGACTCGACAATTCCCCCTATCCGCGCGGTGACACCATCCGTATACAGGCTCAAGCACGTCACCCTTCCTTTAGCCCACGATCCTTCCAGGCCTGGGCCGAAGTCCCTTACTTCGAATCTTCCCTGGACCGTACCGTTGCCTAGAGTGTGCGCGATGAACGAATACTTTTCCACCACAGTGAAGAATTCGTCAGATAAATCACGCTCCATGTGGCCGCTCACCGATAGGCCCGGGATGCGGGCGGCGTCGGTGTTGACGTCACCGCTGCTGGTGAGGTCTCGGCCGCAACCTGTGTAAAGAGCCGCGACGGATAGCAGAACGAAGGCCGGTACGGGTTTCATAAGAATCCTCCCTCTCTTGATAGAACCGATGACAGCCGCTGGCTTCTGGGCTTGTGCCTCTTGTGGCGTCGCGGCCAGTCGGTACGTTTGAACCTACGGTCCGGGTCTTCCCGCCTAGTGACCTGGCGCTCCCCCCAAGTGACCTGGCGCTGCCCCGGCACATCGCAGCGGGGGATTCGGGCCTCCGAACTGCCATGATTCGACTCCACTTGCTTGGCGCGATAGATCTCCGCGACGAGAACGGTCGGGAGGTGGGGCCCGTCCTGGCGCAGCCCAAGCGCCTAGCCGTACTCGCCTATCTCGCCGCCGCATCGCCTCGCGGCCCCCACCGGCGCGACACCCTCCTCGGCATCTTCTGGCCGGAGCTCGACCAGGACCACGCGCGTAATGCTCTGAACAAGGCGGTTTACTTCCTCCGCCGGTTCCTCGGGGCGGCGGCGCTGATTTCCCGGAGCGCCGACGAACTCGCGCTCAACGAAGCCATGGTGTGGGCGGATGTCAGGGCGTTCGGCAGCGCGTTGGAGGGAGAACGGATGGAGGAGGCGCTCGGACTGTATCGGGGTGACCTCCTGCCCTCCTTCTTCATCCCGGAAACACCAGAGTTCGAAGGGTGGCTGGAGCGGCAGCGCGCCCGTCTGCGATCCCGCGCGGCTGAAGCTGCCCGGCTCCTGACCGAACGCCACGAGGCAGATGGCCGCCTCACCGAAGCGATAGATTGCGCCCGCCAAGCGGTCGAGCTTTCCAACGGCGACGAGCGGCCACTCCGCCGCCTGATCGAGCTGCTCGACCGGCTGGGCGACCGTGCCGGCGCCCTCCACGCCTACGACAGCTTCGCCCGACAGCTGGCGACGGAGCTCGAGGCGGAGCCGTCAGCTGAGACGGTGGCGCTCATCGAGCGGATACGGTCCTCCCGCCCTCCTCGATCAACCTCGATCGTGGGGCCGCCCCTCCCGGAAGCATGCGGGTCGAGCACAAGCGAGCCCGCCTCGGCATTGGCCGAACCTGGGACGCCACGACGGCGACGAACACTCCCTGTGTGGGGTACCGCTATCGCGGGCCTGGGTGTTCTCGGCGCATTAGCGGCGATGCGACTCTTTCGTCCGGCCCCGCCTTCGGCGCTCGATGCCAATCTGGTCGCGGTCGCTCCGTTCGACGTTTTGGACCCGGCGTTCGCGCTCTGGCGAGAAGGGATCGTCGACATTCTATCTCGCAACCTCGACGGCGCGGGGCCGCTCCGCACCGTGTCGCCGACGGTGGCCATCCGGCGCTGGCGCGGGCGGGCCGAGGCCGGAGCCGCCCAGGCGCTGGGACGCCGGACCGGTGCTGGGCTGGTCGTGTTCGGCCAGTTGATGGGTAGCGGCGCCGATTCCGTGCGGGTCAGGGCCATACTGATGAATGCGGGCGGCGGCCGGACGCTGGGAGAAGTGGAGCTCCGAGACGCCACCTCCCAAATGGACGTCCTCTTGGGATCGCTCACCCTCAAGCTGCTTCAAGAGCTTGGGCGCCACAGACCCGTGGCAGCCGTTCGCCATAGCTCCATTGGCACACGGCCGCTCCCCGCGCTCAAGGCCTTCCTCCGCGGCGAGCAGTTCTACCGGCGGTTGTTATGGGATTCCGCCCTGGCGCACTACGATCACGCCATTGCTTTGGATAGTGGATTCGGGCTCGCACACTACCGCATGTCGCAGACGCTCGGATGGGGTTCGCAGCGGTCAGCGCGTTATCGCGCGCCCGAGGACTACGCGCGACAGGCGGCGCTGCTCAACAGGGGGCAAACGACGAGGGACAGCTTACTCATGGCCGAGGGCGCTTTCGGGGCGTTGCTCAACTTTGACGACCCGGCAATTTTCGCCCGCTACCGGCAACACCTGGCCATGCTGGAGCAGGCGACTCGCCTCTATCCCGGAGATCCGGAAGTCTGGTACGAGCTAGGCGAGGTGCGATATCACCTCCACTTGACCGACAACGTAACTCTCGCCGAGCAGCTCGACGCCTTCGACCGCGCGATCGCGCTGGACTCGACGTTCGGGCCAGCGTACGAGCATACAGTGGGGCTTGCCCTCGAACTGGGAGACCCAGGTCGGGCGAGGAGGTATGCCGCCGCGTATCTGGCTTCCGCCCCAGGCGTCGTTTCCGCCCCGAACTTGCGCCTTGAGGCGTTGCTCCTCGATCCGACCCGCGCCGGCTCGGCGGAGACCGCTCGCCTTGTCGACACCGTGGCGGGAGTGCCACTCTGGGCTGCGTGGGGAGATCTCGCGCTATGGCCCGATTCAGGGGAGACTTCGGTGCGACTGGCTCGGGCGCTGCTTCGGCCGGACCGCAGCTTCGTGGGCGCGCCGAACCCTCAGGTAGCGGACTCGATCAACCGGCGGAAAGTCCTGGCCAGGACCCTCGCCTTCCGCGGACACCTGCAGGAAGCATACAGAACGGCTCCGCCCTACGACTTCCGCTGGCCGATGGTCTGGCGACATCCGTTCCCCTCGCTCGCGTTGCTGGGCGCCGTCCCTCTGGACTCCGCTGCCGCTGTGTTCGGCCGGGCACTCAAGGGCGATCCGCTGTCAACCGGGGAGGGCGACCAGTATCACGGCTTGCCCTGGTGGAACGCTGCTCGCGACACCGCGTCCCTCGCCTGGTTCGCGCGGCGGGCCGATTCCGCCGCGCGTCATACCGTCAACCGGGTGGCTCGGGCGCGTCTGCACCGGTTGGGTAACGCGGCCCTGGCCTACATCACGCTAGTGAAGGGAGACTCCGCGGGTGCCCTGCTTGCCTTCTCCGCGCTTCCCGATTCCCTGTGTATCGTGTCCGACTGCTTCTTCGAGAAGCTCACTGAGGCGAGACTCGCGGCGGCTTTGGGTGACGATCGCAGTGCCGCGGAGATTTTGGACCGCTGGCTACAGCGGCGATTCCTGAGCCCGATCGTCGTGCTGGGGACACTGGAGCGGGGACGGATTGCTGAGCGGCTCGGGCAGCTCGAGAAGGCCATCCAGTCTTATCAATTTGTGGCCGATGTCTGGCGCAACGCCGATTCCGAGCTCCTGCCACACGTCGCGGAGGCTCGGGAAGGGTTGGAGCGGCTAGTGGGAGAAACGCGTTCTGAGAGCCGATGATCGCCCTGCGAGCACCCAATAATTCCTTCCGCCTTCACCGCCTTCACCGCCTTCACCGTCCTCTCCGTCCTATATTCCCCCCATGCCTCGCAGAACCGGCCACATCGCCCTCGCCGGCGCACCTAATGTCGGCAAGTCCACCCTGCTCAACG
>CAZASU010000181.1:0-4126 GCA_964487785.1 uncultured Gemmatimonadaceae bacterium | reverse complement strand
TGGATCCGAACGTGTTTGAGACGGCCAACGCGGGTTTCGCGCAGGCCATGTATGAAGAATTCCTCCGGGACCCGGCTGCCGTCGGCCCGGACTGGCGCCGGCTGTTCGAGAGCGGCGTGGTGGGAGAGCGGGGCAGCGGGGCAGACGGGCAGCGGGGCAGCCAAGGCACACCACCTGCCATCCGGGAGCCTGGCAGCACTTCGACTGCCCCGCTGCCCCGCTGCCCCGCTGCCCAGCCCATCAAGGGCCCTGCCGCCAAGCTCGTGGCCAACATGAACGAGAGCCTCACGGTCCCCACGGCCACCACCTTCCGCGAGCTCCCGGTGGCGGTCCTCGAGGAGCAGCGCCGCCGTCTCAATACCGGGCTTCAGGCCGCACGGCGTTCGGACAAGATCTCGTTTACCCACCTGATCGCCTACGCAATCGTCCAGGCCACCAAGCAGCAGCCGGTCATGGGCCACACGCTGGTCATGCGGGAGGGCACGCCCCACCGAGTGCAGCCGGAGGGGATCGGGCTGGGCCTTGCCGTGGACGTTCAGCGGAAGGACGGGAGCCGTGGCCTCGTAGTTCCGGTCATCAAGCGGGCCGACACCATGGACTTTGCAGCCTTTCACCTGGCCTACGAGGGCCTGGTCGAGAAGGCACGCAGCAATAAACTGATGCCGGACGATTTTGCCGGCGCCACCATGTCGCTGACCAATCCCGGCGGCCTGGGCACGGTGGCATCGGTCCCGCGACTCATGGCGGGCCAGGGAAGCATCATCGCGGTCGGCGCCATCGGATACCCCGCTGAATTCTCCAGCCTTTCGGACGAGCGGCTGCGCGAGCTGGGGATCAGCAAGGTCATGACCGTCACCAGCACCTACGATCACCGGATCATCCAGGGCGCCGAGTCGGGCGCATTCCTTGGAATCGTGGACCGGCTCCTACAAGGCGAGCAGGGGTTCTTCGACCTGATCGCGGAGAGCCTGAAGCTGTCGCCGGTGAGCGACCAGGTGGCCAAGACGGTGCCGGGCCTCAAGCCGTCCCGTGAGCCGGCGGCCCCGGAGATGTTGTACCACGTCGCCGCGGCAATGGCGCTGGTCAAGGCCTTTCGCATGCACGGCCACCTGGCGGCACGGCTCGACCCCCTGGGCACCGACCCCATCGGCGACCCGGCGCTCGATCCCGCCACACTTGGCTTGACACCGGAAGTCATGGCGACGATTCCCTCCAGAGTGCTCCGGACGGCCGTGCCGGGCCAAACCCTGGCCGAATCGCTGCCCTACCTCCAGGCGACCTACTGCGGCACCATGGCGTACGAGATCGAGCACATCTCGACCCATGAAGAGCGGGTCTGGCTGCGCGAGAAGATCGAGTCCGGTGCCTATCGCAAGCCGCCCACACCCGACCAGCGGCGCTGGCTCCTTCGCCGGCTGACCGAGGTCGAGGCGTTGGAGCGGTTTCTGCACAAGGCTTATCTCGGCCAGAAGCGCTTCTCGATCGAGGGCGTGGACATGCTGGTGCCGATGCTCGATCACACCATCGAGCACGCGGCTGCGGCCGGCGGACGGGACGTGGTGCTGGGAATGGCGCACCGCGGCAGGCTCAACGTGCTGGCACATACGGTAGGCCGGCCATACGAGACCATCTTTGCCGAGTTCGAAGGAGGACGCCACGTCGAAGGGGGGCAGCTCACGCCCGAGGGCGGCACCGGAGACGTGAAGTATCACCACGGCGCCGATGGGGTCTACGTGACTCAGGGAGGCAAGACCATCACCGTCACGCTCTCGCCCAACCCGAGCCACCTGGAGTTTGTCGGCCCGGTAGTCGATGGCGGGGCAAGAGCCAAGCAGACCCAGCGCCGCGGGCGCGAGGCGCACCACGACGGTACGGTGGCCCTGCCGGTCATCATCCATGGCGACGCAGCCTTTGCGGGCCAGGGGGTCGTGGCCGAAACGCTCAACCTCGGATCACTCGCCGGTTACCGGACCGGCGGCACCCTGCACATCATCACCAACAACCAGGTCGGGTTCACAACCGACATGGAGGACGCCCGCTCGACCCGGTACGCCAGCGATCTGGCCAAAGGCTTCGACATCCCGATCATCCACGTCAACGCGGATGATCCAGAGGCGTGCCTCTCGGCCGTTCGCCTGTCGATGGCCTACCGGGACCGGTTTCGCCAGGACATGCTCATCGACCTGGTGGGATACCGTCGCCACGGGCACAACGAAGGCGATGAGCCGGCCTACACCCAGCCCCTGATGTACGAGCGGATCAAGAATCTGCCATCAGCCCGCGAGCTCTACGCCGGTGCGCTGGTTGCGGCAGGAGTGCTGACCAAAGAGGAAGCCGACCGAGAGGCGGCCGATGCATACCAGCGCCTGGTGGATATCCAGCAGGGCTTCAAGGCGAGCATGGGGGTCGGCAGACCGGGCCCGATCGAGCCGCCAAAGCCCCCGCTCGTCGGCGGCCAGGATGTAGAGACGGCGGTGTCCGCGGAGTTTCTCACGTCGCTCAATCAGCAGCTGCTCACCTGGCCCGAGGGATTCTCGGTCCACCCCAAGCTCCAAAAGCAGCTCGAGCGGCGTCGCGCGGCGATGGGGCCGCAAGGTGGCATCGACTGGGCCCACGCCGAGACCCTGGCGCTCGCCTCGCTGCTGACCGAGGGAATCCCGGTGCGTCTGACCGGCCAGGACACCGAGCGCGGCACCTTCAGCCAGCGGCACATGGTGCTGCACGACGTGAACACCGGCGCGGCCTGGGCCCCGATCCGGCAGCTGCCGGATGCGCTGGCACCCATGGAGCTGCACAACAGCCCGCTTTCGGAGCTCGCCACCTTGGGCTTCGAGTATGGCTATAGCGCCGCCGCCCCCGAGGCTCTGGTACTCTGGGAGGCGCAATTTGGCGACTTCATCAACGGCGGGCAGGTCATCGTAGATCAGTTCCTGTCGGCCGGGCTCTCCAAATGGGGCCTGACCACCCGGCTCACCTTGCTGCTGCCCCACGGCTACGAGGGTCAGGGCCCGGAGCATTCGAGTGCCAGACTCGAGCGGTTCCTGCAGCTTGCCGCTGAGGGGAACATCCGGGTGGCCAACTGCACCACTCCTGCCCAGTACTTTCACCTGCTGCGCAGGCAGGCGCGGCGTACCCGGCAGCGGCCCCTGATCATTCTGACCCCGAAGAGCCTGCTCAGGTTGCCCCAGGCCAGCTCCCGGCTGGAGGAGCTGTCCTCCGGGAGCTTTCGGCCGGTGCTGGACGATCCTTGGGCTGCCAAGCAGGCCGCAGGGATCTCGCGGGTCGTACTCTGCTCCGGGAAGATCTATTACGATCTCCTGGGCGAGGCCGAAAAGATGAAGGAAGGACGCCCGGCCATCATTCGGCTGGAACAGCTCTACACCTTCCCCTGGGAGGAGACTCGCGCCATCCTGGGCCATTACCGGGGGCCAAAGACCATCGTGTGGACCCAGGAGGAGCCTCGGAACATGGGAGCCTGGCGATACCTCGAGCCCAAGCTCCGGGAGCTGCTTCCGTCAGGCGCTGAGCTGGAGTACGTAGGTCGTCCGGAGCGGGCGAGTCCGGCCGAAGGCTACCCGGCCGCCCACTCCGCCGAGCAGAGCAGGATCCTCAGCGAGGCACTGGCATCAGGCCCCAGGAAGGCGCCACTCGAAACGGTGTCAGCGGCCGGGAAGGGTCAGGGGTAGGCGCGGAGGAAGGATATTCTTGAAATTGAAGGGGCGGCCACTGAGGGCCGCCCTTTTTGCTCTTCAGTCCTTCGCGATGAGAGGCCTTTCGGAGGCCTGTCGCACCAGTTCCCTGATGGGTTCGGAGAGATGATCTCCGTAATGCAGGAGGAAGACCCCCCGTGCGCGGCGCTGCATGAGGAACGCCACCAGCGGAGTGTCGGCCTTCGCAGCGTTGCAGTCCTTGCATGCCAGGACGAGGTTGTCCGGACGGTCGTAAGCCGTCTGGCCTCGCCGGGGGCGCACGTGATCGAGCGTGATCGCGTGGTCAGGGGTCTCGGTTCCGCAATAAGCGCAAACTGAGCCGTGCTGTGCCAGGAGCCAATCGCGGTGCGACTGCATTGAACGACCAGGGGAACGGCGGAAGCTAGGGGTGTGAGCTGCAGGATGCCTTCGTGTTC
>CAZASU010000180.1:1815-4169 GCA_964487785.1 uncultured Gemmatimonadaceae bacterium | reverse complement strand
GCGCTGTACTGGCACTTCGTCGACGTGGTCTGGATCATCATCTTCCCCGTCGTCTACCTCATCAAGTGAGCAGGGGACCATGGAATCCAGGGTGACCGCCCACGAGCACGCCCACCCGACCGCCGGTCTCTATTTCAAGGTCGGGCTGGTGCTCTTCGTCCTCACCGCGCTCGAGGTGGGACTCTACGAGATCACCTACGGGGAGCATACCGGAGCGCTTGCCCCGACGCTCAAGCCGTTCTTCGTCCCGCTCCTGCTCCTGTTATCGGCGGCCAAATTCGCCCTGGTGGCGATGTTCTACATGCATCTCAAGCAGGACAGCAAGCTGTTCAGCGGAGTGTTCGTCTTCCCGCTGATCATCGCGGCGTTCATTGTCGTGGCGCTGATCATTCTCCAGGCGTACCACTTCGCCTTCGCGCGGTCGGGGTAATGTTGGACGAGCGGCTGCGACCGACGGCTCCCTACGAGTGGAGCTGGTCGCTTCACCCCAGCGTTCTCATAGGCACCGGCATTCTCGGTGCCTTGTACTTTTACGGCATCGGGCCGCTGCGCCGCCGGCGCGGCTGGCCGCCGGCCTCGCCCTGGCAGATCCTCTCGTTCTCGGCCGCCCTGGTGGTCCTGGTGGGGTCGCTCAACGGGCCGCTCCATGATCTGAGCGACTACTATCTCTTCTCCATGCACATGGTGCAGCACTTGGTGCTCACCCTCGTGTTCCCGCCGCTCCTCCTTGCCGGCATACCCGAATGGCTCCTCCGGCCATTACTGGACCAGCCGGGCGTGCTGCGGGCCACCAAATTTCTGACCCGCCCGTGGCTCGCGGCCCTCCTGTTCAGCGTTTCCATTGCCGTCTGGCATTTGAAACCCTTCTACGACCTCATGATGAGAAGCCATGAGGTGCACATCGCCACCCACCTGATGTTCATGGTGACGGCCACACTCATGTGGTGGCCGGTGATGAGCCCCCTGCCGGAGCTCCGGCTGCCGACCGGCCTCAGCATGCTGTACCTGTTTCTGGTCGGGATTCCGATGCAGATGGTGGCGGCACTGATCACCTTCGCGGACGAGATGCTGTATCCCTGGTACGTCGCCGCCCCCCGCATGTGGGGGCTCTCGCCGCTCGACGACCAGCAGCTCGGCGGCCTGATCATGTGGGTTCCCGGCAATCTCTACATCTTCGCGGCGATCGGAGTGTTGTTCTTCAGGTGGGCGAAGGAGGAAGGCTAGGCCACCCGGCCTTCGTGGTAAAACCGCCGCAAGAGTCTGTCTTGCAGCACTACCTTTTCCTGATGGATAAAGCCAAACACAGCCACCCCGCGAGGAAAGCGAGCCCACCTAGCGGAGTGACTGCCCCCCACCAGCGGGTTCCAGTCAGCGCCAGGATGTAGAGGCTACCGGAGAAGAGGACGGTTCCCGCCACAAAGAGCCATCCGGCCCAAACCGGCAACAGGCCCGGCCAGCGAGTGACCGCCCAGGCAACGGCCAGCATCGCCAGCGCATGGTACATCTGATATCGGGCGGCGGTTTCGAATACCGCCAGGTACTCCGGCGTCAGGCGTGTCCGGAGGGTATGGGCGCCGAATGCACCCGCCGCCACAGAGACCAGCGCGGACAGCGTGCCAACACCGAAAAACAGCCGGTCCATTCAGCTCACCGGTGAGAGAGGCCTCGTGCGGCCAGCTCCTCGTTGGTGGCCCGGCGATCGGCCCAGCCGGCAAGTGCACCCATGGCCAGGATGAACACGATGTCGCTCACCGCTACGGTCATCATGTTCGGTGGCGGCGGCCCGTACGTGCTGGCCAGGTAGGTGCCGACCAGGAGCAGAACCACGACCAGGATCCGGCCAGCCCTGACCGGGTGACGGTGGGATCCCCGCGCCACATAGAGCGCCAGGCCGGCACCGAACACGAGCGCCTCGGCCGCCAGGGTGGCAACCGGATTGTTCCACAGCCCGAGCCCGAGCTTGGCCGAGTCGTTGCCGATGAGCGGCAGATCGGCGACGTGAACCAGCACATCGAGCGGATAGTGGGAGAATACCGCCAGGCCCACGACGGCCGCGGCCTGCCAGTGTCGGCTGGTGTCGCGCGTCGGCCAGGAATAGTAGAGTGCCGCGGCTACCACACTCCAGATGATGACTCCGACCAGGCTGTGCGAGATGGGATAATCCAGAAACTCGAGCGGGGTGACCGCCGTGTAGCCCGGAACGATCCTCGCGTGTTCCCATCCGAGGAGCACGAAGATTCCCCAGAGCAGGTCGGAGAACTGGACCGCGATGAAGAGCGTCGCGAGCGACAGCTTGGGCTCTGCCCGCTTGAGGGCGAAGGCGATGCCGAAGTGGCCTAAGAACATGGCGGGGC
>CAZASU010000180.1:0-1715 GCA_964487785.1 uncultured Gemmatimonadaceae bacterium | reverse complement strand
GCCCCGCTGCCCCCCCTGCCAGCCACGCTCCCCCGTCCACCACCATGATTGCGCCTGTGATCCAATCCCCCGCCGGGCTCGCCAGAAACGTCACCATCTGACCGATATCGTGCGGCGTCCCCCAGCGGCCCAACGGAATGGACTCGGTCGCGTACTTCTCCATGCCGAACAGGTCAGGCGCATCACTGCCGGGCGGGGTGAACGCCTTCCTGACTCCCTCGGTGGGAATCGGTCCCGGGGCCACGGCGTTGACAGTGATTCTGTCGCTGGCCCATTCGAGGGCCAGCGTGCGCGTAAGCGCGTCAACTCCGGCCTTTGCGGCGGTGGCATGGGCCATCAAGGGCCAGCCGCGATAATGAAGCGTCATCGAGATCGAGATAATCCGTCCACCCCCCTGGGCCTTCAGGAGCGGGTACGCGGCCTGGCAACAGTAGAAGGTGCCGTACAGGTCGGTCTCGACCACCGCGCGCCAGGCATTAGGGCTGAGAGTAGCACTGGGTGCGTAGAAGTTGCCCGCCGCGTTGTTGACCAGAATGTCCAGCCGGCCGTGCTTCTCTCCCACCTGCCCCACCATTCGAGCCACCGACTCCGGCTCACGCACGTTGACTTCGACCGTGCTCACTTTGGCCCCGCCGGCCCGGAGACGCTCGGCGGCGGGCTCGAGATGGTCTGGCTTTCGGCTCGCAATCGCCACTTCGGCGCCGGCGGCTGCCAGCGAAGCGGTGATGCCATAACCAATTCCGGTTCCGCCTCCCGTCACCAGCGCTACCCGGCCGCTCAGGAGGTCTGGCCGGAACACGTTGAGCGGTGGTTGGCTCACGCGGGTTGTCCGCGCGAGGCGAGGCGGGCCGCGAACGCCTCCAGGCGCTTGCGAAATTCCGCGCTTTGCAGCGCCTGGAGCTGGGCCGCTCCCTCAGTCGAGAGCGCCTGCTCCAGCGCGCCGACCTCGGGCGCCCGCGTGAGGCGCTTGATGCTGCGAATGCTGGAGCCCGAGCACTCGAGCAGTGCATTCACCGTCTGCCGCACGGCTGAGTCCAGGGCGGAGTCCTCACTGACTTCCTCCACCAGGCCGATCGAGAGGGCCTCCATGGCGTCGAGGGTCTCACCGGTCATCAGTACTCGCATAGCCCGTCCGACACCTACCAGGCGGGGCAGGGTAAAGGTAGAGCCTCCATCCGGCACCAACCCGATCCGGGCGAACGCCGAGGTAAAGGTGGCAGTCGAGCCGGCCAGGCGCATGTCACAGGCGAGGGCCAGGTCGAACCCGAAGCCGGCGGCCGTACCTTGCACCACGGCCAGCACCGCCACCGGGCAGCGCACGATGGCGATTACGGCGGACTGGAAATCACTGAGTCCGTGCTGGAGGTCCGCCACGTTGGGAGTCGCGCCCAGGGACCGGAGCCAGTGAAGGTCCAGTCCGGCGCAGAAGTGGCCGCCGGCGCCCGAGAGCAGGATGACTCGGGCCTCTCCGATTTTCTCGACTCGCTCGATTTCCTGCGCCAGCGCGCGCGCGAGGCCCGGGGTGAGCGCGTTTCGCCGGGCGGGGACGTTGAGGGTGAGCCGGTGGATCGGTCCATCGGGCTCAGACACCAGCTCCACCATGTGGATCCCGCTCCTCGATGAAGTACCTACTTCTCCGGCTCCACCGCCATTCCCATGACGTGATAGCCGTTGTCCACGTACACCACACTGCCGGTGATCGACCGGGCCAGTGG
>CAZASU010000179.1:0-4177 GCA_964487785.1 uncultured Gemmatimonadaceae bacterium | reverse complement strand
ACTTGGGAGGATTTTTCGGATGAAGCCGTCTTATCGCCCGCGCAACAAGCGCCGGATCAACAAGCACGGGTTCCGCGCCCGGATGGCCACGCGCTGGGGGCGCGCGGTGCTTTCCCGCCGGCGGAAGAAGGGGCGTAAGCAGCTCACCGTCTCGCTACCGTCGAAGCACGGGGGCTCCTGACGGGTTCGGCGCGCCTGCCGCAAGCCCACCGGCTCGCGCGCGCGTCCGACATTCGCCGCTGCCTCACCCATGGCCGGCGCCGCCGGTTCGAGCATCTGGACATGATTTGGATGGACAACTCAACGGGCCAGCCGCGGATGGGACTGATCGTTCCCAAGTTTCAGTCGTCCGCGGTGGCCCGCAATCGTTTACGGCGGCGCCTGCGGGAAATCTGGCGTCGGGAGATCCAGCAACGGCAGCCGGCGTGGGATCTGGTCATCAAGACACGACGCGAGGCCTACGCCGCCAGCTTCGAGGCGCTGCAGTCGCAAGTACTCTCCTGGCGCGACACCGTTCTGGGTGCCAGGTGACCCGTGCTGCCGTTCCTTCAGGTGCCCCGCCGCGCTCTCGCTCTGCTCATCCGCGGTTACCAGCGGGGGATTTCTCCCGCGCTGCCGCCGCGCTGCCGGTTCACCCCATCCTGCTCCCAGTACGCACTCGAGGCGGTCACCCGGCACGGCGCACTCAAGGGCACCTGGCTGGCCGCTCGCCGTCTCGTCCGCTGTCACCCGTTTCATCCGGGCGGGTTCGATCCTGTCCCCTGACGCTGTGAACTGAGTCCATGGACCGCCGTACTATCTGGGCGATTCTGCTGATGATGGTTATCGCAATCGCTCCTGCAATTTTCATGAAGAAGTCGCCCGTCAGCAGGGCCGCAGGGCCGCGGGGCAGCGGGGCAGATAGCTCCGCGGTCGTGCCGTCATCGGCCGGTCGTGACAGCCTCGCAGCTGTCGGGTCTGCTGGTGATAGTGTCAGGGACAGGCCCGCCCCGCCGCTTGCTGACAGCGCGACTGCCCCGCTGCCCCGCGGCCCCGCTGCCGCCCCTCGCGCCGAAGGCGCGACCGAAGGCGCGACCGAAGACACGGTCCGCATCACCTCGCCGCTCTACACCTACGGCATCAGTACCCGCGGCGGCCGGTTGGTAGAAGCGACCCTGTCGCGCTACCGCTCGATGGCTCCGGGGGAGAAGGCAAGACCGGCGCAGCTCATTCCCCGCGGTAGCCATCTGCTGGGCCTGACCCTGGTTCGGGGTCAGGACACCATCCCGCTGCACGATTGGCCGTTCACCGTCTCCGCGAAGAGCCTCAACGTCAGGGGTCCGACGGCGCTCACGCTGAGCGGCGAGCGGAACGGCGTCAACGTCGATCTGACCTACACGTTCCGCCCCGATGACTACCAGATCGGAGTAGAGGGCCGGGTCACGGGGGTAGGACCGAATGGCGGGTTGCTGCGGGTGGGGATGGGTCCCACCATCGCCAACACCGAAGCCGACTCCAACGAAAACCATCGGGCGCTGGCCCTCGTCACCAAGCACAACGAGACCGAGCGCACCGACTTCTCCGGCCTCAAGCCGGGCGAGCCCAAGACGGTGAGCGGGCCGTTCGAGTGGGCGGCGATCAAGTCGAAGTATTTCGTCACGGCGGTGCTGGCGCTCGACAGCACCCGCGGCGGCATCAGCGGTGCTACGGCAACCGCGCCGGCCACGGCGGGCGGCAAGCCGAACCAGGCCAACGTGGAGCTCAGCATGCCGCTTCCGCCCAGCGGCAGCTTTGGCTACACCTCGTACGTAGGGCCGATGGAGATGGACCGGCTCAGCCGGATCGGACACAGCTTCGACGACGTGAATCCCTATGGCTGGCCGGGGTTCCGTACGATCATCCGCCCGGTGGCCGCCGGCGTGCGGTGGCTTCTGGTCTGGATGCACGAGCACCTGTACCTGGCCTACGGCCTCGTGCTCGTCATCTTCGGAATCCTGGTTCGGCTGATCCTCTGGCCGTTGAACCAGAAGGCCATGCGCGCCAACATGCAGCTCCAGGCGGTGCAGCCGCTGATGAAGGAGATCCAGGAGAAGCACAAGAACGATCCGCAGAAGGTGCAGCAGGAGATGTTCAAGCTGTACAAGGAGCACGGCGTCAACCCGCTGGGTGGCTGTTGGCCGATGCTGCTCCCGATGCCGGTGCTCTTTGCGCTCTTCTTCGTGTTCCAGAACACGATCGAGCTCCGTGACGCCTCGTTTCTCTGGCTGCCGGACCTCTCCCGCCCGGATCCGCTGTACATCATCCCCATCATCATGGGGCTCTCGATGTGGGGGCTCACCAAGGTGGGGCAAGTCGGGATGGAGCCGAATCCGCAGATGAAGATGATGCTCTACATCATGCCGGTCATGATGACGTTCCTCTTCCTCAACTTTGCCTCCGGCCTCAACCTGTACTACGCGGTGAGCAACATCGCGAGCATCCCCCAGCAGTGGCTGTTGGCACGAGAGCGGAAGAAGCGGACAGCCAGGGCGATAGTGGAGGTCAAAACCCGGTCGCCTGAGCCCAAATCGGCTCGCGCAAAGCGGAAGGCCTGAGCCCGGAATCGTTGCGAGGGCGCTGAGCGCCCGCATGGCTCGCTCGCGATGACTGACGCATGTCATTTAGTTCCAGCATGCTTTCCGATCCTATCGTCGCGCTTGCAACGCCTCCCGGCCGATCGGCGCTCGCCGTGGTCCGCCTGAGCGGGGCCGGTGCCTTCGAGGTGGCCGAGCGGGTCATCGCCGGCTTTCGGCGTGAGCCCGCTCGACTCGCGACGCTGGCCACCTTTCGGCACGCGGACGGGGGTCCGATCGATCGCGGCATATACACCGTGTTTCCCGGGCCAGGCAGTTACACCGGAGACGACTTGGTGGAACTCTCCTGCCACGGCGGCCTTCAGGTGCCGGCCCGGCTCGTCGCGGCGCTCCAGGCGGCGGGTGCACGGGCTGCGGCCCCCGGCGAGTTCACCCGGCGGGCCGTTCTCAATGGCAAGCTCGATCTGGTGCAGGCAGAAGCCGTAGGCGATCTGATCGACGCGACGGCACCGGCCCAGGCGCAGGCAGCGCTGCACCAGCTCGAGGGCGGGCTCTCCCGCCGGCTCGCGAACCTGCGGGAATCACTCATCGGGGTGCAGGCACTTCTCAGCTACGATATCGACTTTCCCGAGGAGGACGATGGCCCGGTGCCGCCGGAACGCGTGGCTCGGCAGATCGAAGCGGCGGGCGACCAGATACGGCTGCTGGTGTCGGGCGCGCCTTCGGCCGAGCGGCTTCGGGAGGGTGCCCTGCTCGTGTTCGCCGGGCGTCCCAACGCCGGCAAGTCCTCGCTCTTCAACGCCCTCCTGGGGAGCGCCCGGACACTGGTCACCGAAGTCCCCGGCACCACCCGCGATGCCGTCGAAGCGCACACCGACTTTCTGGGCTGGCCGGTGCGCCTGGCCGATACCGCCGGCTTGTGGGATGCTCCGCAACAGATAGACCGGCTGGGGGTCGAAGTCAGCCGCCGCTATCTGGCCGCCGCGGATCTGGTGTTGCTTTGTGTCGAGTCCGGTCGTGACCTGGGGGGCGACGAGGTCGCCATTGCGGCCTCGAGACCAACCCTGCTGGTGCGCACCAAGTCCGATCTTGCGGAAGGCTCGGGGGAGGGGCTTGCCGTGTCAGTCATAAGCGGAGTGGGGCTCGGCGCGCTCCGCCGGGCGGCCGCCGAGCGAGTGTTTTCCGAGCGGATCGAGCTGGCCGACCTGGAACCGGCGATCACCCGGGAGCGGCACCGGACCGCGCTGGTCCGCGCGCAGGAAGCGCTAGCTCAGGCAGTTCCCCACCTCGGCCAGCGCGGCGACGCGGTGCTGGCGGCTCACCACGTGCGCGAGGCCACGGCCGCACTCGACGAGCTGCTGGGCGCAGTGGACATCGAGGAGGTGCTGGACCGGGTGTTTGGGAGTTTTTGCGTGGGGAAGTGAGGAGTCGAGAACTGGCAGTCTAGGGTCTACTCCCTACTAGATCCGATTTCATGATAGACCCTTGACCCTAGACCCTTGACCTCCCTCTCAGGCAGTCTGTATCCCTCTCGCTGCGTCTTCGGCCGCCTGAAACTCCTGCGCGCCGGCGCGCACCGCTTCCGCCAGCCCCCGCTCACCCACCAGTGCCTCGGTCATCCGGTA
>CAZASU010000178.1:0-4205 GCA_964487785.1 uncultured Gemmatimonadaceae bacterium | reverse complement strand
TCGGCATTGCCCGGGGGGGGCTCGCCCGCGCCGAGGGAGACCGCCGGCGGGCCCGGAGCGCGTATTTCCCTCAGCTCAGCGGCTCCGCGTCCTATCAGCGGACCCTCCAGAGTCAGTTCTCCGCCCTCGACGCTGGCAGGGACACCGGCTCCACCCCGGCTCCCTCCTGCGACCGGTTCGTGGCCCAGCCGGGTTTGCCGATCGACCAGCGACTGGACTCGCTGGAAAACGCTGTGGAGTGCGCCAGTGCCGCGGACCCATTCGGGAGCCTCCGGGACCTGCCGTTCGGGCGGGAGAACACGTACCGCTTCGGCCTGTCCTTCTCCCAAACGCTGTTCAGCGGTGGGCGCGTGCGGGGACAGGCGCAGGCCGCAGGTGCCGGCGTTCGGAGCGCAGCCATCGGGCTGACATCGGCTCGGGCTCAGCTGCTACTCGATGTGACTGGGGCGTATTACGATGCCAGCCTGGCCGATCGTCTGTTCACCATCGCTCAGGCAACGCTCGATCAGGCGGACACCACGCTGAGCCAGACTCAGCTGGCGCGGGAGGTGGGCAATCTCTCCGAATTCGACCTGCTTCGCGCGCGAGTGACGCGCGACAATCAGCGCCCCATCGTGATTCAGCGGCGCGCCGATCGCGATCTGGCGTATTTCCGGCTCAAGTCTCTGCTGGATGTTCCACTGGATGAGCCACTGGCGCTCACGACGGAGCTGGGCGACACCGCGCTGACCGATTCGGCTCGGCTCGAGGCGGTGGCTGGGACCTCGGGAGACACGGGAACCGCGGCCCGGGCCCCCGTTCGGCAGGCAGCAGAGGCGGTCGAGGCGCAGCGTGGCCTGCTTCGGGTGGCCCGGGGTCAACGCCTGCCTCAGGTGGCGCTCACGTCGCAGTATGCTCAGCTCGGATATCCGGAAAAGGTCTCTCCGTTCGGCGCGCGATTCGTGGATGACTGGGTGGTATCACTCGGCCTTCAGCTCCCCATCTTCACCGGCGGACGCATCGGCGGCGAAGAGGACGTTGCCCGCGCCAACCTGAGGGAGGCGGAGTTGCGGCTGCAGCAGATCCACGAGTTGGCCGAGGTCGATGCCCGGACCGCCGCCACCCAGCTCGAGGCCGCGGATGCGGCCTGGCAGGCCAGCGCCGGCACGGTGGAACAGGCCGCGCGCGCCTATCAGATCGCCGAGCTGCGCTACCGCGAGGGTCTGTCGACCCAGACTGAGCTGCTCGATTCCCGCATCCAGCTTCAGCAGGCCCAAGCCAGCCGGGCCCGTGCAGCCCGCGATCTTCAGGTGGCCAAGGTGCGTATCGTGCTGCTCCCGGCGCTCCCCCTGGCCGGGGCGGCCGCGCTGGGCGCAGTGCCGTCAGCTTCCACCTCGTCCAACACCAGCACTCCAGTCTATCAGCCGCCGCCGCCGACTGCGGAGAGCGACTTCACAGGAACAACCCAACCGGGAGCGGCAGGCCAATGATGCGCGAGCAGCGGTGTCCGTTCGGGCAGGAATGTTCCTGGGCTGTGCTGGCGGTGCTTGCCCTCGCTCTCGCCTCGTGCGAGAAGAAGGCAACCGACACCGGAATGGCGGCCCCCGATCCGGTGGTGCTGATCGGGCGAGAGAACATCGCGGTCGCGAAGCTGGAGCAGCTTCGTAGCGGCCCTCCGATCTCGGGATCGCTGGAAGCGAGGACCGAAGCCAGGGTCCGCGCGGAGCTGGGCGGGCAGGTGGAGCGCACCTTCGCCGATGAGGGACAGCGGGTGCGCCGCGGGGTGTTGCTCGCACGGCTCAACGATACCGCGGTGCGTGATGCCTACCTCTCTGCCAAGTCCGCGGTGCGCAGCGCCGAATCCGCGCTGCAGAACGCGCGGCGCAATGCGGAACGGGCCGGCCGGCTCGCCCAGGCGGGAGCACTGCCGGAACGGGACCTGGAAACTGCTCAGCTCAACGCCACCAACGCCGAGGGCGGGATGGCGGATGCGCAGGCGAGGCTGGCCCTGGCCGGGAAGCAGCTCGCCAATACCATGGTTCGGGCTCCGATCAGCGGCGCCGTGAGTGAGAGGGCGGTCGATCCGGGCGACGTCGTGCAGGTGGGCGCAAGCCTCTTCACCATTATTGATCTCAGTAGTCTGCGCCTCGAGGCCACGGTGCCGGTCGAAGAGATCGACCGTCTCAAGGTCGGTGCGCCGGTGGAGTTCAACGTCAGTGGCTATGACCGCCGCTTCAGCGGGAGGATCGAGCGGATCAACCCGGCCGTGGATCCGGCGACCCGCCAGGCACGGATCTATGTCGTGATCCCCAACGCCGAGCAGTCCCTGGTGGCAGGGCTCTACGCCGAGGGACGCGTAGCAACCGATGCCCGGCGGGCAGTCGCCGTGCCCACCTCCGCGGTGGATCGCCGGGGAACGGCGCCAGTGATCCACCGGCTCAAGGGCGGCAAGGTCGAAGTCGTGCCGGTGCGGTTGGGCGTCCGTGATGAGGCCACCGAGCTGGTGGAGATCCATTCCGGCATCACGCCGGGCGACACCGTGCTGCTCGGCTCGGCCCAAGGGGTGACCGAAGGGGCCGCGGTTCGGATTACCGAGGAGGAGGAGGCCAGCCGCTGATGTTTATCTCCGATTTTGCCATCAAGCGGCCCATCGTCACCGTGACCGCCATGGTGGCGCTGGTTGTCTTTGGAATCTTCGCCCTGCTGAACCTGCACACCGACGAGTTCCCCGACATCCAGCAGCCGGTAATCGGGCTCAACATCGTCTACCCGGGAGCATCTCCGTCGGAAGTCACCCGGGAAATCATCGAGCCGATCGAAGACGCGATCTTCGGCATCAGCGGCGTGGACGGTGACAAGTCCACTTGTTCCGGCACCGATGGCCTGGCCTCCTGCACCATCTTTTTCGACTTCGAGAAGCCGATCCAGCAGGCTTCCCAGGATATCCGGGACGCCATCTCCACCAAACGGGATGACCTGCCGGTCGAAATGGAGGAGCCGGTTCTCACCCGGTTCGATCCTTCCGAGCAGCCGATCATCACCATGACGCTCACCTCGGCCTCGGTGCCGGCCACCACCCTGAGCCGTCTGGCCGACCCCGGCGTGGCTCGCGCGCTGCGAGCGATCCCGGGTGTGGCCCAGGTGAGCGTGGTGGGCAATATCGAGCGGGAGATGACGGTCGAGGTTCAGCCTCAGGCGCTGGAGGCATCGGGCGTCAGCGTCTCTCAGGTGGTGCAGGCGCTTCAGTCGCAGAACCTGGCGGCGCCGGTGGGGCGGTTGAACGGCGAGCTGGAAGAGCGCACCATCCGGCTGCAGGGCCGGGCTGAAGGGGCGTCGGATTTCGCCAGGCTGGTGGTGGCCGAACGGCAGGGGCAGACGATCCGGCTGGGCCAGGTTGCCAAGGTGTATGACGGCACCGAGGAGCCCCGCACTCTGGCGCTTTACAACGACCGGCAGGCTGTCGGGCTCGAGGTCATCAAGTCCAAGGGATACAGCACCACGCAGGTGAGCGACGAGATCCGGGCCCGGGTCGCCGGGTTGCAGAGCAGCATGCCAGCCGGCGTGAAGCTCGAGATCGTCCAGGACGCGGGTGAGCGGGTCAGCCGGGCGGTGGCCAACGTGCAGGAGGCGCTGGTGGAGGGCGCGCTGCTGACGGTGCTGGTGGTCTTCCTCTTCCTGAACTCCTGGCGCTCGACGGTCATCACCGGCCTGGCGCTGCCGGTCTCGGCGCTGGCCGCTTTCATCGCCATCTGGGCCTTCGGATTCACCCTGAACACCATGTCATTGCTTGGCCTGTCGCTCTCGATCGGCATTTTGATCGACGACGCCATCGTGGTGCGGGAGAACATCGTCCGGCACATCGAGATGGGGAAGGACCACATGCGGGCCTCGATCGAGGGTACCGACGAGATCGGACTCGCCGTGGCCGCCACCACCTTCTCGATCGTCGCGGTATTCGTGCCGGTGGCATTCATGTATGGCATCGCGGGGCAGTGGTTCAAGCCGTTCGCACTGACCATCGCCTGCGCGGTGCTGGTGTCCCTCTTCGTGAGCTTCTCGCTGGACCCGATGCTCTCGGCCTATTGGGCCGACCCGCAGACCGAAGCGCACGAACGGCGCAACCCCATCGCGCGGACGCTCGACCGCTTCAATCGGTGGTTCGACCGCCAGGCGCTGCGCTATCAGCGGCTGATCGCGTGGGCGCTCGACCACCGGCTCGCGATGGT
>CAZASU010000177.1:2074-4268 GCA_964487785.1 uncultured Gemmatimonadaceae bacterium | reverse complement strand
CTGGATTCGGAATCGAACCTGGCTGCCGCCATGCAGGGACTGATGCTGCAGATGGGCATGGGCCTCGACATGGGCGGGATGACGGCGGGGCGGGAGCCCTCTGGGCGGGGGGACAGCGGGGCGGGTGCCCCCAGGGCGGATGGGAAGGAGATGGAGGGGATGAAGATGGGCGAGGAGCGCAAGCGATGATTGCCCGGCTGATTGCCTGGTCCATTTCGCGGCGCGGGCTGGTCGCCGCGTTCGCCTTGGCATTACTGATTGCCGGCAGCCTCTACGTACGCTCCATGCCGGTGGACGCTATCCCTGATCTCTCGGACGTGCAGGTCATCGTCTATACCGATTACCCAGGCCAGGCCCCCCAGGTTGTCGAGAACCAGGTCACCTACCCTCTAGTGACCGCACTCCTCGGCGTGCCCAACACGAAGGCCGTGCGGGGACAATCCATGTTTAGTGGCAGCTTCGTCTACGTGATCTTCAAGGAGGGCACTGACCTCTACTGGGCCCGCTCTCGTGTGCTCGAGCGCCTCAACTCCGTCCAATCGAAGCTCCCCGCTGGAGCCAAGACCGAGCTGGGTCCGGACGCCACCGGCGTCGGCTGGGTGTACCAGTATGCCATCGAGGGCACCGGGTACTCCCCTGCCCGGCTCCGGACCATCCAGGACTTCCAGGTGCGGTACGCCTTGCAGGGTGTACCGGGTGTCGCCGAGGTGGCGAGCATAGGTGGCTTCGTACAGCAATACCAGGTTCTCCTCGACCCTGCCCGGCTCAGGGCATTCGGGGTGACCGCACAGCAGATCGTCGCGGCGGTGCGGGGAGCCAATCAGGATGTCGGCGCGCGCACGATCGAGGTGGCTGGAAGCGACTATGCGATTCGCGGACTGGGCTACTTCCGAGGCATGGAGGACATCGCCGACGTCGCGGTGGGCGCGGGAACTGGTGGACGACCGATTCGCGTTGGCGATGTTGCGCAGGTCACGATCGGGCCGGACCTCCGAACCGGTATCGCTGAACGGAACGGCCTGGGCGAGGCAGTAGGCGGCGTCGTTGTGATGCGGGTGGGGGCGAACGCCCTCGATGTGGTCGACCGGGTCAAGGCGAAGCTGGCCGAGCTCGCGCCGTCACTGCCCCCGGGTGTGCGAGTCGTGACCACCTACGACCGGACCGATCTGATTCACCGGTCCATCACAACGCTTTTTCGCACGCTCATCGAGGAATCGGTCATCGTGGGCCTGGTCTGCGTGCTCTTTCTGCTCCATGCCCGCAGTGCCCTGGTCGCGATTGCGACCCTGCCGCTTGGTATCCTGGCCTCGCTCGCGCTCATCCGTTGGCTGGGGATTAACGCCAATATCATGTCGCTCGGGGGCATAGCCATCGCAATTGGTGCCATGATCGATGCGGCCATCGTGATGATCGAGAACCTGCACAAGCACATCGAGAGGGGGGAACGCGAGAACGAGGGGACCGACCACTGGCGGATGGTGACCGCCGCCGCGACGGAAGTCGGCCCCGCGCTGTTCATGTCGCTACTCATCATCACGCTGTCGTTCCTCCCAGTCTTCACTCTCGAGGACCAGGAGGGACGGTTGTTCCGGCCGCTGGCGCTGACCAAGACCTTCGCCATGGCGGCGGCCGCGCTCCTCTCGGTGACAGTCGTCCCGGTACTGATGGGGTTCCTCATCAAGGGCCGAATCCGTCCCGAGGCGGCCAACCCGCTCAATCGCTGGGCGGCTCGAGTGTACCGGCCGGTGCTGCGCTGGTCCCTGCGGGCTCGAGTGCTGGTCATCGTTGGCGCGGTGGCGGCGTTGGCATTGACGCTCATTCCGTTCGCTGGGCTCGGCAGTGAGTTCATGCCCCCTCTCCGGGAGGGTAGCCTCATGTACATGCCGAATACCCTGCCCAGCGTCTCGCTGACCCAGCAGCGGCGGCTACTGAAGGTGCAGGACAGCATCCTGATGACCTTCCCCGAGGTAGAGTCGGTCTGGGGAAAGGCCGGTCGGGCCAACACCGCAACCGACTGGGCCCCGATCTCCATGGTGGAGACCACGATCAATCTGAAGCCGCCATCGGAATGGCGCCCCGGGATGACCCAGGACGCGCTCGTCGCGGAGATGGATCGGGCACTCCGGATTACCGGAGCGGTGAACAGCTGGACCATGCCGATCAAGAACCGCACCGACATGCTCTCCACCGGCAT
>CAZASU010000177.1:0-1974 GCA_964487785.1 uncultured Gemmatimonadaceae bacterium | reverse complement strand
CGTAGCGAGAACGGCTACCTGAATGACCTCGTGTCGATCGATGTTCGGGGCCGGGACGTAGGCGGCTACGTGGCCGATGCCAAGCAGGTCGTCGCCCGGGAGGTCACCATCCCCGCTGGCTATCGACTAGCGTGGAGCGGCCAGTATGAGGCGCTGGAGCGCGTAAAGGCCCGGCTCGCAGTGGTTGTGCCGCTCACCCTCGCTGTCATCGCACTCCTCCTGTATCTCACCTTCGGCAGCGTGGTCGAGATGGGTATCGTCATGCTCTCACTCCCGTTCGCGCTGATCGGAGGGGTATGGGCGATGTGGCTGCTGGATTACAACCTCTCCATTGCCGTGGCGGTGGGGTTCATCGCCCTCGCCGGCGTGGCGGCGGAGACAGGTGTGGTCATGCTGCTCTACCTCGACCATGCCTGGCAGGACATCACCCGCAATGGGAGGAAACCGTCGCTTGCTGAGCTGGTCGGGGCGATCGAGTATGGTGCGGTGAATCGTCTCCGGCCCAAGCTCATGACGGTGGCGGCGATCATGCTCGGTCTCCTGCCCGCCCTCTGGAGCCATGGCACCGGCGCCGAGGTGATGCAGCGAATCGCGGCGCCGATGGTGGGCGGAATGGTGACCTCCACGATTCTCACGCTCGTGGTGATTCCGGCGCTGTATTACCTGTGGCGTCGCCGCGGACTGGAGAAGGTGGCGAATAACGAGCTTCTTGACGCGCGAGGCGGCGAACCTGACCTTGCAGTGTGACGTACCCTAATCGAGGCGAGACCTCGGGAGCAGACAAAATGAAAGCACTTAACGCAGCGATGATCGTCGGTCTCATGGCGTCGGCTGCCTGTAGCAGACCAAAGGAAGAACCGGCGGCGGACTCCCCCCGCGGGATGGCGATGGACAGCGGCAAAATGCGTGGGATGGCCATGGACAGCGGCCGAATGGATGGGATGTCGGGAATGGACCATTCCAGCATGATGCCCATGATGCAAGCGCACATGGATTCGATGATGAAGATGAGTCCGGAGCAGATGTCTGCCATGATGGCCGGCCACGAGGGAAAGATGTCGCAGATGATGGATCAGATGGGCGGGCAGATGCGGCAGATGAAAATGTCGGAAACACCCGGATCGAGAGCGCTGACAGATTCGGTGAAGCAGGACCTGGCCGACCTGCCGGGACTCAAGGGTCAGGCGCTCTCCACCAGGATGCGGGCACATGCCGACCGGATGAAACGGCTGATGGCGATGCACATGCAGATGATGAAGCCGGCGCGCTGACATTATGCCGAGCGCGACATTCAAGAGGCTATGGTGCCGAACAGCCCGCCGACCGCTGCGGTCAGGCCCATCGCCAGCGCACCCCAGAACACGACACGAGCCGCTCCAACCAGCGTACGTGCTCCACCAGCCCGCGCAGCCAGTCCCCCCAGGAGGCCCAGGAACGCGAGCGAGGTGCCCGCCACCAGGGGGACGAGCCTGGTCAGCGGTGTCACGTAGACCATCAACAATGGGAGCGCCGCGCCGATAGCGAAGGTCACCGCTGAGGTGAGGGCCGCCTGCACCGGGCGAGCCCTCAGGGCAGCCGAGATGCCGAGTTCGTCCCGTGCGTGGGCGCCCAGGGCATCGTGGGCCATCAGTTGCTGTGCCACTTCCCGGGCGAGCGCTGGCTCCAGTCCCCGCGCGACGTAGATGGCCGTCAGCTCGTCGGACTCGGCTGTGCCGCCGGCGGCCAGTTCCAGGCGTTCGCGTTCCAGGTCCGCCCTCTCCGTATCGGCCTGCGAACTGACCGAAACGTACTCACCCGCGGCCATGGACATGGCCCCGGCCACGAGCCCGGCCACACCGGCCACAAGGACGCTCGAGCGGCTTGCCTCGGCGGCGGCTACACCGAGAATGAGACTCGCGGTTGAAACGATGCCGTCGTTGGCGCCCAGCACCGCGGCCCGGAGCCAGCCGATCCGCTCGGTACGGTGACGTTCGA
>CAZASU010000176.1:0-4301 GCA_964487785.1 uncultured Gemmatimonadaceae bacterium | reverse complement strand
AGAACCTCGTTGTTCGCGGCCGCCTCGAAGAAGCTCTGAGGCACCAGGTGCTCGAGGATCCCGCCGAGCGTGGTAGTCTTCTGCGCCAACTGCTGCCCCGGTTCGGCGGAGGCCACCAGCTTTACCCCGACTCCGGGCTGGGTGAGGTTCACCGCCGCGAGCCCGATGACCAGGGCCGCCGTGGTAACGATCTCGAAGTAGACGATGGACTTGAACGCCAGGCGCCCGACGCGTTTCATGTCGTCCCCGTGACCGGCAATGCCGATGACGAGGCTGCCGAAGATGATCGGCACCACGATCGACTTGATCATCCGAAGGAAGATCGTCGACAGGGGCTTAAGGCTGGTGCCGAGGTCGGGGTTGAGCCACCCGACCAGCGCACCGATCACCATGAAGATGAGGATCCACTTGGTGCCAGAGATGCTGCGGAGGTAGCGCCAGACTGCACTCACCGTGCGGCTAACGCCCCCGCTTTGGCGTCGATGCCGGCCAGCACCGCCGCATACGAGGCGGCAAACTTGGCTACTCCCTCGGCCTCGAGCTCGCGGGTGACGGTGTTGAGGTCGATGCCCGCTTGGGCCAGGGCTTCGAGCTGCGCGGGGGCGGCAGCAACATTCTCCTGAATCCGGATTGCCGGATCGCCGTGGTCGCGGTAGGCGTCGAACGTCTCTGGAGGAAGGGTGTTGACGGTGTGAGGAGCCGCCAGCGCCTCGACGTAGTACACGTCCGGAAGGCGGGGGTCCTTGGTGCTGGTCGATGCCCAGAGCGGCCGCTGGGGACGTGCCCCCGCCCGCGCCAGCCTGTCCCACCGAGGGCTTCCCAGGGTCCGCTCAAATGCGCCGTAGGCCATGCTGGCATTGGCAATGGCGATCTTGCTGCGCAACGGGTGGCCCGGTGTACCATCCAGCAGCGCATCAACCTTCCCGTCCACCCGGCTCACGAAGAAGCTGGCCACCGACGCGATCGCCTGAATTGAAAGCCCCCGATTCAGCCGTAACTCCATGCCCGCCAGGAATGCCTCTACCACCTCGGCATAACGCTCGATCGAGAAGAGCAGGGTGACGTTGACGTTGATCCCAGCCGCGATGCAGTGGGTGATGGCCGGGAGGCCCGCCCGGGTACCCGGGATCTTGATCATCGCGTTGGGCCGGGCCACTGCACCCCAGAGGCGTTCCGCTTGGTGGATCGTGCCATCTGCGTCATGCGCCAGTGTGGGCGACACCTCGAGCGACACGAACCCGTCGGCGCCGGCGGACTGCTGATAGAGCGGCAGGAAGGCGTCGCACGCGGCCCGGACGTCGGCCACAGCCAGCGACTCGAAGATCTCGCCGGCGGTGCAACCCTGGTCCGTCAACCGGCGGATATCCTCGTCGTAGAGCCGGCTCCCGGCAATCGCCTTCTCGAAGATCGTGGGGTTCGAGGTCATGCCCCGGAGGCCGTCCTCGGCAATGAGGCGCGCGAGCTGGCCTGACGCGACAAGATCGCGAGTGATGTAGTCGTACCAGAGGCTCTGGCCCAGCTGACTCAGCCGGAGTAGCGGATTGGTCTCCGGGCGCCCGTGCTCTACGCTCATTCTGACCTCCGGCTGGGAGAGCCGCGATTGCTCGAAGTGAGCCGCCGGGCCGCTTCGGCCACGTGCTCCGGGGTGAGCTTGAACTCTTGAAACAGCCGCTCACCCGGGGCGGAAGCCCCGAATCCTTCCATGCCGATCATCGTGCCTTGGTCAGTGGTCCAGCGCGACCAGCCGAATGCGCCCGCCGCCTCTACGGCGACCCGGGCTCTGACCTCGGGTGGCAGCACCGTGTCACGATAGCGCTCCGGCTGGGCGGCGAAAAGCTCCCAGGAGGGCATGGAGACCACACGGGCCCGGATTCCTTCGGCCAGGAGCAGCCTGGCCGCGCCGAGGACGACTGCCACCTCTGATCCCGTAGCTATGAGGATCGAGTCCAGGCCGCCCGTCCCCGGCGGGTCCATGAGCACGTACGCTCCCCGCCTCAAGCCATCCGCGGCGCCGACCACGGTGCGATCCAGGACCGGCAGTTTCTGCCGGGTGAGCACCAGCATCGTTGGTCCATCCCGGCGCTCCATCGCCACCCGCCACGCTTCGATCGTTTCACCGGCATCCGCCGGACGCAGTGTAACCAGGTTTGGAATCGATCGAAGCATGGCCAGGTGCTCGACCGGCTGATGGGTCGGGCCGTCTTCCCCCACACCGATCGAGTCGTGGGTGCCGATATAAATGACGGGAAGGCGCATGATGGCGGCCAGGCGGATCGACGGCTTCATGTAATCGGAGAACACCAGGAAGGTGCTTCCGAACGGCCGCAGGCCGCCGTGCGCGGCAATGCCGTTCAGACAGGCGGCCATGCCGTGCTCCCGCACTCCCCAATGAAACGTCCGGCCCGTGGTTGCAGGCCCGAAGGTGCCACCCTGCTTCAAGGTGGTCCCGGTGCTGCCGCCCAGGTCCGCCGATCCGCCCACCAGGTTGGGAACCGCTGCGGCAATGGCCTGAAGGGCCAGGCCGGAGGCCTGGCGAGTGGCCAGCTGCCCCGCGGACGGGGTGACCGCGGGCAAGGCCTTTTCCCAGCCTTCCGGCAGCGCTCCCGAAAGCCACTGCTTGAACTCGGCCGCCAGGTCGGGGTGCGCCGTCTCGTACGCGTCAAAACGCTTCTGCCATTGCGACTCGAGCTCGGCCCCACGGGAAACCGCACCGCGCCAATGAGCAAGCGCGTCCTCCGGTATGTGGAAGGCAGGCTCCTGTGGCCACTCCATGATTTCCTTGGTGCGCCGGACTTCCTCGGCGCCCAGCGGGGCTCCATGCGCCTCGGCGGTGTTGCGCTTGGTGGGAGCGGGATCGGCGATGACGGTTCGCAGGATGACGAGGGATGGACGCGTGGTCTCGGCTCGGGCTGCTTCGTATGCGGCGGCAATCGCGCCGAGGTCGTTGCCGTCAGGAACCTTCAGCACCTGCCACCCATAGGACTCGAAGCGCCGAGCCACGTCCTCTGAAAAGCTGAGGGCGGTGTCGCCGTCGATCGTGATGTGATTGTCGTCGTAAATGACGTTCAGCTTTCCCAATCGCAGATGCCCGGCCAGCGAGGCTACTTCACTCGTCACGCCTTCCATCAGATCGCCGTCGCTGGCCATGACCCAGGTGCGGTGATCCACGATCGTGAGGTCCGGACGGTTGAAATGGCCGGCGAGAAACCGTTCCGCGATGGCCATCCCCACCGCGTTTCCGACTCCCTGGCCCAGGGGACCCGTAGTGGTCTCGACCCCCGGCGTGTGCCCCCGTTCGGGATGCCCCGGGGTCAGGGAACCCCACTGCCGGAAGTTCATGATCTCCTGGAGCGGCAGGTCGTACCCGCTAAGGTGAAGCAGCGAGTAGAGCAGCATCGACGCGTGGCCGCAGGAGAGAACGAAACGGTCACGATCGGCCCACTCCGGATTTCCAGGGTTGTGGCTGAGGAACCGGGTCCACAGGACGTACGCGGCGGGCGCCAGCGCCATCGGAGTGCCGGGGTGTCCCGATTGCGCCTTCTCCACGGCGTCCATGGTGAGGGCGCGTATTGAATTGATGCTCCGCCACGCTACTTCGGGCGACGGGTCGGCTTCGCGGGAGGATGACGACGAGGGATCCGGTCGCACGGCTCGGGTGCGGGTAATCTCTGCGCTCAGGACCGGCTCCTTTCGGGCGTGTGGACCGGACAACGCCGGACATCGGGTAGGAGGGGGGAAGATAGCGGGAGGGGCTATCTTCCGACATGCGCCGGCTAATGAAGCTCTTCCTGGTTCTTTTCGTGCTTCCGACCCTGATCGGTGGGGTGGTGCTGCTGGTAGCCGGGCGCCCGCTGGCCTTTGAGATTCTCCAACGGGCCACATCGTACAAGTTCCCTGACGTCAATTGGATCGTAACCCGTGACCTGGCCCGCTGGCGGGAGGATGCGGCCCGGCCCCAGCCGGTGTTGCTGGACGCGCGTACTGAGGCTGAATACGAGGTGAGTCACCTGCAGGGGGCCAGGCGGATGGATCCCTATCGGCCCAGCCTGGTGGGCCTGACCCGCTTTCCCAAGGACACCCCCATCGTGGTGTACTCGTCCGCCGGATACCGCGGGGCCCTGGTGGCCACCTGGCTGGGCCAGGCGGGCTACCCCAATGTCCGGAACCTCGGCAGCAGCCTGTTTCAGTGGACCAACGAGGGGCGGCCTATCTTCCAGGGAGACCGCCGGGCCGAGGTGGTGCATCCGTATGACGGCCGCTGGGGGTGGGGGTGGCTGCTGGAAGGTAAGTACCGGGCCCAA
>CAZASU010000175.1:0-4327 GCA_964487785.1 uncultured Gemmatimonadaceae bacterium | reverse complement strand
CTCCATGTGCTCATCAACAACGCCGGCGTCATTCCCCGGAGGCGTGAAGTCACGGTAGACGGGCTCGAGATGCAGCTCGCCGTCAACCATCTGGCCTACTTCCTTCTGACCACCCTGCTGCTGCCGCAGCTCAAGGCGGGCGCTCCCTCAAGGATCATCAACGTCTCGTCGGGGGCTCACACCCACGCCGGCATGGATTTCGACGATCTGCAGGCCGAGCAGGGTTACGACCCCAAGCAGGTGTATAGCCGGTCGAAGCTGGCCAACATTCTGTTCACCTACGAGCTGGCCAGGCGCCTCCGGGGGACCGGGATTACCGCAAACTGTCTGAATCCAGGCGTCGTCGCGACTGGAATGCTGGCCGACTACATGGGGGTAGCCCCCGGGGCAGGCACTGCAAGCACCTTCGGTGCCAAGCCCGAAGAGGGTGCGGAGACCAGCATCTATCTCGCCTCTTCCGCCGAGGTGGAGAGGGTGACGGGGAAATATTTCGAGCGTAAGCAGGCCAGGCGCTCGTCGCGCGAGTCCTACGATGAGGCGCCGGCGCGACGACTATGGGAGCTCAGCGAGCGCATGACCGGCGCCTCTTGACCCCTCCGAACCACTGCTGTGGAGGCGGCTGCGGATCTCACTCGCACTGACCGGCCGGCTCACCCGGCTCAAGGAGCGCCTGGCCCGCCGCCTTCCCTCGACTCCTGACGATGCCGCCCTGATATGGGCCGTAGTGGCCGTCGTCATTGCTCCCGACCCCGACGCCATCCTGCTGATACGACGGGCCGAGCGCCCGGGCGATCCCTGGTCGGGACACATGGGGCTGCCCGGCGGCCGGCGCGAGCCGAAGGACCCGGACCTCCTCGCGGAGCAATTGCTCGGCAGCCTCGACGACGTGGTGCCCCGGAATCCGGTTCTCCCACCGATCGCGGTTCGACCCTTCGCCTTCCTCCTGCCCGCGCGCCCCCCACTCGTACTCAACGCTGAAGTGGCCGCCACCCGGTGGGTTGCCCTCGCAGATCTTCTCCAACCTGGGGGATACCACCTGGCCAGCCTCGAGGTTGCCGGCCAGAAGCGTGAGGTCCAGGCCTACCGGCTCCAAGACGGGATCGTCTGGGGCATGACGGAGCGGATTCTTACTGATTTTTGCGTCACGTAAACTTGACTTTAGGAGGTTCGCAATACAGTATTAGCTCAACCTAAATCACTTGGGAACCTAATGCGAGCCGCCGCGGTACCCGACTCCCTGACTCGATCGGTAGAAGATTACCTGAAGGCCATTTACCAGCTGTCCCCAGAAGGTCGTCCCGCCTCCACCAGCGAAATCGCCAGCCTCTTGGCCCTCTCGCCTCCCTCGGTAACCGGTATGGTCAAGCGGTTATCCGAGCATGGTTTGCTGGAGCACGTGCCCTATCGCGGGGTTCAGCTCACCGGGGAAGGACGCCGCGCAGCCCTCAGGATGGTCCGCCGGCACCGGCTGATCGAGGCCTACCTCGTCGAGTTCCTCGGTTATTCCTGGGATACCGTCCACGAGGAGGCCGAGCGGCTGGAGCACGCTGTGTCGGAAACGATGATCGAGCGGATGGCCACCGCACTCGGAAATCCGAGCGTCGACCCTCATGGAGACCCGATTCCTTCGGCCGACGGATCCATTCACGAGCTGGCCTGCACCGCGCTTTCCGATGTCCCGGTCGGCGAAACGGTGGAGATCCAGCGCGTTCATGAGAGCCAGCCGGAGCGGCTGCGGTATATCGCATCGCTGGGGTTGAGGCCGGGCGTGCAGGTCACGGTGGTGGATCGTCAGCCGTTCGATGATCTCGTCACCATCGCGGTCGGCGGTGAGCGACAGGTCATTGGGCGGGAGCTCGGTCATGCGCTCCTCTGTGCCCGGGAGGAGGGGCGGTGAGCGCCGCATCTAACCCGCCAGTGGAGGTGCTGACTGGGTGGCGTTATCCCCGCACCATGCCGAGCCTGCCGGAGTCGTACCATTCGGTCCAGGTGCCGAAGGGTGCCTCTTTTTGGCGTAAGGCGCTGGCATTTGCGGGCCCCGGGTACATGGTGGCCGTGGGGTACATGGATCCGGGCAACTGGGCCACCGACCTCGCCGGCGGCTCCCGCTTCGGCTACACGCTCCTCAGCGTCATCCTGCTGTCCAACCTGATGGCGATCCTCCTGCAGGCACTCGCGCTTAAGCTGGGCATCGCCACTGGCCGGGACCTGGCGCAGGCCTGCCGCGACCACTACTCGCGCCCGGTCAGCTTCGTGCTATGGGTGCTCTGCGAGATTGCCATTGCCGCCTGCGACCTGGCCGAGGTGATCGGGTCTGCCATCGCGTTGAACCTGCTATTCGGCATCCCGCTGATCTGGGGCGTGTGCCTTACGGCGTTCGACGTGCTGTTGATCCTGCTGCTCCAGAACAAGGGATTCCGCTGGCTCGAGGCGTTCGTCATAGCCCTCGTGATCACGATTGGCGTCTGCTTCGCCATCGAGCTGTTCATGGCCAAGCCCGCCATTGCGGCGATCATGCGCGGCCTGGTGCCCACGACGGAGATCGTGAGCAATCCCATCATGCTCTACATCGCTATCGGCATCCTCGGCGCCACCGTCATGCCGCATAATCTGTATCTGCACTCGTCCATCGTGCAGACCCGGAAGGTGCTGCCGGACGACGAGTCGAAGCGGGAGGCCATCCGCTTCGCCACCCTGGACTCGACCGTGGCGCTGCTGTTCGCCTTCTTCATCAACGCCGCCATTCTGATTCTGGCAGCCGCCACCTTCCACAACACCGGCCACCAGGAAGTGGCCGACATCGGCGATGCCTACCGGCTGCTGACGCCGCTGCTCGGCACCACGCTGGCAAGCACGCTGTTCGCCGTCGCGCTGCTGGCGTCGGGGCAGAACTCCACGATTACCGGCACCCTTGCCGGGCAGATCGTCATGGAAGGCTTCCTCAACATCCGGCTTCCGGCCTGGCTGCGCCGGCTCATTACCCGGCTGATCGCCATCGTGCCGGCGGTCATCGTGACCGCCATGTACGGCGAGCGTGGCGCGGGTGGGCTGCTCATCCTGAGCCAGGTGATTCTGAGCCTTCAGCTCTCGTTCGCGGTAATCCCGCTGGTCTATTTCACCAGCCAGCGCCGCAAGATGGGACCGTTCGTGAATAGCCGTCCGTTGGCCGCAATGGCCTGGACGGTCGCCGCAACGATTGTCGCACTGAACGGATGGCTATTGGTGGGGACTTTCAGGATGTGGCTGGCCTAGAACCAGGGGGTAGCATGGCTCGGAAGAAAGACGAGATATTGGACCGGTCCTTGACCAGGCGGGACCTGCTGAGAGCCGGCGCGCTGGGAACTGTGGGTCTCGCGGCCGGCGGCAGCGTCCTGGCGCTCCCTGGCCTGGGACAGTCGAACGCCGACCCGGCCCAGCATCAGGCATCCCATCACGACATGATGACCGTGGGCAAGCTCGCTCCCGGCTCATTCGACCCCGGCGCCTTCCTCACCCGCTTCGATACCGGCAAGGTGTCCCGTCTCCCCTCGGGTCAGGTGTTGCGGGAGTACGAGCTGGTGGCCGAAGACCGTGAAATCGAGGTGGCGCCAGGCGTCTTCTATCCCGCGTGGACCTACAACGGCCAGGTACCCGGTCCAACCATCCGCTGTACCGAGGGCGACCGGCTGCGGGTGCGGTTCGTCAACAAGGGCAGCCATTCTCACAGCATCCACTTCCACGGGATTCACCCCTCGGGCATGGACGGCGCCTTCGAGCCGGTCCGCCCGGGCCAGAGCTTCGTCTACGAGTTCGACGCCGAGCCGTTCGGGTTGCACCTGTATCACTGCCACACCGTTCCAATCAAGCGCCACATTCACAAAGGTCTTTACGGGGCATTCATCATCGACCCGAAGCAGGGACGGCCTCCGGCGCGCGAGATGGTGATGGTGATGAATGGCTTCGACACCAATCTGGACGGTGAGAACGAGGTTTACGCGGTCAATACGGTCGCCTTCCACTATCAGAAGTATCCCATCCAGGTGCCCAAGGACGAGCTGCTTCGGGTTTACCTCGTAAACGTGACGGAGTTCGACCTGCTGAACTCGTTCCACCTGCACGGCAATCTCTTCCGGCTCTACCGCACCGGAACCGATTTGCAGCGCTACGAGTGGACCGATATCGTGGCACTCTGTCAGGGTGAGCGTGCGGTACTGGAGTTCAGCTACAAGCATCCCGGCCCCTTCATGTTCCACGCCCATCAGAGCGAGTTCGCTGAGCTCGGCTGGAGCGGGGTCTTCCTGGTGCAGGCGCCCCTTGTCTAAAGTCGAGCTGCCTCTCCCCCCGGAGA
>CAZASU010000174.1:0-4330 GCA_964487785.1 uncultured Gemmatimonadaceae bacterium | reverse complement strand
GGCATCGTGGTGGACGACGCGATCATCGTGCTGGAGAACGCCTACCGGCACCAGGAAGAGCTGCACGAGTCGCCCGAGGAGGCCGCGATCAACGGCACCCGAGAAATCGCCTTCGCCGTGCTCTCGACCACCATCGCCCTGGTGGCGGTGTTCACTCCGCTCGCCTTTCTGAAGGGTTCCACCGGCCGCCTGTTCAACGAATTCGGCATTGCGGTGGCGGGCTCGGTGATCATCTCGGGATTTGTCGCGCTCACGCTGACGCCAATGCTGTGTGCCAAGATCCTCCGGGTGCCCCAGCGGCATGGGCCGCTCTACCGGATTCTGGAGAACGGATTCAATAGCCTGGCCTCCGGGTATGCCCGCAGCCTGGCCTTCGCGCTCCGCTACCGGCTTGTCGTAGTGGGTCTCACGGCGCTGGTAACCGCAAGCGCGTTCCTGGTCTTTCGGTCGCTCAAGCGGGAGTTCGTCCCCGCGGAGGATCGAGGGTGGTTCCTGACGTTTATCATCGCACCGGAGGGTTCCTCTCTCGCCTATACCGACGGTTACCAGCGGCGGGCCGAGGCAATCCTCTCCAAGACCAAGGATGTCAGCAGCTTCTTCAGCGTGGTGAACATCGGGGACGGGGTCAGTCGAGGAATCATCTTTACCAACCTCGAGGACTGGGCCGATCGCGACCGATCGGTGATGGAGGTCATAAATGAGGTCCAGGGGCAGTATTTCGGGATTCCGGGCGTGTTCGCGTTTGCCAACAATCCGCCTGCCTTCGGGTGGGGCAGCCCGGTGAACTTCGTCATCCAGCACCCGGACTTCGATCTGCTGGCCAAGGGCAACGACACCCTGCTCGCCCGGGCCCGGCAGATCCCCGGATTGGTCAACGTGGACAGCGATCTGCGCGTCAACAAGCCTCAGCTCACCGTGAGCTTCGACCGAGACCGGGCCGAGGATCTGGGCGTAGCCGTATCCGACGTCGCGACCACCCTCCAGGTGCTCCTGGGTGGCAGCCAGACAGGAACGTTTACCCGCGCCAACAAACAGTACGACGTGATCGTACAGCTCGATCCCCGGGCACGCGCGACGCCGAGCGACATGACGGGGCTGTACGTGCGGGGCCGAGAAAACCAGCTGGTGAAGCTGGAAGCGCTCGCCACTGTGCAGGAAGGGGTGGGGCCTCGCGAGCTGAACCACTTCCAGCGGGTGCGCTCGGCAACCATCACGGCAAGCCTGGCCACCGGGTTCACCCTTGGTGAGGCACTCGATTCCCTGACGAGCATCGCGAATGAGGTGCTGCCTCGGGGCAGCAGTACCGCCCTTGCCGGCGAGTCGCGCGAGCTGGAAGAGAGCGGTTCGGCGCTCTACTTCGCCTTCCTCCTGGCACTGGTGGTGGTCTTCATGGTCCTCGCCAGCCAGTTCGAGTCGCTGGTGCACCCGTTCACGGTGCTTCTGGCGGTGCCGCTCGCGGTGACCGGCGCGCTCCTGACGCTGAAGCTGGCGGGCTCGACCCTCAATGTGTACAGCCAGATCGGAATGATCCTGCTGATCGGCCTGGTAACCAAGAACTCCATCCTGCTGGTGGAGTACATCAACCAGTTGAAGGAACGTGGCATGGAGACCCTCGCCGCGGCACAGGAGGCCGGACGGATTCGCCTGCGGCCCATCCTCATGACCTCGGTGGCTACCGTCGCCGGGGCGCTTCCGATCGCGCTCGGCCTGGGAGCCGGGTCCTTGAGCCGGCGTCCGCTGGGCTATGCCATCGTGGGAGGACTGATATTCTCCACCCTCCTCACCTTGTATGTCGTCCCGTCGGTCTATGTGATCTTTGATGGGCTCTTTCAGCGCAGGAAGGTTCGGGCGGAGAGCCGGAGCGGCGCCTTGGCACCGGCGGAGGCCGACTGATGCTTCTGCTGCTGCTCGCGCTCCAGGCTACGCCGGTCCGAGTTGACTCGATCCCGGGGACCGACTCCATCCCCCGGATCACCTTGGCCGAGGCAGTCCGACGCTCGTCGAGCTTCGATCCTGATTACGTCCGCGCGCTCGGGCAGATCGACAATGCCGAGTGGGGCCGGCGCGCCGCGATGCTCGCGTTCTTCATACCGTCGGTTGATCTGGGTCTCGACCAGACCAAGTACTCCGAGAGCTTCTTCAATCCAGCAGATCCGTCGAATCCTACGCAAACACTGGTCGTTGGACGGGTCAGCGCCAATTACGAAATTTTCAGCCTGCGGAAATTCAGCGAGCTCTCCCGGACCAAGGCCGATCTCGCCAGCGCCGAAGCCAGCGAGCTGGAGCAGAGGTTCAACGCGGCTCTGGAGACGGAGTCGAGCTACTACGACGTGCTGGTCAACCAGGAGCTGTCCCGCGTTAACCGGGAACGCGCCCGGCGAGCGCGGGAAGGGTTGGGCGTGGCGCGCGCCCGGGTGGCGTCTGGAGCGGCGGTCCAGACCGACTCACTGCGGCTGGTCCTCGAGCTGGTTCGTGCTCAGGTCGATAGTTTGCGCCAGCACAATGCGCTCCGGACGGCTCAACTGGAGCTGGGTCGGCGGGTCGGTGCCGCCGGGCCGGTCGATGCGGCACCGGTGGATACCATGCCGGCCGCCGGACTTCCGATCAGCCTGCCTCAGGCGCTCCAGATCGCGCTCGACCAGGGCCCGCAGTACCGGACGGCCCGGGCCAACGAGAGCTCCGCTGAAGCGGCCCTTCGGGCGCAGCGGGGCGATTACCTGCCCGTGCTCAGCGTCGGCGGTCTGCACCAGCGGTATGACACCCGGCTCTTTCCGGGGGCTTCGAACATCAGTTCAGTGACGTTCAGGCTTTCCTTCCCCCTATGGAACAACGGACAGCGCGAGATCGAGGTGAGCCGGGCCCGGGTCAACCGCGACGTCGCCCGCGCGATTCGGGACGATCTGGAGCGCGTGGTCCGGCGGGATGTAACCGCTTCCTACGATGGCTACCAGGTTACTGGCGCGGCGGTGGAGCTGGCGTTGGTCGCCGTCGCCGTGGCAAGCCAGACCTATCGTATGCAGGAGCTTCGCTACCGGTCGGGCGCGAGCACGATTCTCGATCTGCTCGACTCCCAGGTGGACCTGGCTGAGGCGGAGGCGGGTCTGGTTCAGGCCCGCTACCTGAACCGGCTGGCTCTGGCGCGGCTCGAGGCGATACTCGGCCGGAGACTCTTCACGAACAAGGACGCACCGTGAGCACGATGCACGCAGCATTGTTGACGCTGGCCGCCCTCGCGGCCTGCAACAAGGCGGAGTCGGAAGGCAAAGGCGGCGGCGGCGCCGGAGGGCCGGGTGGTGGCGGACCGCCCGCAATGCCGGTGGAGGCCGCCGCCGCCCGGGCCGACACGGTAGTGGATGCCATTCTGGCCACCGGCCAGATCGAGGCCATGCAATCGATCGAGCTCCGTCCCGACGTCGAGGGCCGGGTGGTCCGCATTCTGGTTCGGGAAGGCTCGCCAGTGGCAGCGGGTACGCCGCTTTTCAAGATCGATGACGCCGAGCTCCGGGCGCAGGTGGCACAGCTAGAGGCCGATCGCGACCTGGCGCGCCAGTCCCTCGCTCGCACGCGCGACCTCTTGAGCCAGAAAGCGTCGTCACAGGCGGAGCTCGAACGCGCGGACGCCACCATGCGGAGCACCGAAGCGCAGCTGGACCGGCTCAAGGTGAGGCTCGCCCGCACGCTGGTGCGCGCACCGTTCGCCGGCGTCGTCGGTCAGCGGTTCGTGAGCCTGGGGGACTATGTGACGAGCGACACTCGTCTCGCTGCCCTGCAGACCGTCTCGCCCCAGCGGGCCGCGTTCCAGGTACCCGAGCGCTATGCGGAGCAGCTGAAGCCTGGCCTGGAGGTAACTTTCCGAGTCGCCTCGCTGCCAGGACGCGAATTCACCGGCAAGGTCGATTTCGTGGACCCGATCGTCCAGCTCCCCGGACGCACGATCCTGGTAAAGGCCCAGGTTCCCAATCGGCGGCGGGAGCTGCAGGCCGGCATGTTCATCGAGGCCCGGCTGGCCACTGCCGTGCGGCCGATGGCGGTGGTGATCCCGGAAGACGCGGTGCTTCCGTTACAAGGCGCGAACTTCGTCTGGGTCATCGCCAACGGAAAGGCGACTCGACGCCAGGTAGAGCTGGGGGTACGCACTCCCGGATTCGTGGAGGTCACCAGTGGGGTCGAGGACAAGGAGCAGGTCGTGGTCGGGGGGCAGGAGCGGCTGGCCGAAGGAGCGCCGGTGAATGCCACGCTGGTGCAGCGCCGTCCGACCAGCGGTCGGGAGGAGAGCGCGGTGGTGGACAGCGGGACAGCGGGTCAGACGGACAGCGGGGCAGCGGGACAG
>CAZASU010000173.1:0-4334 GCA_964487785.1 uncultured Gemmatimonadaceae bacterium | reverse complement strand
CGACGCCTTGGTGACGCCTTCGAGCCGGATGTTGGCCTTGATGAACTCGACCGCCCGGTAGGCGCCGGTGGTCACTGCCTGGGTGGAGGCCCCGGTGAACCAGTAGATCACGGCGCCGCCGGTGATGAGCCCGAGCAGGAACGGTGGGTGAAGAATCGAGAGGAACTCCATCCCGCTGGTGAGGCCGTGGGTGAGCGCCATGATGATCGAGAAGATCATCGTAGTAGCGCCGACCACGGCGGTGCCGATCAGCACCGGTTTGGCCGTGGCCTTGAAGGTGTTCCCCGCCCCGTCGTTCTCCTCCAGCAGCTCCTTGGCGGTCTCGAAGTTGACGTCCATGCCGTAGTCGCGCTTGAGCTCCTGCTTGATGTTTGGGACCTGCTCGATCAGGGAGAGCTCGTAGATCGATTGCGCGTTGTCGGTCACCGGCCCGTAGCTGTCCACCGCGATGGTCACCGGGCCCATGCCGAGGAAGCCGAACGCCACGAGGCCGAAGGCGAAGATGGCCGGCGCCTTCATCAGCTCGCCCACGCCCATGGTGCTCACGCCGTAGGCAATCGCCATGAGGCCCATAATCGTGATACCGAGCCAGTAGGCCGAGAAGTTTCCGGCCACGAAGCCCGACAGGATGTTCAGCGATGCGCCACCCTCCCTCGAGGAAGTCACCACCTCACGAACGTGCCGCGAGTCGGTGGAGGTGAAGGCCTTCACCAGCTCCGGGATGATGGCACCGGCCAGGGTGCCGCAGGTGATCACCGTTGAGAGCTGCCACCACAGGTCCGGGTTGCCGCCCAGGTGGGGGACGATGACATACGAGAGGGCGTAGGTCAGGACCACCGATACGATGGACGTCAACCAGACCAGCTGGGTCAGCGGGCTCTCGAAGTTGAACCGGGAGGCCGCCTCGTACTTGGCCCGCGAGATGGCGTTGCTGATCAGGTACGAGAAGCCCGAGGCCAGCACCATCATGACCCGCATCAGGAAGATCCAGACCAGCAGCTGCGCCTGAATAGTGGTGTCCGGCACTGCCAGCACGATGAACGTGATCAGTGCCACGCCGGTGACGCCATAGGTCTCGAAACCGTCCGCGGTCGGACCCACCGAGTCGCCGGCGTTGTCGCCGGTGCAGTCGGCAATCACGCCCGGATTCCTGGCGTCATCCTCCTTGATCTTGAACACCACCTTCATCAGGTCCGACCCGATGTCGGCGATCTTGGTGAAGATGCCGCCGGCGATCCGGAGCGCCGCAGCGCCGAGCGATTCTCCGATGGCGAAGCCGAGGAAGCACGCACCAGCTACGTCGGAGGGGATGAAGAGCAGGATCCCCAGCATGAACAGCAGCTCGACCGAAATGAGCATCATCCCGACGCTCATGCCCGCGCGGAGCGGGATGTCGGAGACGGGCCAGGCCTTGCCCCTGAGGCTCGCGAACGCGGTGCGGGAGTTGGCCAGGGTGTTGATCCGGATACCGAACCACGCCACGCTGTAGCTGCCGGCCATGCCGATCAGGCTGAAGAACAGGATGACCGCGATCTTGGCGGGCTCCAGGCCGGTCAGCACGAAGTAAATGACGATGACCGTGCCGATGAAGCAGAGCAACACCAGCAGCAGCTTGCCCTGCTGCACCATGTACGCCTTACAGGTCACATAGATCAGCTCGGAGATTTCCGCCATCGTGCCGTGGACCGGCAGGTTCTTGACCCGGGTGTAGCTCCACAGCCCGAAGAGCAGTCCCAGCACGCAGACCAGCAGCCCCGAAAGCAGGATCTCCTGCCCGGTAAAGCCGAGGAAGTTTCCCTGGTTGAGATCGGGCAGGCGGAGGTTTACCTCTCCGCCCGGCCGGTGCTCGGGCGCGGCTGCCCCCTGCGCCACGTCCTGCGCGGCGAGGACCGGGAGTGCCGCCGGAGCCAGCGCGGCCCCGAGAAGCAGGACGAGCACCAGTCTGGCGGTGCAGGCACGGATCATGGTCAGGGGTCTCCTGGGCGTCACTGGCATGAGATGGGGATGTCGTAAGCGAGAGAAATCAGTAGGCGCCGATCGGACGATGCGTCGGCTCGGCCATCGTATGCACCATGGTGAGGAAGCGCTTGGCACGCTTGTCGGCTTCGCTCTCTCCCACCTGGTCGGTCTCGACCGTAACCAGGGTGTAATGGCCGCCTTCGGCCTGAACGGTCACGGTAATCCGGCCGATGCTGCCGGCGAACTGCCGGCGACGGGGCTGCTCGTCACCCGGAGCCAGTGTCCCGCCGAAGAACCGTCCGGCTCCGCTGAGCACTTCGCCGGGCGGGAGGTGCGTACGGTGGAAGTATTTCATTCCAGGTCGGTATGGGTGATCTGCGTCTCTCCCATCAGATGCCGCAGCGTGTTCTTGAGCTTGGTCTGCTGAATGAAGAGATCGTGCTCCGGGTACAGGCCGGGTGCCACCTGCGGGCTCTTGAAGTAGAAGGAGAGCCACTCCTGGATCCCGCTCAGACCGGCGCGCTGCGAAAGGTCGTAGAACAGCGCCAGGTCCAGCACCAGCGGGGCGGCGAGGATGGAGTCGCGACAGAGGAAGTCGACCTTGATCTGCATCGGGTAACCGAGCCACCCGAAGATGTCGATGTTATCCCAGCCCTCCTTGTTGTCGCCCCGGGGCGGATAGTAGTTGATCCGCACCTTGTGGTACATGTTGCCGTAGAGCTCGGGATAGAGTTGGGGCTGCAGGATGTATTCCAGCACGCCGAGCTTCGACTCTTCCTTGGTCTTGAAGCTCTCGGGATCGTCCAGCACCTCGCCGTCGCGGTTGCCCAGAATGTTGGTCGAGTACCAACCCGCCACCCCGAGCATCCGCGCCTTGAACATCGGTGACAGGACGGTCTTGACCATGGTCTGGCCGGTCTTGAAATCCTTGCCGCCGATCGGCACACCCTTGCTCTTGGCCAGCTGCTCCATGGCGGGAAAGTCGCAGGTGAGGTTCGGCGCCCCGTTGGCAAACGGCACACTCTCCATGATGGCGGCGTAGGCGTAGAGCATGGACGGCGCGATGGACGGGTCGTTGGCGTCCATGGCCTTCTCGAATGCCTCCAGCGTCCAGTGGGTGGGGCCGGGGCTGATGAAGATCTCGGTCGACGCGCACCACACCATCACCAGGCGGTCGCACTTCTGTTTGGTCTTGAACTGCTTGATGTCCTTGCGGAGCGCCTCGGCCAGCTCCCGCTTGCTGCGGCCCGGCTTGACGTTCTTGCCTTCGAGCCGCTTGACGTAGCTCTGGTCGAACACCGCCGGCATCGGCTTGATGGCCTTGAGAAACGCGGCGATGGGCTCGACGTGCTCGTGGCGATCCAACACTCCCGCCCGGAGGGCGGCGGTGTAGGCGTCGTCCGGAATCGGGTCCCAGGCGCCGAAGACCAGGTCCTCGAGCGCGGCCAGGGGGACGAAGTCGCGGATCAGGGGCGCGCGCTTCTCGCTCCGTTTGCCGAGCCGGATGGTACCCATCTGGGTAATCGATCCGATCGGCCGAGCCGCCCCGCGGCGGATGTTCTCCACGCCGGCGATGAACGTCGTAGCGACCGCACCCAGCCCCACACACAATACCCCAAGCTTTCCCTGAGCCGGCGCGATCTGCCGAGCGTTCTTTTCCGCCACGTCTACGGTCCTTTCGCGAGAGAATCGAGTGAGGCGTGTGTTATCTCCGCGGTGTGCTTCACCTCCGCGGGGTGCCTGGTTTCCTCAACGCGGAGCGCTTGATTGACCCGGCCCGCGTGCCGGTAGACGTACACGAAGCGCTGCACCACCGTGATTACCGATGCGACGGCCAACAACGCGACGATCGCCTCGAGCAAGAGCCCGCGGGGTCCTGCCCCAAACACCACCGAGGCCACCCCCAGACCCAGAATTCGCTCGGCGCGCTGCGCAATGCCGACCTTGCAATCCAGTCCGAGTCCCTCCGCCCGGGCCCGGGCATACGAGACCAGGAGCGAGCTCAGGATGGCCACCATGCACAGGATGACGGCTGGGGTCCGGAAGGCCACGTCGGGCGCAGTCATCAGGAACGCGCCGATTCCGATGAACGTGGCGCCGTCTCCTACCCGGTCCAGGGTGGAGTCGTAGAAGGCTCCGAATTTGGTCACCATCGCGCCGCCGCGCGCCACTTGTCCATCGAGGGTATCGGCCACGCCGCTCAGCAGCAGCAGCGCCCCGCCGAGCCGGACATGACCGGTGGCGTAAACGACGGCCGAGACGAGCACCAGGCCGGTCCCGACGGTCGTGATGGTGTTCGGCCGCACTCCGGCCCGGATCAGACGTTCCACCAACGGGTTAACGGTGGCGTAGAACGGCTTCTCCAGCGCGCCCAG
>CAZASU010000172.1:0-4345 GCA_964487785.1 uncultured Gemmatimonadaceae bacterium | reverse complement strand
TGTTCGACCTCGTGGTCCGCATGCGGGTCCGTTACGTTCTGCTTGTCTTTGCCATCGCCTTCGCGCTCGGCCTTGCGGCCACCGCCGCGCTGGTGGGGTCGGCTCTCATCATCGGCGCCTTCGCCGCCGGCGTCATTCTGTCAGGCACGAACCAGTTCGACACCATCGAACGCGAGGTTCGCCCCGTGGCGTCGATCTTCACACCCATCTTCTTTGTCAGCGTGGGCGCATCGGTCAACCTCGGCCTGCTGAACCCCGCCCGTGAGGGTGCCGCGGGCGTTCTTGGCGTTGCCGCCGCGCTTACCGCATTGGCCATCGTGGGGAAGATGGCGGCCGGCTGGGCCGCACCCTGGGTCAAGTTCCGCCGGCTGGTAGTCGGCGTGGGTATGGTGCCGCGCGGCGAGGTAGGCCTGATCTTCGCCGATATCGGGCGCCGGGCGGGAGTGCTTAACGAAGCGGTCTTCGGGGCTGTCCTGCTGACGGTCATGGCAACGACGTTTGTCGCTCCTCCCGCACTGAAGACCCTCTTCGGACGGTCATCATCGCGGGACGCCAAGCCATGATCGACACCGCGGAGAAGGTGCGTCGGCTCCATGAGGCAGCCGCGTGGCGAGCTCGCCAGGCTGGTCCCGTCGTATTTACCAATGGAGTATTCGATCTGATCCACCCGGGCCATGTGCAGCTGCTCGAGGCCGCCCGAAAGGAAGGGAATGCGCTGATCGTCGGCATCAACAGCGACGCATCGGTTCGCCGGCTGGGGAAAGGCACCGAACGTCCGGTGATGCCGGAAGCCGGCCGGGCGCGGGTGGTGGCGGGCCTTGCTTCGGTTGACTGCGTGGTCCTGTTCGAGGGCGACACTCCACTCGAGCTCATTCAGTCGCTCGCCCCCGACGTACTCGTCAAAGGTGCTGACTACCCCCGCGCCAGCATCGTCGGCGGTGACTGGGTCGAGGCTCGTGGCGGCCGGGTCGTGCGGGTGCCGCTCGTCAGTGGATTCTCAACTACTTCTCTCGTGGAGCGTCTACGTGCCCCGTCCTGATGGCCGCGCAAACGACCAGCTCCGGCCCGTGGTGCTCGAGCGGCGAGCCAATCCGTATGCCGAGGGGTCCTGTCTCATTCGCATGGGCGGAACCCTGGTACACTGCACGGCAAGCGTGGAGCCCGGGGTGCCGGGCTTCAAGAAAGGCTCCGGCGAAGGATGGGTCACCGCTGAATACGCCATGCTCCCGCGCGCCACTCTCGAGCGGACCTCCCGCGAGCGGAACGGGCCTGGCGGCCGCACCCAGGAGATTCAACGGCTGATCGGCCGCTCGCTCCGAGCCGCTATGGGCACCATGGCCTTCGGTGAGTTCACCATCCGGATCGACTGCGATGTGCTCCAGGCCGATGGCGGCACCAGGACCGCCAGCATCACCGGAGGCTGTGTCGCGCTGGCCGACGCCTGTACCTGGCTGGCCCAGCGGACCGGTCGGCCGTCGCCGTTCGGGCGGCTCGTGGCGGCCGTGTCGGTGGGGGTAATCGAAGGCGAGGTTCGGCTCGATCTCTCATACGCGGAGGACAAGGATGCGGCCGTGGACTCCAACATCGTGATGCTCGAGCCGGACCAGTTCGTGGAAGTGCAGGGAACCGGGGAGCAGGGATCCTTCTCCCGGTCCCAGCTCGAGACCATTCTCGATCTGGCGGAGCGCGGCATCGCCCAGCTCTTCCAGGCCCAGCGGAAGGCGCTCGGCTCGTGAAGTTGCTGGCGGCCACCCGGAGCGTTGGCAAGCAGCGCGAGATCCGCCGGGTCCTCGTCTCGGCGGGGGTCGAGGTCGTGTTCCCCGACGACATCTGGCTCCGGGAATCATCCGCGGGAGATCCGCTCGAGCAGAGCGATAGCTTCGAGGCCAATGCCCGGCACAAAGCCGAGTACTTTGCCCGGCTCAGCTCCATGCCCACCTTTGCCGACGACTCGGGTCTCGAAGTCTTCTCCCTGGGCGGCGCGCCAGGCGTGCATTCGAAGCGGTGGGCTGGGGCCTCGGGTAGCGATGCGGAGATCGATGCGGCCAACAACGCCGAGCTGTTGCGGCGCCTGGCTGGCGCGCCGGAATCGAGGCGGCTGGCCCGCTACCGTTGCGTCCTGTTCTACTTGCCCTCATACGGCGCGGTTCCAACCATCTGCCAGGGGGATTGCACCGGGCGCATCCTCGATGCACCGCGGGGCACGAATGGCTTTGGCTACGACCCCTACTTCTTCAGCGACGAGCTGGGAAAGACGTTCGGCGAGGCCACCGATGAGGAGAAGGACGCTGTAAGCCATCGAGGCCGGGCGCTGAGGGCGCTGGCGCAGACGCTCAGAAGTCAGAAGTGAGAAGTGAGAGCTGTTTCTCGTCTCGCTCTCACTGCTTACCTCTCACTCCTCACTTCTCCTTGCGGGACGATCTTGAATACGCCGCCCTGCTCGGTGAGCAGGTAGAGTTCGCCCGCGGCATCTTCCCCGAAGCTCGTCACTCGACCTCCGGGCCGGAGCGCGGGCCAGTCGGTCTCATCCACCGCCATACCACCTTCCATCCGGAAACTTCGCACCCAGCCACCGCAGTAATCGGCGTAGAAATAATTTCCCTGGAGCTCGGGAATCGCAGCACCCCGGTAGACATAGCCGCCGACGACGGAACACCCGTTGGAATGGTTGTACTCCAGTACAGGCAGGGTGAGTCCAGCCTGATCGCACTGCTCATCCCGGAAGCAATGTCGCCCTTCCATCCGGCTCCAGCCGTAGTTGACACCCCGGCCCGCGCCGTCTGCGGCACTCGCATGATTCACTTCCTCCCAGCGGCTTTCCCCCACGTCCCCGATGTAGAGATCTCCGGTGGCGCGGTCGAAGCTGAAGCGCCACGGGTTGCGGAACCCGTAGCTCCAGACCTCGGGACGGGCGCCGCTGGTCCCCACGAACGGATTGTCGGGCGGCACAGTGTAGGGAGCTCCCGAGGAGACGTCGATCCGCAGGATTGAACCGAGCAGATCCCCCAGCGACTGACCGCGTCCCTGATCGTCGTCGTCGCCGTCGCCCAGACCGATGTAGAGCAAGCCATCGGGCCCGAAGAGGATCTGCCCGCCCTTGTGGGCGGGACCCGGCTGTGGAGCCGCGAGCACCACTGATTCGCTCGCTGGGTCGGCGCGGTCGAGATCGCCAGACACCCGGAAGAGGGAGACGCGGGTGTCGCCCGAAAGCTCGGTATAGTGGACGATGAACCGTCCGCTCGACGCGTAGTCGGGAGGAAAGGCGAGGCCGAGCAGGCCCTGCTCGCCGCCCTCGCTGAAGACCTTACTGGCGAGATCGAGGAATGGCGTTTCCAGGAGCGTGGTGCCTTTCAGCAGGCGGATCACGCCGCCTTTCTGCACGATGAACAGCCGGTCGTCGCCCGGCGGCGAGGTCAGGTAGAGCGGGAAGTTGAGCCCTGCGGCGACCTCTCGAAGTCCCACGGTAACCGGGCCGCCGGGCGGAGCGGCTGCGACCGTGATCATGATCCTGCCGGTGACGCCTTCAGTGATCGCGCGGATCTCGACCTGGCCCTCGTTGAGACCGGTGACGAGACCGGTAGGGGACACCGAGGCCACGGCTGCATCCGCGGTGGTCCACTCGAAGGTACGGCCCTCGACCACGGTGCCGCCCGCGTCCCGCGCTGTAGCCGTGAGCTGCACGGTCTGCCCGGATTCAACGGTGGTCTTCGGGGCAGTCACGGTGACCGCGTTGACCCCCCTTGGCTCCTGGATAGCACCGCCCCCGTCCCCTCCGCAGGCCGAAACCGAGGCGGCGATGATCAGCAGGTGGGAGAGGGCGAGCAGCGTCACACGCCGACTCAGTGGGGGTTTTGGCACAGCGGCTACCGCTCGATCAGACAAAATCCGGATGCGACTATGGCTCCGTAGATTAGCCTACCAGGGGATTACGGACGTCGGCTATGATGTCGGCTATGATATGGATAATGGTGGGGGTGCGGAAAGGGCGGAAGAGGCGGAAGAAGGGGCGTGGAGGATCCAGAAGGCGGGAGAAGGCGGAGAGGAGTGCTGGAGTAGAGCTAGCGCGCCCGTCTAGTCCGGTGCCTCTGGCGGACGTGGCTCAGCCTGGTGGCTGGAGGTCCTAGGAAACGCTTGCGCGTTGCTACCAGCAACCCGACGACGCGACTATGTTGACCGTCGTGCTGGGTGGGGTCAAGGTGGCACACATCTTTACTCACCCGCGATTTTGCGGCAAAGTGCAGTTAAGCTCTTTGCGGGAGAATGACAGCGGGGTGTGGCGCAGTCCGGTAGCGCGCCTGCTTTGGGAGCAGGAGGTCCCGGGTTCGAATCCCGGCGCCCCGATTGG
>CAZASU010000171.1:0-4378 GCA_964487785.1 uncultured Gemmatimonadaceae bacterium | reverse complement strand
CAAATCCTGCCTACAGACATATCAGCCTCCTGCTTGAAGAGATCGATGGTCCGGCGGCGCTCATGCAACGCACCGAGACTCTAATGTGAGGGGCTGGGGATGAAGCGATCATGAAGTCGGAAGGAAGTTTCTTCGGCCGGACTATGAGGGAAAGCGAGTTTCACGCGACCTTCACGGCCGCTTCAGGCCAGCGGTGTAAGACTTGTCACTGCGTTGCGGCCAACGCCATCAGGTCGGCGGTTGGCACCGTAAAGCCCAGGAGTCCAGCGGTCAGAGCTGCCGGGCCGGCTTAGCAGTCGGAAACCTCTCGAGACCGTCGGCATAGCGGATCGCGCTGCCCGCAACGCAGTCCGGTGCTCGGGTGTCACTCCACAATTTCCGCAGGAGGTAGACATGAAACTCACCAAAGCGCTCCCCACCTCGGTCGCCACCGTGCGCGACGAGTTCGATCGACTGTTCGACCGCTTCTGGAACACAGGCCTTTTCGGACCCCCGCCCCGCGTCTTTGAGACAATGTGGCAGCCGAACCTCGATTTCTCGGAAAACGACAAGGAATACATCGCGCGGGTCGAGGTGCCGGGAATACCAAAGGAGGACCTCGAGGTCAACGTGGATGGGCAGACTTTGACCATCTCCGGACGGCGGGATTTCGAGCGAGAGGAGAAGACTGAGGAGTACTTCTGGCGCGAGCGGGAGGCGGGCAAGTTCGTCCGCACCGTCCAGCTCCCCGCATCGGTCGACGCCTCGAAGGTGGCCGCGACCTACCAGGACGGGATCATGACTGTGCAGCTGCCGAAGACGGAGCCGAGTGCCAAGACGCGGATCCAGATCAAGTGATGGCTGGCATGCCCCTGCCGCCATGGTGCGGCGGGGGTGCAGTGGGTAAGCGCAATGGGCGATCTATCTATCTGAATTGTTAGAGGCTTTTGTCGAGGAGAGACCATGCCGCGAACCCTAGCCGTTCGGCTGGTAGGCGAGATCATGAACCGAAGGCCGGTGACGATCGTGCCCCAGATGACGATCGGCGACCTGGTGAAACTTTTCGACACCGAGGGCCTGGAGGCGGTTCCGGTGCTGGATGCCGAGGGAGTGCTGCGCGGCATTGTCACCACCCTGGATATCCTGCGACTGCTCCAATCGGGCAGACGGTCAGGCGCGAGCACACGAGTGCTCGTCTCACGTCGGGTGGAAACGGTCATGCACCCGGGGGTGATCACCGTGGAGGCGACCGATCCGATCCTGGCAGCCGTCGATCTCATGCTCGAGACGCGGTTTCATGCGCTTCCCGTCGTGCGGCGCGACGAGAGAGGTCCCGTTCTGGTCGGAGTGGTGCAGCAGCGAGAGCTGCTCACCAAGCTGGTGCAGTCATCGCCTCTGCCGGGGAGCACCCGGCTGGCGCCGGTGCGGAGATAGAGGGTGAGTAGTCGGGCAAATAGCCAGCGCGGCGCTCAGAGCCGCGCAGTTCCATCATCACTGCACAGTGCGGGAGGACTCAATGGACAGCGGCATGGAGCTACAGCGACGAGTGCTGGACGAGCTCGACTGGGAACCCAGTGTGGACGCAGCGGACATCGGGGTCGCCGTGAATGACGGAGTAGTTACGCTGACAGGTGGGGTGCAAACTTACGCCGAGAAGATTACCGCGGAGCAGGCGACCAAGCGCCTCAGCGGGGTGAAGGCGGTTGCCAATGACATCGAGGTCCGACCGACCTTCCCCGATCAGCCGAACGATACTGAAATCGCCCAGGCAGTGCTTCGCGCCCTCGAGTGGAACGTGAGCGTTCCCCACGACCTGATCCAGGCCCGAGTCGCCAAGGGCACGGTGACGCTCGAAGGAGAGGTGAAGTTCTGGTATCAGCGGCAGGCGGCCGAAAACACCGTTCGCGGATTGAAGGGCGTGAAGGGACTAGTGAATCTTACCTCCATTCGACCGGAGCCTCGGCCAGGCGACGTGAAGAGCCGGATCGAGGCTGCATTTCGCCGCAGTGCTGAGATCGACGCCAGCCGGATTCAGGTGAACACCGGGGACGGCAAGGTGACGCTTCGCGGCCGAGTGCGCAGCTGGGCAGAGCGCGAGGAGGCCGAGAACGCGGCATGGGCGGCGCCGGGAGTCACCACAGTGGACGATGAGCTGAAAGTGGGACTGTGATCCTCGCGACGGCGGAGCAGCGGCCAGTTTGGAGCTGCGGGCCGCTGCGCTCTACGCCGGCTTGTTACAGGGGGAGGAACTATGAGCGCCATAGTCAAGATCGTCGAGGTCATCGCCCAGTCCGAGAAGAGTTTTGATGATGCGGCTCAGCAGGCGGTCCGCGAAGCCGCCAAGTCTGTGCGAGGCATCAAGAGCGTCTGGATCGACAATTTCTCCGGGGTGGTGGAAGGGGATCGGATCGTCGAGTTCCGGGTGAACGCGAAGCTGTCGTTCCTGGTCGAAGGGCACAAGTAGCGCCCCTGGCACGGAGCTCCTGGGGCCAAGCTTCCCAGCCGTGACCGCGCTCCTGACGCTCGCCAGCGTTTGCCTGGTCAGCGCCATCCCCTTGCTCGGGCTGGGCTTGATTCGCCTGGGCCCGCGGCGCACTGAGCGGCTGCTGATGCCGCTCATGAGCCTTCGCGGTCGGCGCGATGTTGGGTAGTGCGCTCCTGCATCTCGTACCAGAAGCCATGACCAGGATCCGGAGCGGCTCCGTCGTCTCGCTCTATATCCTCCTCGGGTTCCTGGGCTTCTTCATACTGGAGAAAAACCTTGCGGCCGATCACCGCGCTCGCCCTGGTGGGCTACGGCGGCTCCAGCCCGTGGCTGCGCTCAACCTGCTGGGGGACGCACTCCACAATCTTGTCGATGGGATGGTGATCGCGGCGGCCTATCTGGCCGGGGGCAGGCTGGGAGCCACCACTACGCTGGCGGTGATCCTGCACGAGGTGCCGCAGGAGGTTGGAGACCTGGGCGTGCTGATCTACGCCGGTCTCCCGGTGTGCCGGGCCGTGCTCTTCAATCTGGCTTCGGCGCTGACGGCCTTACTTGGCGCGGTGGTTACGCTCGGGCTGGGCCGCCGGATCGAGGGCTTTGCCGATGTACTGCTTCCTATCGCCGCCGGGGCCTTCCTGTACGTCGCCGCCGCGGGCCTGATTCCCGAGCTCCGGCGACAGCACGGGCTGGCGAACTCCTGGTGGCAAATTGCCTTCGTGCTCGGTGGGGTGGCGGTGATGGCGATTCCCGTACTGATGGACTAGGCCGGCACTCGTGGCGCCTGAGTGCTGGTGCGACGTCCTTCGTAGTGGTCCGCACACTCTGCCTCACGCCCGCGTACCACCCGCTGCCCGCGCAGCGCACCGGAAGATTCGGTCACGATTGTATGCTGCCCTCGAGCCCCATCCTCGCCGAAGTACACCACCACCCAGTCGCGGGTTCGACCCAACTGATGCGCACGCGGTGTGTTGGAGAACAGCGCGGTGTAGTGGCGGGGGCCGCGGCGGGTGTGCAGGATGGGGAGCCAGGCCTGGTGGCGCGGGTTCATCCGCCGGGGAGCGATGGTGGGGAGACGTCGCGTTGCCGCCAGCTCGCGATATTCCCGGTCGACATCCAGCAGCTCGGCGATTGGAGCGTCCCGGCTTGAAGGTATCGGCAAGCCTGGGCGGGTCCGACCCAGCCGTGCGGCCAGTGCGAGGCGGATCCCCTCGAGCCGCCTGGGGCCAATTCCGGTGACCCTTTCCAGGCGACCATTATACGCCGACACCTCCAGCTCCTCGAGCGTCGCGATCTCGAGCTCCTCATGGAGCCGCTGCGCCAGCACAGGACCGATGCCCGGCACGGAGCACAGCTCGCCGAAGGGAGACCGCGTCCTCGCCAGCCGCTCCTGAAGGGGCATACGGCCGGTAGCGACGAAGTCGCGGATCGCTGCCGCCAGCCCGGGTCCGATGCCAGAGAGCCGATCCAGCCCGCCTGGTCCCTCCTCGCTGAGGATTTGCTCCACCGGCCGACGAAGCCGCCGCAGAGTCTCCGCTGCCCGACGGTAGGCCCGCACCCGGAATGGGTTCGCCTCCTGATTCTCCAGAAGCCGGGCGGTCTCGAGGAAGCGTGCCGCAACCACGTGGTTGGTCGAGCGGCCGTCCCCAGACTCCTGCTGCGCTTCAGTCCGTGGAGCCTCCAGGCCGGTGGAGTAAGTCATGGAACGATTTTAGGGGGGCGACCCTGAAGAAAGCGTGAGACGAGGAGGAAAGTCGGCCTGCTGGTTGTGGCGAAGAGTCGCCGGTGGTTTGCCGGCTCGCCGTTGGTCGGAGATCTCGGGATGGCCGAGCGGTACGGGGTGCGAGCCCGTCACCTCGCACCCGGCACCGAACCAGCTCTGGTTATTGTCAGAAAGGCTTGAACCTCGGGCTCCCG
>CAZASU010000170.1:0-4379 GCA_964487785.1 uncultured Gemmatimonadaceae bacterium | reverse complement strand
GCCCCGCCGCCCCGCCGCCCCGCCGCCCCGCTGCCCGGTGACCCAAGTCACGGAACGAGATGTCCGGCTCGGGTATCATGTCGCGGGCGCAGAGTTGAGCGTAATCCGGGGATGTGCGGATGGCATTGTGGTTTGCGTACCGTACGAGTCTATCATCTCCGCTGTGACTCGATAAAAGGTGAATTCACTGTACGGCGACTGAGGAGGTCGAATGCGAGCTCATAATTCCACGCGATTCGCGGCCATGGCGGTACTGGTTGGCGCATTGGCGTGTGCTGGCAACACGGCGCGGGACGATGAAGCGGCCGCCGCCAGAGACACCACGACCAGTGACACGCTGGGCGGACAGGCTCAGAACCAGCCGGCCGACCGGGGCATGGAGCGCGACACCGCAACCGCTCCGCAGTATCCGGAGACCAGCGATACGTTCCTTCAGAATCAAGGTCCCGCGCAGGGCCGGGACACGGCGGGTTATTCCGGCATGGAGCGGGTTGACACCACGGGGCAGGCCAATCCCAGCGGTCAGACCGATACGACCGGTGCCGCCCCGCGGGACACCACCAGCTCGATGGGGACCGACACAACGGGATACCAGCCCCAGCAGCAGCCGGGGGACAGCATCTCGCGCTAGCAAGTTGAAGGGGAGATTCAGGTTGGGTTCGGGGGCGCCAAGTTGGCGCCCCCGAACGTTTTGGGGCCCGGCGCCTCTGAGCGCACGCACGGCCGGGGTGGTCACCACTCACCGAATTACGGCGACACCAAGGGTAACGTGTGCACCTGTACTCTAGAGATTTGCCGCGAGCTTAGGCGCGAGACGTGACGAACCAGGTGGAGGATAGACAGATGAGCTTTTCGCTTTCCAACCGTGCGCTGCTCCGGGGGATATTGGCCGGCGCAGTGGTTCTCGCGGGCACGGCCTGCTCCCGCTCCGCTCCCGCCAGTGATAAGGCTGCTGAGGGCTATCGCGCTATGGAGCGAGATACCACGAACAACGCGGGTCAGCAGCTTGATTCCATGAGCGAGACCTTGGCAGGTGCCGACACCACCACGTATGAAGCGGCTGAAGAGACCGCTGACGAGCAGGTGGTCAGGCCGTAAGATCGGGAGACGGTGGCTGGATTGCTTCGGGGGCTAGGGCCCCCTCGCAATGACTCCGGCCAACTTCATTTCAACAACCCCTTCGCGATCGTCTGCAGCTGCATGTTGCTGGTCCCTTCGTAGATCGTTCCAATCTTCGCGTCACGATAGTACTTCTCGGCGGGATACTCCTTGGAGTACCCGTACCCGCCGAATAGTTCCAGACAGGCCGAGGTGATCCGGTCGGCCACCTGTGAACTGAACAGCTTGGCCATCGCCGCCTGTTGCGCGAACGGCTGCCCCGAATCTTTCAGCCGGGCAACGTTGTAGACCATGAGGCGGGCCGCCTCGAGGTCGGTGGCCATCTGCGCCAGCTGGAACTGCACTGCCTGGAACTCGGCGATCGCCTTGCCGAATTGCCGGCGCTCTTTCACGTAAGCCGTTGCCGCCTCCAGTGCGCCGCTCGCCACCCCGATCATCTGCGCCCCGATCCCGATCCGGCCCTCGTTGAGGGTCTCGATCGAGATCTTGTATCCCTGGCCCACCGGACCGAGCACGTTCTCGTCCGGCACCACGCACTCCTCCAGAATGAGCTCCGTCGTGCTCGAGGCACGAATGCCGAGCTTGTTCTCCTTCTTGCCAATGGAGAACCCAGGGTAGCCTCGCTCGACCAGAAAGGCGGTGATGCCCTTGTAGCCCTTGGATGGGTCCACGTTGGCGAAGATGATGAAGAGCCCGGCTTCGGCCCCATTGGTGATCCAGAACTTCCGGCCGGTGAGCGCCCAGTTGTTTCCCTTCCGCTCGGCCCGGGTAGCCAGGGCAAAGGCATCGCTGCCGCTGCCCGGCTCCGAGAGGGCAAACGCGCCCAGCAGGTCGGTGGTGAGGCGGGGGAGGTAGCGACGCTTCTGCTCGTGGTTGGCCCAGCGGAGGATGGCGTTGTTCACCAGCGTATTGTGCACGTCCACGTAGATGGCGGCCGACGCGTCCACCCGGGCCAGCTCTTCGATGGCGAGAACGGCCATGAAGAGGCTTCCTCCGCTTCCACCGTACTCCTCCGGCACTTCGATTCCCATGAGACCAAGGTCGAAAAACTTGGGAATGAGGTCCAGGCGGAGCTGCGCCGCCTCGTCCATCTCATGGACGTAGGGGCGGACCTCGGTGCCGGCGAACTCGCGGACCGCGTCGCGGAACATGGACTCTTCTTCGGACAGGACAGTCAGGGCAGGGGCGAACGCCCTTTCGGGTGCATCGGCCATGGGGAAACCCGGGACTAAAAGAAGGTTGTCAACTCCGAACCAAGATACCGGCACAACGGAAGGTGGACCACGGCCCATCCCAAAGCTCCCTGCGATGCACCACTTGCGCCCTTTATACCATTGGGTATAATACCCATCAGTATAAACCGGGAGAGTCGATGCAGAACCCCTTCGAATACGGGCGGGAGCTGGGTCCTGGTGAACTGGTGGACCGAGAGGACGAGCTGCGAGAGGTCAGGGCCACGCTCCTGGAAGGCGGGAAGCTATTCCTGATAGGGCCGCGGCGATTCGGAAAAACCTCGATCCATAATGTCGCCGCGCACGAAGCCCGCCGCGCAGGTGGCGCGGTGCTCCGCTACAACGTGGAGGCGTTTCCGCAACTCACCGACCTGATCGCTGCCATCGTCGCCGATGCTGCTCGCGTCTTACCGGGCCCGGTCGAGGTGGTAACGCGCACGCTAACCAGAGTCTTTAGCCGGCTGCGTCCCTCGCTGACGTACAATCCCCTTGATCAGACATGGAGCGTGGGTCTCGGCCCAGGGACGGACGGGGCTGCGGTTCCCCTGCTCGCGCAAGCGCTGCATGGGCTGGAGGAAGCAGCTGGCGAGGCCGGTCGCCCGGTCGGGCTCATCCTGGACGAAATACAACACATCGTGGCACCAGGGGGGGTTGCGGCAGAAGGCCAACTCCGCGCCGCAGTGCAGGAGCACCGAAGGGTAGGGTATGTGTTTGCGGGATCCGATACGCGACTGCTCACCGCCATGACCATGGACGCCGGGCGGCCGTTCTATCGGCTTGGAACGGTTCGGGTGGTGGGCCCGGTGCCGCGAGAGTCTTTCATCGCGTTTCTGCAAGCTGGCTTGGCTCAGCTTCGGGTAACGGTTTCACCAGGCGCCCTTGAGGCCATCCTCGATGCCGCCGAGGAGGTGCCTTACAACGTCCAGCAGCTGGCTCACTATATCTGGGGCATTGTTCAGGGCGAAGGGGGGAGTGCCGTTCTTACTCCCGAGCGCGTGGCTCAACTTCGTGACGAGCTTGCCCAGCGCCTGGATCCGCTTTACAGCGCCTCGTGGCTGGGCCTGACGCGCGCACAACAGGCGGCGCTCCAAGCAGTGGTTCACCAGAGTGGTGAAGGCCTCTACCGGCACGACGTGTCCCGCCAATACCGACTCAGCGCGAGCGGGATGAAAAAGGCTATCGACGCGCTGCTGGTTCGCAACATTCTACGGCGCGAGGCCCGCGCCGGTGCGGAGCGGCTCTTACTCGAGGATCCCCTCTTCGGTGCCTGGGTTCGGCTCGTCACCCGCCAGCCACCGGATCCGTCGGCTAGTCGCTAACGGGCGCGGGCCTCCATACGCTCTGGAAGGTTAGCTTCCTTCCCACATGTCCAATCCAAACCCCGCTCCAGCCAGGTCCGTGCTCCAGCGGCTTCGGGAGAATCGTCCCCTCGCCGCGGTGGAGCTGCGTCCACCCCGCACCGGACTCTCCTCCGCCGACACCATGGAGCTCTGGATCGACATGTATCATTCGATCCAGCACCTCACCCGTCACGATACAATCATTTTCCTCACGGATAATGCCGTCGGCCTATCGGAAGAGGAGAACCTGGCCCACCTGACCGCCAACCTGGCGGGCGATGTCGATACTTCCCGGATCGTTCCCTTCCTGACATCCAAGCACTCCATCGAATACTGTCTGATGCACGCTTCGCGGGCCGCTTCCCATGGGTTCGACGCGCTGACCGTGCTTGGCGGCGATCACACGGTGGGCCCCCCGCGCTGCGTGCCGCATGCTCGTGAGCTGCGCTCTCTCATTCGCCAACGGGTGCCCGGGCTCGATCTCGGTGGCTGGAGCAATCCGCATCGCCCCGCGGCCGAGCAGGTAGACTACCTTCTGGACGACCGCTTCGAGGCCGAGTTCTACCTGACTCAGGTGGTCTCCCACCACAGCATCCGTGCAGTGGAGCAATTCCTCAATGAGGGCCGCCGGCGGGGTGTCCCGCACCCGGGTGTCTTCGGCGTATTTCTATATCGGAGCGCTAATCCA
>CAZASU010000169.1:0-4386 GCA_964487785.1 uncultured Gemmatimonadaceae bacterium | reverse complement strand
CTCGCCGGCGCGGTCATGACGCCGATCTACCAGACCTCCACCTACGTCCAGACCGGTCTCGGGAAACACCGGGGATACGAGTACGGGCGGACTCAGAACCCCACCCGCGAAGCCCTGGAGCGGAACGTGGCCAGTCTGGAGGGTGCCACCCACGGGTTTGCATTCGGCTCCGGCCTGGCCGCCCTGGACGCTGTGCTCAAGCTGTTCAAGACCGGAGACCACATCGTCTGCGGCGAGAACGTGTATGGCGGCAGCCACCGGCTGATGGAGCGGATCTACGGCAACCTGGGGATCCGGGTCAGCTTCGTGGACATGCGGGACATCGGCAACATCGAGCGGGCCCTTACCCCCGCCACTCGGATGATCTACTGCGAAACCCCGACCAATCCGATGATGAACCTGACGGATCTGGCCGCACTCGGCCATCTCACCCAGGCGCATGGCTACCTGTACGTGGTGGACAACACCTTCGCCACCCCGTATTTCCAGCGTCCGCTCGAGCACGGAGCCGACATCGTGCTTCACTCGACGACCAAGTACCTGAACGGCCACAGCGACATGGTGGGCGGCTTGCTGGTTACCGCGCGAGACGACCTCGCCGAGCGGCTGGGCTTCATTCAGAACGCGGCCGGCGGGGTGCCGGGACCGATGGACTGCTGGCTGGCGCTTCGGGGAATCAAGACCCTGCCCCTGCGCATGCGGCAGCACGATGCCAGCGGCCGACGGATCGCCGAATGGCTCACCCACCAGGCGACGGTGACGAAGATCTATTATCCGGGCTTGCCGTCTCACCCGCAGCATGAGCTCGGCTGCCGGCAGATGAGCGGTTTCGGCGGGATGATCTCCCTCGATCTGGGCGACCCGGAACGGGCTCGCCGCTTCGTGGAGAAAACCCGGATCTTCGCGCTGGCCGAGTCTCTGGGCGGCGTCGAGAGCCTGATCGGACACCCTGCATCCATGACCCACGCCTCGGTTCCGCCCGCCATGCGCAAGGCGATGGGCCTCACCGACAGCCTGATTCGCTTGAGCTGCGGGGTAGAGGATACCGACGACTTGATCGCGGATTTGGACCGGGCGTTTGTGGAGAGTGAGGAGTGAGAGGTGAGAAGTAAGAAGGAGACCGGCAACGAGTCATTGCGAGGGTGCATCGCGCCCACGAGTCATTGCGAGGGTGCATCGCGCCCACGAGTCATTGCGAGGGTGCATCGCGCCCGAAGCAATCCAGCCGCCGACCCGCCGGATCGCCGCGCGGGCCTACGGCCCGCTCGCGATGACTGGCGTACGAGTCATTGCGAGGGTGCATCGCGCCCGAAGCAATCCAGCCGCAGTGCCGCCGGATCGCCACGCGGGCCTACGGCCCGCTCGCGATGACTGGCGTCTCATCTTGAAACCAACGATATCCTGAGTCGTATGGTCCCGCACCTCCAACCACTGAGTCGTCCATGAGCACCACCCTCCCAGCACCACAGTCCCGCAAGGCGTTTCCCCAGATCGCGGCGGTGAGTTGGGAGCACCCGGCCGACCGCGCCGCCCTGCAGACGTTACGGGCCGTTCCCGGCGTGGACGAGCTGATCCGCAAGGTCCTGGCGATGCTGGGTGGCGAGCGGGGCATTCGGCTGTTGTTCCAGGGGAACGCAGTCCGAGTCGGGCCCACCCAGTTTCCCCGGCTCTGGCAGCTGCACACCGACGTAGCCACCACCTTCGACTGGCCGACCGTACCCGAGCTGTACGTCTCCCAGACGCCGTTCTTCAATGCCGGGGCTTATGGGATCGACGCCTCCTTCATCGTCGTCCATTCCGCTGCCATCGAGCTGCTCGATGGGGACGAGCTCCGTGTGCTCCTGGCGCATGAGCTAGGGCACGTCATCAGTGGGCACGCGCTCTATCACACGATCGCGGCGATTCTCGCCATGATGAGTCTCGGCGCGCTTCCGATGCTGGCCGGGCTGGCGGTGCTTCCCATCCGTTTGGCCTTTCTCGAGTGGTCCCGGAAATCCGAGCTCTCGGCCGACCGGGCAGGGTTGCTCGGCGGGCAGGATATCGTGGTTGCGCAGCGTATGGACATGAAGATGGCGGGCGGGGGCCGAGGCTCCGGGTTCGCCGGCCAGCTGGACGTCGATGCCTTCATGCAGCAGGCTCACGAGTACGCGACCAGCAGCGAAGGGCTGGATGTCATCTACAAGCTCCTGAGCACGCTGGCCCTGACCCACCCGATGCACACCGTTCGCGCGGCCGAGCTGCAGCGTTGGCTGGCCAGCGGGGAGTACGAGCGCATCCTCCGGGGGGAGTACACCCGCCGCGGAGCCGAGGCCAAGGAGCGTCCGCTGCGGGACGACGTGGCCGCGGCTGGAGCTTACTACGCCGGCGAGGCACGGGAGCTGGCGACCCAGGTGGCCAATGCCGCCCGGCGCGCCGCGGATCGGGCCCGCGAGGCGTTCCGGAACGCACAAAAGCCGTGAGGTTGCTCGTGGTCGGAGGCGGGGGGCGGGAGCATGCGCTCTGCTGGACGCTCCGCCGCGAGAACCCGGAGGCCCACATCTATTGCGCGCCGGGTAACCCCGGCACGGCCGAGCTCGCCAGCAACCTCCCAATTCCCTCCGACGATCTGGACCGGCTGGCCGACGCCGCCGACATGCACGGCATCGACCTCACGATCATCGGTCCGGAGGCGCCGCTGGCCCGGGGTTTGGCCGATCGGCTGCGGGCAGAGGGACGCCTGGTTTTCGGTCCCAGCGCCGCGGCTGCCCAGCTCGAGGCATCCAAGGCCTTTGCCAAGGAGGTCATGTTTGCAGCCGGCGTGCCCACGGCAGCGAGCCAGAGCTTTACCGACCTTGTTTCGGCCCTGGCGTATGTCGATTCCCACCCGGAGCCGCTGGTCGTCAAGGCATCGGGGCTCGCGGGCGGCAAGGGAGCGGTGGTGTGCGCCACACGAGCCGAGGCCGGGAAAACGGTTCGCGCCATGCTGGAGGCCGACCAGTTCGGTCCGGCCGGCCGGACCGTCGTGATCGAGGCGTTCCTCGAGGGGGAAGAAATCTCGGTTCTGGCCCTGACCAACGGACGCGATGTCGAGCTCCTGCCGGTGGCACAGGATCACAAGCGGCTGCTGGAGGGAGACCGGGGGCCCAACACGGGGGGCATGGGTGCTTACAGTCCCGTGGCCGTGGCCACCCCCTCCCTGTTGGAGCGGGTCAAGCGTGAGGTGTTGTTTCCTACCCTGGAGCAGATGCAGCGGCAGGAAACCCCGTTCTCCGGCGTGCTCTACGCCGGGCTGATGGTCGACGCGGACGGCATGCCTTCGGTGGTGGAGTTCAACTGCCGGCTGGGCGACCCCGAAGCCCAAGTGGTGCTCCCGCTCGTATCCGGAGGGCTTACCGACTCACTCATGCGGGTCGCGGAAGGCAGAGCTCCCTCCTCACTGGCAATCACTCGCCAAGCCGCCGTCACCACGGTGCTCGCGTCACGCGGGTATCCGGATGCCCCTGAGACCGGCGCCGCCATAGTGCTTCCCGAGAGTCAGGCGGAGGGGGTGACGGTGTTTCATGCCGGAACCGCTCGAGGTCAGGACGGTGTTCTCCGGGCGAGCGGCGGAAGAGTGTTGACGGTGACTGCCGTGGCGGCGAGCTTCAGTGAAGCCCAGCGGCTCAGCCGGGAGGCGGCAGAAACGGTTCGCTTCGAGGGCAAGATCTTTCGGCGCGACATCGGCTGGCGTGAAGCGGCAAGGCGCGCCGAGCAGAGCCCGGCAACGATGCGCTCGCCCTGACGGCCTCTGATGCCCGAGCTTCCTGAAGTTGAAACCATCGTTCGCGATATCCGCCCTTCACTGATCGGCCGCCGCATTGGCCGGGTGACGCTCAGCCACGACGATGTTCTTCGTGGGGTGACTCGCCGCGGGCTGGTGCGCCGCCTCAAAGGTGCGACGATCGAGGGGGTGTCCCGCCGGGCCAAGCACGCCGTGCTGGAGCTCGACAACGGGCGTCTGATCATCCAGCCGGGCATGACCGGCTCACTGATGGTCCATCGAAAGGCCCTCCAACCGAGCGAAGCGGCGTACGCCGTCCTGCGGGCAGAGCTCGACGGGGGGCGGGAGCTGGTCTATCGCGACGTGCGCCGGCTGGGAACCTTGCTCCTCCTGAACGAGAAGGAGTGGGCCCGCTACACCGCGGCCATCGGTCCCGAGCCGCTGGATGACGAGTTCTCGGTTGAGCGCTTCGCGGCCGCCCTGCGCGGGAGCCGGCAGGCGATCAAGAAGGTGATCATGGACCAACGCCATCTGGCCGGGGTCGGGAACATCTACGCGAACGAGGCGTTGTTCGCGGCTGGAATCGATCCGTCGAAGCCGGCACAGCTTCTCACCGCCGACGATCAGCGGCGGCTGCATGGCGAGAT
>CAZASU010000168.1:0-4391 GCA_964487785.1 uncultured Gemmatimonadaceae bacterium | reverse complement strand
CGAGACGCCTAGCCGGCGGAGCTCCAGGATGAAGCCGGCGATCTCCGGACGCAGCCGGTCGGCGTACTCGATCAATCCGACTCCCTGGCCATCGACCGCCACATAGGCTCTAAGCCCCGCGCCTCGTGTCTGGGCCAGCAGACCGCGGAGCGCTGGCTCGGCGTCAGGATGGCGGTTCACCACGAATGACCGGCCACCTACCGCGACCGAGTGGCCCTCCACCTCGCCACTCACCCCCTGGCCGGGTGCCTCGGTGATGTGCTTCCCTGGCGGGAGCGCCAGCCCGCGCTCGACCGCCTCCTGGACCAGGGTGCGGGCAAGCAGATGGCCGGACCCATGCTCCACGCTGCCGGCGAGCCGGAGCACCTCGTCCTCGGTGAATTCTGCAACGGTGAGCACGCGGGCAACCTTGGGCCGGCCGATCGTGAGCGTCCCGGTCTTGTCGAAGACGGCGACGCCGACTCCGCCGAGCTGCTCGAGCGCGGTGCCGTGCCGAAAGATGATACCGCGCCGCGCGGCGCGATTGATGCCCCCGACCACCGCCACGGGCGTCGCCAGGATGAGTGGACAGGGGGTTGCGACAACCAGCACGGCGAGCACGCGGGTAGCGTCGCCCGACAGGAGATAGGCTCCGGCACAGACGGCAAGGGTAAGGGGGGTGAACCAGACAGCGTATCGGTCCGCCAACCGCTGGAGCGGCGACTTACTCTGTTGAGCGGTGCGGACCAAGTCCACGATCCTGGCATACTGGCTCTCGCTGGCGGGAGCCGTCGCGCGGACGGTGAGTGGACCCTCGAGGTTGAGACTGCCGCTGAGCAGCCGGATCCCGGGATGAGCGCTCACCGGCACCGGCTCTCCGGTGATTCGCGACGCGTCCACATGGGACCGGCCCTCGAGCACGACAGCGTCGCAGGCCAGCAGCTCCCCCGGGCGCAGCAGGAGATCGTCGCCCACCTTCACCACCTCGGCCGGCACGTCCTCCACCTCGCCAGCCACCATCCGATGAGCCACACGTGGGGCCGCTGCCTCGAGCTCTCGAACCGCCTCCGAGGCTCGCCCCTGTGCATACCGCTCGAGTGCCTCGCCGCCGGTCTGCATCAGGACCACAATGAGACCGGCGAGCGGCTCCCGAAGGATCAGGGCGGTGACGATGGCCAGCATCGCCACGAGATCCGCGGCAAAACGGCCCGTGACGACGCCGCGCAGGGTCTTCCAGACGACCGGTGCGCCGGTGAGTGCCAGCCCCGCGCTCCACAGCACGGCTGCAGCGCCGGGCCGCCCCGTAATGTGGAGGAGCAGCCCACTCAGAATGAAAAAGAGAGCGCCAGCCGGAAGGAGGTAGAAACGACCCAGCGGGCCGTGGGTTAGACCGCGGGGGAGATCTCCGCCGCTTCCCCGCCGCGGCGGAGGCTGAACCCCACGCCCCGCACCGTGGTCAGGAGCGGTTCCTTGGCCGCCTCGCTGAGCTTCCGGCGCAGATTGCCCACGTGCACGTCCACCACGTTGCTCTCCGGATCGAAGTGCATGTCCCATACCTTCTCCAAGAGCGTGGTGCGCCGGACAACCTCTTCGGGATGAAGGAGGAAGTACTCCAGCAGCTGAAATTCCTTGGGCGTAAGATCCAGTCGCTTATCGTTGACCATCGCGACATGGCGGAGACGGTCCAGCGTGATCGGCGGATAGCGGAGCACTTCCAGGCGCTCGGCACCCCCCCGGCGGTGAAGGGCCCGAATACGGGCCAGGAGCTCATCGAACTGAAATGGCTTAGCCAGGTAGTCGTCGGCGCCCGAGTCGAGACCCCGTACCACATCCTCCACCGCATCCCGCGAAGTCAGCATGAGAATGGGGGTCGTTCGGCCTTCCCGCCTGAGCTCGGTGGCCACCTGGAACCCGTTCTTCTTGGGAAGCACGATGTCCAGCAGGATGACGTCGTAGTCGTAGACGTGGGCCAGCATGGTGGCCTCGTCACCATCCGGCGCCACGTCCACGACGTACCCTTCCTCCTTCAGCCCCTGCTCGATGAACCCGGCGACCTTTCGGTCGTCTTCCACGACGAGGATCTTCATGACAGCGAATCTAGGAGGGATGGTTAAGGAGCACGGGAACCGTTCATGAAGGTTTCTTCAGACATTTATAGCCGCGGGAAGCTCCAGGATAAAGCACCCGCCGCTCTGGGGGAGTATCACCGCCCGAAGCTCCCCACCCAATAGCCGGGCGAGCCGCCGTGAAAGAGGGAGCCCCAACCCCGCACCTCGGCTCTCGCCGGCCGCCTCGGTCACGTAGATGTCGAAGATCCGCTCGACCTCGGCTTCGTCGATCCCTGACCCCTCATCCTCTACCGTGTAGACGACGACCGTGTCCCGGGCGGTCACGCGCACCCGAACCGTACTGCCTTCCGGCGTGTATTGGATGGCGTTCCCCAGCAGGTTCATGAGGATCTGCTCCACCCGGCTGGCGTCGGTGGCACAGCTCGGGAGGTCAGGGGCTACGTCGACCTTTAGGAGGATCCGCTTCGCCTCCGCGGCGGGTGTAACCCGAGCCAGCGCCCGGCGCGCCATTGAGCCCGGCTCAGTGGCACGAATAACGGGCCGTAGGCGGTCCTCATCCAGCCGGCTCAGGTCGAGCAGGTCGTTGATGAGCCCGACCGCTTGTTTCGCCGAGTCGAGCACCTCGAATGCGGCCTTGGGAACGGTGGCCGGATCCTTCTTACGCACCATCAGCTCCGCCCAGCCGTGGACGGCGGCCAGCGCATTCCGCAGCTCGTGATTCACCATGGCAAAGAAGCGTTCCCGAGCCCGGTGCAGCTGCTGCACCTCTTCCAGCAGCCGGGCACTCTCTTCATGGAGCCTGGCGTTCTCGACCGCCGCCGCAGTGTTGGCCGCAAGGAGGACCGCTATGTGCTCGTCCTCTTCGGTGAACAACTCGCCGCCAAGCTTCTCCGTCAGATAGAGATTCCCGAACACCCCCCGCTTCCCCACGATCGGAACCCCAAGGAACGAGTGCATCGGCGGATGGTGGGGCGGAAAACCGTACGATTCGGGGTGCCGGGTCAGGTCAGGGAGCCGAATCGGGCGGGCTTCTCGGATCACCAGGCCCAGAATGCCGTGACCCCGCGGGGGCGCACCGAGCCGGGCTCGGAGCTCCGGATCGATGCCGTAGGTGGTGAAGCTCTCCAGGATACGGCCGTCTGGGGCGAGCACTCCGATGGCGGCGTATTGGGCGCCGATCACCTCGGCCGCTATCTCGACGACGCGCTGAAGTACCCCTTCCAGGGAGACTTCGGTGATCAATGACGAAGCAACCACCACCAGCCGCTCCAGCTGCGCGCTGGACGGACCCGGTGGGGCGATTGGGGTCTGAGTCACGCCCAAAGCTACCCCGAATGCTCGGCCGCCCAAACCCCGGGAACATTCGCACCCCCTTAATGCTTTCTTCACGCCACCTCCGGTACGCTGTAAGCAAAAGGAGGCGGAGATGCTACTACGGCACATTCTGGCAGCGACCGACGAGTCGGACGCCGGACGCCAGGCGGTCAGGACCGCGATGGACCTGGGGTCCCGCGCTTCGGCCCGGGTGACAGTGGTGCGAGTCGAGGCCACATCGCCTGCGATGGTGGGAGTCGCGGCGGGATATGGCTCACTGGACCCCGAGGAGGATGACCCGGCGGTGGAGCGCCTCCGGCGGTGGCTCGAGGCCGACGTGCTGCAGCGGGACGAGACGGCACAGGTCCGGCTCGGGGTCGCCTTCGGGATACCAGGGATCGAGATCTGCCGCTCCGCCGAACGGCTCGGCGCGGACCTCCTTGTCCTCGGTAAGAAGCGGCGTTCCCAGCGGGCGCGGCTGCTGTTGGGAGATACCGCGGATGCGGTCGCGCGGCGCAGCCGGTTCCCCTGCCTGTTCGTTCCTCCCGAGCCCGGAGAGCTGCGGAACCTTCTGGTGGCGCTCGATGGGTCGGACCGCGGGATGAGCGTCCTCCACGGGGCGTGCAGTTTCGCGCGCGCCGTCGGGGCCCGGCTCCAGGTGGTCACGGTCGAACGCGGTTCGGCCGACGAGCCGTGGCACCTGGCCGCCTCGCTTCCCGCTACCCGGAGCTCGGCGCTTCAGGCCCGGGTCCTCGCGGCCTTCCGCCGCGAGGGGATCCCGGAGCTCGCCGTCACAATCCGCCGGGGGGACATCAGCGAGGCTGTCCTGGCTGAAGTAGGAGAGACGGGCTCCGATGTGCTGGTGATCGGGTATCACCGGGGTGGCCCGCCTGGCGTTCTCGAGGCCCGGAGCACCGCCCGGCGTCTGGCGCACGCAGCACCGTGTGCCGTCCTGACCGTTCCCCTCTGAGCACCGAAGCACCGTTTTAGGGACGATTCGGTGATCCTCGGACTGTGCGGGGCCCTGAT
>CAZASU010000167.1:0-4408 GCA_964487785.1 uncultured Gemmatimonadaceae bacterium | reverse complement strand
CGATGGCGCCGGCTACCCGCGCGCCCACCGTGAGATGGTGATTCCGGATCAGGTAGTTGCCGGAGAAGGGCAGCGCGCAGTCGAGATACGGCTTCAGATCGCCCAGGATCTCGTTATCGAGAGAGACCAGGCCGGGCCGATCGTTACGTTCGACCGTTCTCCGGAGCACCGCGGGCGACGCGCGCGTCGCCCCTACGGCCTCGCTGTCCCGCTGTCCGGCCAACAGAACCGAGAGATCGAGCATCTGCGCCCGGGGCACGTCGGGGCGCTCCACCCGCTCCAGGAGATCGTTGCGCCCGATGATCTCATCCAGGGTGCGGACGCCGAGACCCGCGAGAATGCCGCGCACTTCCTCGGCGATCAGGGTGAAATAGGAGATCACCTGCTCCGGGGTCCCCCGGAACTTGGCCCGGAGGTCGTCGCGTTGGGTTGCGATGCCGGTGGGGCAGGTGTTGATGTGGCACTGCCGGGCCATGGCGCATCCCATGGCCACCAGCGGCGCGGTGCCGAAGCCGTAGCTCTCCGCGCCAAGCAGCGCGGCGATGACCACATCCCGTCCGGTCTTCAGTCCTCCATCGGTTCGCACCTCGATCCGGTGGCGCAGGCCGTTCCGCACCAGTGTCGCCTGCGCCTCGGCCAGTCCCAGCTCCCAGGGGGAGCCGGCGTGCTTGATGGATGAGAGGGGCGATGCGCCGGTGCCGCCATTGTGCCCCGCGATCAGCACGTAGTCGGCATAGGCTTTGGCTACTCCGGCTGCCACGGTGCCGACGCCGGTCTCGGAAACCAGCTTCACGCCGACTCGGGCGCGGGGGTTGACGGTCTTGAGATCGTGGATGAGTTGGGCCAGGTCCTCGATCGAGTAGATGTCGTGGTGCGGTGGCGGGGAGATGAGCTGAATGCCGGGCACCGCATGCCTGAGCCGGGCGATGAGGTCGGTCACCTTGTGGGCCGGAAGCTGTCCGCCCTCGCCGGGCTTGGCGCCCTGGACGATCTTGATCTCCAACTCCTCCGCCCGGGTGAGATACTCGGTAGTCACACCGAATCGAGCAGATGCCACCTGCTTCACCCGATTGTCGGCCCGGTCGCCGTTGTTTAGCCCGTGGTAATTCGCGGGGTCCTCACCGCCCTCGCCCGAGTTCGACCGGGCACCCATGCGGTTCATGGCGATGGACAGCGTGGCATGCGCCTCTGGCGAGAGCGCGCCGAGGGACATGGCGGAGGACACGAATCGGCGGCGAATGTCTTCCGCCGGCTCCACCTGTTCAAGGAGAATGGCGTCGCCGCGTTTCACGGCCAGGAGATCACGCGGCCCCGCGGGACGGCGAGCCGCGTTCTTCGCGAGGAATGCGTGGTAGCTGTCGTCCGCCCCTTCCGCTCCTTCCGCCCTTTCCGCCTTCACCGCCTTCCTCCCCCCGCCCACCGCCTGCTGCAGCGCCACGACGATCTGGGGAGCCCAGCCGTGGTCTTCTCCCTCCTTGCGGAAGCGCACCCGGCCATGATCCGGCAGTGAGGCAGCCTCCTCGCTCTGGTAGGCCACTCCATGCCGGGCCAGGGCGTCTTCGGCGAGCTCCTCGAAGCCGATTCCGCCGATGGGCGAGGCGGTGCCGGCAAAGCAGGATGCGATCACCTCATTGCCGAGACCGAGCGCCTCGAAGATCTGTGCACCGCAGTAGGAGGAGAGGGTGGAGATCCCCATTTTCGAGAGGATCTTGAGCAAACCTTTCTCGGCCGCAGTTCGATACTGCCCCCTGGCCTCGGTGGGCGAAGGACGCGCCGGTTCCTCGGGCGACGCCCGCGTCGCCCCTACGTTCCCGCTGCCCCGCCGTCCCGCTGTCCCGCCCGCTTCCCCGCTGAAGATCCCATCGATGCTCTCGAGCGCCAGCCAGGGATGCACCGCCTCGGCGCCGTAACCGATGAGGGTGGCAAAGTGGTGGATGTCGAACGCGTCGCCGGCCTCGGCCACGATGCCCACCCGGGCCCTGAGACCGACGTGCACCAGATGCTGGCGCACCGCCCCGATGGCCAGGAGCATGGGGATGGGCGCGCGGCGGTCGGTCGCGGCCCGATCGCTGATGATGAGGATGTGTGCTCCCCGACGCGCAGCGCGTTCCGCGGCACGGCGGAGCGCGGTGAGGGCGGATTTGAGCCCGCCGGTTCCCTTCGCCGGATTCCAGACGGCGTCCAGGGTCACGGTCGAGAACCCGGCCACATTCCGGAGCGCCGCCATCTCCTCGGCCAGCAGGATCGGGTGTTCCAGCCGGAGCATCCGGGCGTACGAGGCTCGTTCGAGCAAGGGCGAGCCGCGCCGGCCCAGGTGCATCCTGAGCGACATCACCATCGACTCGCGCAGTGAATCGATCGGCGGGTTGGTAACCTGGGCAAACCGCTGCCTGAAATAGGCGTAGAGACTCTGCGGCACGGCGGAGAGGGGCGGGATCGGCGTGTCATCACCCATGCTCCAGACCGGGTCTCCGCCGGTGCTGCCCATCGGCTCCAGCACGATCCTCAGGTCCTCGGCCCCGTAGCCGAACGCCCGCTGGAGTCGCAGCAATGATTCGCCGACGTGGGTGGGCGGGACTCTCGCCGGGTCGGGAACCAGGGTGGCCATGTAGCGGGCGACCCAACGGGCGTACGGGCGGCGCGCCGCCACCTCCCGCTTCGCGTCGAGATTGCGGATCACTTCTCCTCGACGGGTATCCACCACCAGGACCTCGCCCGGGCCGACCTTTCCGCACTCCACCACCTCGCGCGGATCCAGGTCCACCAGGCCGACCTCGGAGCCCGCCACTACCAGGCCGTCCGACCGCACCTTGTACCGGCAGGGCCGGAGCCCGTTGCGATCCACCGCGGCGCCCGCAAGCACTCCATCGGTAAAGGCGAGAGCGGCCGGACCGTCCCACGGCTCCAGCACGCACTGGTGATACTCGTAGAACGCTTTCACCCCCGGATCGAGGTCCGAATATTTCTCCCACGCCTGGGGGATGGTCATCATCGAGGCGTGCACCAGGTCGCGGCCGGAACGAACCAGCAGCTCCATGGCGTTGTCGAGGCTGGCCGAATCGCTGCCTTCCCGCCAGATGACTTCCCGGAGCCGCTCGATCTTTGCTCCCCACACCGGCGAGGCGAGCATCGGCTGCCGCATCGTCATGGCGTTCCGGTTGCCCCACAGCGTGTTGATCTCGCCGTTGTGGGCCAGGAGGCGAAACGGCTGCGCCAGGGGCCAACTCGGCAAGGTGTTGGTCGAGTAGCGTTGGTGGAAGACGGCGATCGCGCTCTCGTATTCCGGGTACCGGAAATCGGTGAAGAACGCGGGGAGCTGGGTCCCGGTGAGCAGCGCCTTGTACACGATGGTGCGGCACGACATCGAGCAGGCGTAGAAACCGGGGAACCTGGCCTCCTCCGCCCGCCGCTCCATCTCACGCCGGGCCAGATAGAGGGCGCGCTCCCAGGCATCGTCGTCGGTCGTGAGCGCCGGCCGTCCCACCAGTACCTGCCGGATAACGGGACACGACGCTTGCGCCGTGGGGCCTAGTGCGGCGGGATTCACCGGCACGTCACGCCAGCCCAGGACCGGGATGCCGTCCTCGGCTAGCACCGCCTCGACCATCTTGACCGAGGCAGCCAGGGCCTCTCCCGACGGCGGCAGGAAGAAGGCTCCCACGCCGAAGGGGAGCCCGGGCTGGAGATGAAGCCCCAGCCGGTATGAGTCCCGGTAGAACAATCGGTGCGGGATCTGGGTCAGGAGACCCGCGCCATCGCCCGACAAGTCGGTCGAGGCTGCGCCGCGGTGTGCCACCCGTGCCACCGCCTCGACTGCCATGGCGATGACCTCATGGCTGCGGACGCCGGATGCCGCGGCTACGAAGCCGACGCCGCAGGCATCGTGCTCACGGGTAGCATCGAGGGAGGTTGTTGCACGGGTGGCGGCGTGTCGTCGATGGTGCTGACGGGAACCGGCCGGGTGGATCCGCTGCCCATTGGCGGCCATGGTGTCTCCTGAATTGTCGTGCCTCAGCGGCCGGAGAGGCCGTACTCGAGGCAACAAAAAGGCCCGCTCCACCTGGGAGCGGGCCGGGGTTAACGTGAACACGCTAACTCACCCGGGCCCCCTCCTGGAGAGGACGAGATTGGTAGTAAGGCTGACTCGGGCGAGTGGCAGGCTCATCCTGCATTATTATTCATCGTGCTGTATTCGTCAAGCGGGTGGGTCGGGCGGACTGGCGCCTGTCCCCCACCCTTGACAGTGCCTTCTGAATGCCGTAGCCTGATGGTCCGACCGAAGCATAAAGTTCCGGCCCGGGCTCTTCCACTCGATATTCGGCTCAAGCACATGCAGCTCGTCCTTCTCGTCGCCCTCCTTAGCGTCCTGCTTACCGTCCTTATCGGTGAGCGAGGGGTCCGCGGCGTG
>CAZASU010000166.1:0-4465 GCA_964487785.1 uncultured Gemmatimonadaceae bacterium | reverse complement strand
CCAGACGCGCGCTGCAGTCTTCATTGTCAGGAGCCCCTGGCAGATAGACCGCATCGTGAAACCAGATCGCGGCCTCGACCTCATCGGGGTGTTGCGCCATGTGCCGGCTCGGATCGAATTGGTCGAGGCAGTCACGGATGTGCTGCGCGGTGTGGTAGGCCCGGGCCGGCTCGGCGTAGGCAGCCTCGAGACCGGTGAAGATCGAGAGCCCGTCTTCCTGGGTGCCGAGGCGGTTCCACAATGCCATCCAACGGCTACGGTCCAGGGATTCGGGTTGCGGCACCGAGCTACCCCGATGCCGCCACGGTCTGAGCGCCGGTGCCGAGCAGGTGATCGCACCAGGCGATCTCGATCTCGAGCCGCTCCATCTCCAAGGCGGTCTCTGCCAGGCATTCCGCCAGCTCGCGGTCACCCGCAACCGCGTGCAGCGCGTGCACCAACTCGCGAAGCCCTTCCACCTCGAAGGTGAGGAGCTGGTGATACCGGCGCGCGGCCGAGGGCAGCGTAGGAGCCAACCGGCGTAACTCCGCCTTCCGGTCGAGCGTGTGCTCGATCGAATGGCGCGCGGCATAATCTTCCGCGGCAATGCGCGGGCGGCGCCGCTCCACTGCCCGCGCCAGAAACGCCAGCCGGCGCCGATGGTGGGTCCGGAACCGGTCGAGAGTCTCCAGAAAGCTGCGCAGGGTGAGCGCCACTGCTGGCCTCTACGGTCGAGGATCGTGCTGAATGATGAGGGAGCCCGATAATAGCGCGAAATTGGCCGCTCGCATAGAGGCGTTCGCTTGACGCTCTTCCGGTGCACTCCTAACATTCGCTCTCCCCTTAGTATGCGTTCCTGCCTGAGGTACTCCGAGGTTGACACGATGACGGGAGTGCGCCGGCCGTGTTCGAGGGTGTAAAGGCTCGGCTGGAGAAGCTGTTTCGCGACCATTCCCGCTCCGATCCGCGGGCCTACCTGGCGGGCCTCCGCGAAGCCCTCCTGGAGGCCAAGGTGGGAGTCGGGGCCATGCGGAGCGCGCTCTCCGCCACTGAGCGCGAGCTGCTGATCGAGCGGCGCCAGCTGGCCGATGCCGAGCGCAGGGGCCGCCTCGCGGCCGAGCTGCCCGATGCCGAGACAGTGGTGCTGGCCGAACGGTTCGCCCTGCGGCATCGCGAGCGGGTCGCGGTCCTGGAGCGCAAACTGGTGGTCCAGCACGACGAGCTGGCGCTGGCGGAGCGTGAGGTCGAGGAGATGCTCAGCCAGGTCCGTGCCGGCCGGCCAGGGCTGGGGGCCGAGTCGATCGCCGCCGCCTGGCGCGACCTCGAGGCCGCCGGAGGCGATCGGCCTGACCTGGCGGCGGAAGATGAACGGCTTCGAGCCGAGGCCGACCGGAAGCTCAAGGAGCAGGCGGTGGAGGCTCAGCTGGCGTTTCTCAAATCAAAGCTCAAGAAACGTGAACGGTGAACAGTGAACGGTAAACGGGAGAGGCGTGAACGTGAGGCGTAAACAGGCGCTCATCGCGGCAGCGATGCGACGGCTACTGCTCCATGCGGCCATCCTGCTTTCCTGTTCACAGTTTACCGTTCACCGTTCACTTTTTGCTCAAACCCCGACCGTCGCTCCTTCGCATGGACTGAAGCTCGCCCACACCTACAGCATCGTCGCCTACGACTCCAGTACCGGCGATCTCGGTGTGGCGGTGCAGTCGAAGTTCCCCAACGTCGGTGGGATCGTGCCCTGGGGGCGGGCGGGCGTTGGCGCGGTGGCGACCCAGAGCCTGTCGAATACGGACTACGGTGAGCGGGGGCTCGACCTGATGGCCCAGGGCGCCACAGCAGAGGAAGCGCTGCGCATCGTGATGCGAAGCGATACCATGCTGCAGGATCGGCAAGTCGGGATGGTGGACATCCGGGGGAATGCCGCCAGCTTCACCGGAAGTCGAACGTTCGATTGGGCCGGCGGCCGCGCCGGTGCAGCTTCGGGGCGGGGAAGCGTCCAGGGAGGAAAGGGGGAGGTGATCGTCGGGCGGGGGTACGCCGCGCAGGCGAACATCATGGTGTCGGATCAGACGGTAAGGAACCTGGCCGAGACGTTCGAGCGGACCAAAGGCAACCTGGCCGAGCGGTTGATGGCCGCGCTCAAGGCAGGCCAGGCCGGCGGAGGCGACAAACGCGGCATGCAGTCGGCGGCACTGCTGGTGGTCCGGAAGAACGGCGGCTACCTGGGGGCCAACGATCGCTTCATTGACATCCGGGTCTACGACGCCGCGGATCCGATCGCCGAGCTGGAGCGGCTCCTGGCCCTGCATACGCTGCACTTCTTCCCCAGCCAGCCCGGCGACCTGATCCCGATCGGACCGGCCCTGGTCGCCCGGCTGGAGCCGATCCTGCTGAGCGAGCCGCGGGGACAGCCGGAGAAGTGGCTCAAGAAGAAGCAGGGCAGTGCCACGCCCCTCTTTCTCGAGGCGCTGCAGAATTTCATGTACTGGGAGAATTACGACGTGCGGGTGAGAATGGATGGGAAGATCGATCGAGTTGCGTTGGAGGATATTTTGAAGAAGAGGCGGTAGGGTCGTCAACCCGGCCGATCCATCGCGGAGCCTGCCCTGAGCGCAGTCGAAGGGCTCAGGATGACAACCGGAGGGGTCTTACTTGGCAACAGTCAACACACCAACCCGTGCGCCAGTCCCCAGCCCCAACGACCGCGGCTTCTTCGGCCATCCCCGCGGCCTCTCCACCCTCTTCTTCACGGAAATGTGGGAGCGCTTCAGCTACTACGGCATGCGGGCGCTCCTGATCCTCTTTATGACCGCGCCGGTGACAGCGGGGGGGCTCGGCTTCGACACCGCCAAGGCAGGGCCGATCTATGCACTGTACGTAAGCTCCGTCTACCTGCTCTCGTTGCCGGGCGGGTGGATCGCCGACCGGGTGCTGGGCCTGCGCCGCACGGTCTTCGTGGGTGGCGTGATCATCATGGTGGGGCACATCTGCCTCGCGGTGCCCTCCATGGACACGTTCTATCTCGGTCTGGTCCTCATCGCGACCGGGACCGGATTGCTCAAACCCAACGTCAGCGTGCTGGTTGGAAAGCTGTACGCGCCAGAGGACGTCCGACGCGACGCGGGGTTCTCGATCTTCTATATGGGGATCAACACCGGCGCGTTGATCGCCCCGCTCGTCACCGGATGGCTGGCTCAAGGTGACACGTTCAAACGAATACTGGCGTCAGCGGGAATGGCGCCGGAGGCCTCCTGGCACTGGGGCTTCGGTGCCGCGGCGGTGGGAATGTTCTGCGGCCTGGTTCAGTACACGCTAGGCGGAAAGCATCTCTCCCCCGATGGCCTGCGTCCGGTCCGGCCAACCGACCCGGCCGCGGCCGCAACGCTGGACCGTCAGCTGCGCCGCGCGGGTATCGCGGTCGTGGGGGTTCTGCTCGCCGGGGCCGCACTTGTGCTTACCGGAGTGGTGGCGCTCGATCCCGAGGCGATCTCGCGCGGATTCAAGTGGGTGCTCATCGCCATCACGCTGGCGTTCTTCGCCTGGCTCTTCCTCCTGGGGAAGTGGACCAGACAGGAGCGGAAGCACCTGGTGGTGATCGCCGTGCTGTTCGCTGCCGCGACGGTGTTCTGGATGGCATACGAGCAGGCAGGCTCGACCCTGAGCCTGTTCGCGGAGCGCAACACGAACAATGTCGCCTTCGGCCGGGGCTTCCCGGCCAGCTGGTATCAGTCACTCCCCCCACTCTTTGTCATTCTGTTCGCGCCGGTATTCGCCGCGCTGTGGGTGCGGCTGGGCAACCGAAATCCCTCCAGCCCGGCCAAGTTCGCCGTGGCGCTGATCCTGCTCTCCATCGGCTTCGCCGTCATGATCGGCGCGGCGTCCCTAGCGGCGACCGGGGTCCGGGTGAGCCCGATGTGGCTGGTCGTCTCCTACCTGTTCCAGACGCTGGGCGAGCTGTGCCTCAGCCCGGTAGGGTTGAGCGCGATGACCAGGCTGGCTCCGGCGCGGATCGCGGGACTGGTGATGGGGGTCTGGTTCCTGGCGCTGGCGGTGGGGAGCTACCTGGCGGGGATGGCGTCGAGCGTATACGAAACCATGCCGCTGACAACGCTATTTACCATGGTCACGGCGACGGCGTTTGGCACTGGCCTGGTGCTCGCGCTCTTGATTAGGCCAATTCGACGTATGATGGCGACTCGCTCGTAGTGTCCTGACTGCCCTCAGGCCCGCGCCGTCTCGTAGATCAGCACCTCTCCGACCTCATCATCCTCGTACGACCCGACCGGTCGCATGCCGACTTTCTCGGCCACGTGAACCGCGGGCGTGTTCCACACCGGTGCCAGTGCCCGAACGATCCTGACACCGGGCTGGGCAAAGGCCCAGTCGACCATGGCTCGCACCGCTTCCGTGGCGTACCCGCTCCCTTCGCGCGCCGGATACATCGCGTAGCCGATCAGGACCGAGCCCGCGGTGTCGGGCATCCCGC
>CAZASU010000165.1:0-4478 GCA_964487785.1 uncultured Gemmatimonadaceae bacterium | reverse complement strand
AGCATCAGGAATATCTGGGAGGTCCGCCGGCTCACGTGACGCGCGTCGCTGATCGAGTAGCCGAATTGAAGGCCACCGCTCACCGTCTTGAGCAGGTCGGTATCGAGACCGCCGCGGATCTCCTGACGCCGGACGTCGGAGACGACAATGCAACCGGGGTCCTCCCTCTGCTCCAGGCAGGTGAGAGTCTTCGAGGAGAACGCGGTAAGTGTGGAGCGAACCAGCTTCCGCATTCGGCTGATCGCTGCCGGCAAGGCGAAGGAATAGTTGAGCGAGCCGGTCAGGTCGTCCTGGTCGAGCTCGGTAGCGTTGCCGTTGTTTTCCGTGCGCTGGGACCGGGTTCCCAGGCTCATCGTCAACGCGAGGCCGTTGCGGAAGGAGAGCTGCAAATCGGGCGTGAGCGAGTACGAGGAGATTGCGCTGGTGGCAACGGTGCCGCCACCGCTCGGCTGAGTTGAGGTGCCATAGCGCCGCCGCAAACCTGCGCCGGCCGCCACCAGGGCCAGCGGCCCCTTTCCGAAGGTGCGGGTCCAGCGCAGGTTGCCCACCGGCCACTCGCGCTGCCGGGTCACGGTCTCGGAAAATCCGCCGCCGACCAGCTGGAAGCGGTCGGTCCTGATCAGGGAATACGAGATCGTGGCCGTGAAACCGAGCGGAAGATCGGCCCCCGAGGCGACAGTGGCCGACCGGGTCTCCGAGGCGCCGCGGGCGCTCTCGCCTTCGTGACCCAGGAAGCGATCGCGACCGCCGAGCCCCAGCATGAAACCCAGATCCGGATTGAAGGCGGCAAGATCGTAGGTCGAGTTGCGGCTGAGCCTGCTGCTGAAATCCAGCGGGCGTACCCGAGACACCGCCTTACCAAACCCACTGCTGTCCCCCCAGATCTGCCGCAGCGCTCGGGACAGATCCAGCGCGACGGCAATCTCCCGACCCCGGGAGTTGTTGAGCGTCTGAGGCAGAATAAAGGCCCCGCTGTCCCCGTCCACCTGCACCGGCGGTCTGCTGTCGAGCGTCCGGGACAACAGGAAGCTGCTCGAGGTCGTGAAGCGTGGGCGGAGCCAGGAGGTCAATCGTGGGGTGAGTGCGAGCGACGTGGTCAGGGTGCGGTCCCGCTCCACCCCTACCGGCACTCCCAGCATGAGCCGCCGCTCTTCATAGGCCAGGCGCCCGAGCGAGGTCGAGTCTGGATAGACCCTGAGATCCCTCGTGCTGGTGAGGTCGCCGGTCAGCCCCAACATGCCCAGCGGCTGCCAGGTGAGTCCACCCGAGTTGCGCCACAGGTGGGTGAGCGACAAGGTCGGAGCGATCGAGGCGTCATCGCTCCGGGCAATCGGAACCGCAAAGAGGGAATAGTCGGCCCGGTTCCTGGTCAGGCCGCTATTCAAACGGACATTGGAGGGCACCAGGCTGAAGGTCGCTCCCGCCAGCGCTTTGCCGAATTCGCTCTCCCGAATCCACGTGGGCAGGCGCTTGATCACCCCGCCAAACGGCAAGCGGGGACCGCGGCGTTGCATCTGGAGATTGTATCCCAGAATGACCGAATACGCATCGCTGTTCGCATCGGAAAGCTCGGTGCGTGACCGTCCCTGAGTGAGGGTGCCGACCGCCGAGAGTGGATCCACCAGCCCCCGAACCAGCCAACTCCTGCCCCGTGCACTCCGCCGGATGGCCAGGCTGTAGTTGCCGGTCCAGGAGTGCGGCTTCCGGAGCCCCGCGAGTGCGTCCCCCCGGAGATCGGTGCCCGTCAGCAGCTCGGGAGTCACGTCACTGCGTGAGTAGGAGGCCGTCAGCGGAACCGAGAGTCCCAACCCGGTCGGCAGAAAGCGATCGAGCCGCCAGTTGGTGGCGAGCTGGAAGGTCCCCGTGGTCCGATAGCTCGGGTCCCGGTTGATCTGGTGAAATTGACCGTCTTCCCGCACGAAGGAGGCACTCAGGGCCCCAACGTCAGAGGCAATGAGACGCGCGTCCATTGCCATGGCCGTCCCGACTTCCGCTACCGGGCTGCTGAGCCGGATGTCATCGACCCAGAGCTCGGCCTCGGGCACCGTGACCGCGCCGGCCACCCGGTAGATCCCGGCCGAGACTTCCTGGACGGCCGCAAGGTTGGGGGGATTGATGCCCGGATCGGCCAGGTGAACCAGGTACGGTCCCTCACATGCCACGTATGCATTCAAGTCCAGGCTGCCGCACTCGGCGGCCCCCGACGCCGGCGCACCGCTGAGCCAGCGATTCTCCAGGTCGGCGCGGAGCCGGCGCCAGACTTCGAGATCGATGGTAAACTCCGGCTCCCAGGTTGTGCTGCGGGCCGGGGCGCGGTACAGATAGAAGTTCCGGTCGTCGCTGCCCAGCTTGATGAACGCCTGGAAATCGCCTTGCTCCCACCCGTCTCCGCGACCTCTCATCCACACCCGCAGATCTCGATACCGCAGCACATTCTGCGGGCCGGCGGGAAGGCGCAGGTACGCCTCGGCCCGTTCGCCGACCTCGAGTCCCCGGGCGATAAGCCGAAGTGACTTCTCGTTGATCTGGGTTCCCAGCGTGCTGCGATCTCCGCCCCGGCGCGACACGCCTTCGAACACACCGGGGGGCGATTCGTATCCCAGGTCGGTGCGGTTCTCGGTGGAGACGATCGAGGCGATCACCTCCCCGCTCGGCTCGGCGGCGGCACCCGAGATGCCGGCGATCGGCGCCTCAGCCCGGCGGACCCAGGGTGAGCCGACCAGGCGAAGGCGGGCAAGGGCGAAGCGGGCCACCACATCCGGCTGCCCCAGATCGGCGGGGGCAACAACCGTCATGCGGAGATGCTGGATCAGGCGGAGGTTGGGAGTGCCGATGGTATCATCGGGTGTGCGAATCGGAATGCGGTACAGCTCCCATCCGCTCGGGGTGCCATCGCTTAGCAGTCGCCCGTTCCGGACGAAGTACTGATCGCCCGGCAGGAGGCTTACGACGTAGCGAAAGACGCTCTCGTTGGGTCCTGACGCGTTGAGAACGTTGTCTCCGTTGAGGTCCTCGGTGTCGAGGGTCCCGTTCCCGCGGCTGCACCGGCCACTCAGGTCACCCCAGGGAAAGACCGGCACCGCGTTGCTCAGGATCCGCTGACACAGCGGCACCCCCTCCCGCAACTCACCGGTGAGACCATCCACCAACCGGTCGGGCCGGTCGCCGAGGATGCCGATGTCGTCAACCTGGGCATCGAAGATGTCGAACCTGCTGCGCTCGGTGTCGAGCCGGGCCGGCCCCACGTACTGCCGTCCGGTAAAGACGGTGTCGCTTCCGGTGACGGTGAGGCTGTCCGGGGCCAGCGCGAGCGCGTCCTCGTTGACGGTGCCGAGGTCAAAGACAAGGCGGACACCGGCCGAGTCGGCTGTCCGGCTGCCGGGGGGCTGAAACACCCAGAACTCGAGATACTCGTCCCGGGTGACGTCCACGCCTGTGGGACTCAGGGATGTCACCATGGATCGCCAGCGCGGGCGCAGCGGACGTGTTGGAAGCGACCAGAGCGAGTGGTTATTCCGCTGTACCACTCCACCCGCGGTGTCGGCATGCAGAGTGAGGAACATCGGGGTTTCGAGCCGCTCCCCCCGGCCTGAAAACCGGAGGAGGGTGTCGATGTCCTCCGGCCGGAGCTCCAGGGCCTGTGAGCCCCCCGCGACCGGCACCAGGTTCTGCCAGGTGAGTGCGACGGCGTCGTCTGGCTCGAAGGCACCACCCACGAGATCGGTGACCCCGTCGGCCTGCTGCGGACGGCTTCCGAATTCCCACACCGTCTCACGCAGCGAGACCGGAATTCCGGCTTCGGCCTCAAACTCCTCCAGATAGGCCTGGCCCGAGCGGTTGGGATCCGGTTTGGTGAAGGCGAACTCGGCGTTCAGGTCGAACAGCGAAGGCGCGGTTGCTGGAGCCGATGTCAGCCCGCTGAGCAGCCGGCTCAGCCCCGCCGGCTTGAAGCGGAGCTCGGTGTTGATGCCGCCGACCAGGTTGGCGGATGCCTCGAAGCCGAGCGGGGGACGGTTGAACGCGCTCTGCTCCCGCTGGTACATCCCGATCAGATTTATGGCGCCGATGTCCCCTAGCAGATAGCGGGTCGAAAGCCCCAGGATCGTCGTTGGGGCCACGGCGAAGAGGCCCTGCTCCTCGAATCGGGCGGTGACCTGCCCCGCTCCGCTTCCGAAGAGGGCGTCAGGATTGAGAAAGGTGACCTGACCGAGGTCGTAGGAGATGGTGTAGTCCACCCCCCGCTCCAGCCGTCTTCCTCCCAGCAGAAGCTGTTCGCTTCCTTCGCGGATCTGCAGCGCCCCCAGACTGAGAGTGGAGCGGTCACCGGCACCGGTGGAGTTGTAGCGCAGCCGCACCTGGAATTTGGTCGGTGGCCCTTGTACGAGCAGCAGGAAAAGCGGGGTTCGGTAGAGCGAATCGGACCGTTCCGCCGGGCTGAGCCTGGTATCGGCAAAGGGCGTCAGGGTCGGAAAGACGAT
>CAZASU010000164.1:1743-4493 GCA_964487785.1 uncultured Gemmatimonadaceae bacterium | reverse complement strand
CCGTGGGTGTGGTCGCCGTTCCGGAGAAGCCCAAGATAGAGCCGAGGGACAGCCTGAAGCGGCGCCAGCCGGGCGACAGCGTCCGGCCGGCCAATCCGCGGCGCGCCGCCGCCGATTCGCTGAAGAAGAAGCGGTGACCGACGACCGGCGGCAGCTCCCTTCGGTGGATCGCCTCATGCATCAGCCCGCGGTTCAGGAGCTGCTGCACCTTGCCCCCCGCGGCGCCGTGATAGCCGCCGTGCGGGAGTCTCTCGACGCGGCCCGAACCCGGCGCGCGGGGCCACCCGAGCAGTGGGACGAGGATATCCGGGAGCGGCTGGTGCGGCGAACCGGCTCCGAGCTGCGGCCGGTGCTCAACGCCACCGGCGTCGTGCTGCACACCAACCTGGGCCGCGCCCCCCTGGCGGACGCCGCTATTCGAGCGATACTGGCGGTGGCCGGCGGCTACAGCAACCTCGAGCTCGATCTTTCCTCCGGTATCCGGGGTAGCCGCAGCGACCATTGCCGTGCGCTGCTTCGGATGGCCACCGGTGCGGAAGACGGCCTCGTAGTGAACAACGCCGCCGCCGCGCTGCTCCTTGCGCTGAACGCGCTGGCCGAAGATCGCGACGTCCTGATCTCGCGCGGCGAGCTGATCGAGATCGGCGGCTCGTTTCGCATCCCGGACATCATGGCCAAGAGCGGTGCCCGGCTCCGCGAGGTGGGCACCACCAACCGAACCCACCTTCAGGACTACCAGCGGGCACTCGACGGCGGCGTGGTCGCCATTCTCACCGTTCATCGGTCCAACTTCGAGCAACGCGGGTTCGTGGCCTCGCCCCACCCCGAGAAGCTCGCGGAGCTCGCCGCGGGCGCGGGGATTCCCTACCTCTACGACGTCGGCAGCGGGCTGATTCCGGATCTCTCGGCCTGGGGGCTCACTGGCGAGCCCAGGGTAGCAGAGGCGCTGGCCGCCGGCGCCGGCCTGGTTCTGTTCAGCGGAGACAAACTGCTCGGCGGTCCCCAGGCGGGCTGCCTGGTAGGACGCGGAGAGCTGGTCGCCCGCTGCCGGGAAAACCCGATCGCGCGAGCAGTCCGGGCCGACAAGCTGACGCTGGCCGCGCTGGCGGCTACGCTCAGCCTGTATCAGGATACGGACGCGGCGGTCAGACTGGTTCCGGTGCTTGCGATGCTGACGCTGGACCCGGGCGAGCTGGCCCGCCGGGCCGAGCGGCTTGCGGCATTGTGCCCTGCGGCGGTACGCGCCGGCACTCTTCCGGGTGAGTCGGCGGTGGGAGGCGGCTCGTTCCCCGCTGCCGTGCTTGCCACGACCCTCGTGGCCCTCGACGCCGGCTCGCTCGGCCCCGATGGGTTGGCGCTCCGGCTGCGGCTGGGCCAGCCGTCGATCGTCGCCCGGGTAGCGAGAGATCGGCTGCTGCTCGACCCTCGGACGCTCCCGGAGGACAGCTTCCCGGTCGTGGCGGGCGCCATCGAGCAGGCGCTCGCCTCATGAGGCGGGGGCCCGACTCCCATGGCCGCCGCGCCGTTTTCCTGGATCGTGACGGCACCATCATCGAAGACGTCGCCTACCTGCGGGACAAGGATCAGGTCCATCTCCTGCCCGGAGCCGCGGACGCCATCAAGCGGCTGAACGGAACCGGCTTCCTCGCCATCGTCGTCACCAATCAATCGGGCATTGCCCGCGGGCTTCTCTCCCGGAACGACTACCAGATGAGCGAGCGACGAGTGGACGAGCTCCTGGCGCAGGAGGGCGCCAAGCTGGACGCACACTACTTCTGTCCTCACCTGCCCGAGCTCACCGGACCCTGTGACTGCCGCAAGCCTGGAGCACTGCTCTACCGGCAGGCGGCCGAGCAGTTCCATATCGATCTCGGCCGGAGCTGGTGGGTGGGAGACCGCATGCGTGACGTGCTCCCGGCCGACGCACTTGGGGGCCGCGGCATTCTGGTGCTCAGCGGTGCGGGTGGATCCGAGGCGACGGATGAAAAAGCCGGCAGATTCATGCGGGCGCAGGGTCTCGCCGAAGCGGTGGGGTTGATCCTGGGTTGAGATCCCTCGCTGCGCTCATTATGGCACCCGCCTTCTAGCCCATAGCCATAGCGCATAGCCAATAGCCCCCAGCCTGCAGCCCCCATTACCTTCCCCCGCCATGACGATGCGCATAGCCGTGGCTATTTCCGGGCGCGGTAGCAATCTCGAGGCGCTGCTTCACGCTCTCCAGCCTGGTGCGCCCGCCGAAATCGTCCTGGTGGTGAGCGACCGTGCAGGAGCAGGGGGTCTGGCCCACGCCAGGAACCGTGCGATCCCGGCCGTAGTGCTGCCGGACCCGGCCGATGCAGCGGCGTGGCTGGAGCTGCTGCAAGAGCACCGAATCGATCTGCTGGTGCTGGCGGGCTACCTGAGACTGGTTCCCGCGCCGGTCGTGGCGGCGTATCGCGGCCGCATCATCAACACTCACCCGTCCCTGCTTCCCGCGTTCGGTGGCAAGGGCATGTACGGGGAGCGGGTGCATCAGGCGGTACTGGAAAGCGGCGTCCGGGAAACGGGGGTCACGATTCACCTGGTGGACGAGGTCTACGATCGAGGGGCGGTACTGGCCCAATCACGGGTTCCGGTCTTGCGCGACGACACCGCCCAGCGGCTCGCCGCTCGAGTGCTGGAGCTGGAGCACCGGCTGCTGCCCGCCGCGGTACTCGCGGCCGCCGCGGCGGGTCGTCCGGTTCCGTTAGAGGAGTCGGGAGTCGGGAGTC
>CAZASU010000164.1:0-1643 GCA_964487785.1 uncultured Gemmatimonadaceae bacterium | reverse complement strand
GCGGCGCTTGCAAATCCCAGCTCCCGTCTGAAAGGTCACTCGTGATGATGGCGTACCCCCGGAGCCAGGGATCAGAGCCCCGACTCCCGACTCCAGACTCCCGACTGGTCTCATGCCCCGGGCGCTGATCTCGGTCAGCGATAAGCGGGGGGTGGTCCCCTTTGCGCAGGCACTGGTCGACCTGGGCTGGGAGATCATCTCCACCGGGGGCACCGCCGCGGCTCTTCGCACCGCCAAGGTGCCGGTGCTGGAAGTGCAGGAGGTCACCGATTTTCCCGAGCTGCTGGACGGCCGGGTCAAGACTCTGCACCCCGCTATTCACGGCGCGTTGCTGGCCAGGCGCCACCTGCCGGAGCACATGGCAGCACTCAAGAAGCATCGGATCGTTCCCATCGATCTGGTGGCGGTAAACCTGTATCCCTTCCAGGCGACGATTGCCCAGGAAGGTGCATCGTTGCAGGATGCGCTGGAGAACATCGACGTCGGCGGCCCATCGATGCTGCGGTCGGCCGCGAAGAACTACGAGGCCGTCCTGCCGGTAGTTGACCCGACGGACTACCCTGTCGTACTCGAGCTGTTGCGAAAGGGCGGTGTCACGGCGGAGGTCCGGCGTGAGTTCGCCGCCAAGGTGTTCACCCATACCTCCGACTACGACTCCGCGGTTGCCGCCTATCTCACGCCCAGCGAGGAGGGTCTTCCCCCCCGGCTGGGAGTGGCCATGGAGCGGGTCCAGGCGCTGCGCTACGGCGAGAACCCCGCGCAACGGGCGGCGCTCTACGTGACCGAAGAGCCTCGCGGCATGCGGGACCTGACCCAGCGCCAGGGTAAGGAGCTGTCGTTCAACAATCTGCTCGACGTGGACGCGGGCATGTGGGCGGTGGCGTGTTGGAGCAACCGTCCGGCGTGCGCCATCATCAAGCACACGACACCCTGCGGCATCGCGGTGGCGCCCTCCGCCCTGGAGGCGTTCCGGAGAGCCCGCGCCACGGACCCTGTCTCCGCCTTCGGCTCGGTGATCGCTTTTAACACCGTCGTAGATAAGGCCACCGCCGAAGCCATGAGCGATCTGTTCGTGGAGGTGGTCGTCGCCCCCTCGTTCCATGCCGAGGCGCTGGCGGTGTTCGCGGCCAAGAAGCAGCTGCGGGTGGTTGAGCTGCCGGTGAGTAAAGGCGCGGGGGCGCTCGATTACAAGCGAGTCCGGGGGGGCTTCCTGGTGCAGGATCAGTTCCAGTTCGACCCCTCCGAGGGGCAGTGGACGGTGGCCACCAAGCGGCAACCAACCGAGATCGAGTGGAATGATCTCCGGTTCGCCTGGGCCGCGGTCTCGCCGGTCAAGTCGAACGCCATCCTGCTGGCGCGCAACGAGGCGGCAATCGGCATCGGTGCCGGCCAGATGAGCCGGGTGGACAGCGTCTTCCTGGCGGTGCACAAGGCGCGGCAGCAGGGCCACGAGCCGGGTGGCAGCGTGCTCGCCTCCGACGCATTCTTTCCCTTTGCCGACGGGGTCGAACTCGCGGCCGGCGCGGGGGTGACCGCGATCGTCCAGCCCGGAGGGTCTGTCCGTGACGCCGAGGTGGTGGAAGCGGCCGACCGTCACGGCATGGCGATGGTCATGACCGGCAAGCGGCAATTCAGACATTAGG
>CAZASU010000163.1:0-4502 GCA_964487785.1 uncultured Gemmatimonadaceae bacterium | reverse complement strand
ACCTCGTGAATGCCATTCACGCGCTCTCCCAACTGAGCTACGCCCCCGCTATATTGTCCCGCCTTCGTTCGGCGCCGCGACAGCACGGTAACGTAGCCGTCGTAGCAGTAAGTGTCAACGAGGGATACATGGCACTGAACCAGTCCGGTGCCGGCGATTTCAAGGTAATTCGCAAGCCATGAGCAAGCAGACTGAGAAGGGCCACGAGCCCCCCGATTCGGATGGCCACCAGCCAGCCGACCCGACTCCCGACCCCATCTCTCGAGACCGGAGTACCGCCGAGATCCTGGCCCTGACCCCGGCCGGCAAGCCGCGGCGCGCGCGCCGGAAGGACAGCGCCAAGAGTCTGGGCGTGTTCGATCCCGAGCGGGACATCTTGGACCAATATCTCTTTGAGGTCAGCAAGACCCCCCTGCTCACGAGCGAGCAGGAAGTGGCCATCGCCCGGCGCGCCGTTGCCGGCGACCCCGAAGCGATGCACGAGCTGGTCACCCGGAATCTTCGCTTCGTCATCTCGGTGGCCAAGAAGTACCAGAGCCGGGGTATGGCGCTCAGCGACCTGATCGGGGAGGGGAACGTCGGGCTGCTCACCGCGGCCCGGAAGTTCGACCCCGACCAAGGCGTGAAGTTCATCTCCTACGCTGTCTGGTGGATCAGGCAGTCGATCCTGGCGGCGCTGGCCCGTCAGGGGCGCACCGTCCGGGTTCCGCTGAACCGTACCGCCGACCTCTCCCGCATCGTCCGTAGTACCGGGACGCTGCGCCAGGAGCTGGAGCGGGAGCCGACGCCGGAAGAGATCGCCACTGCCACCGGACTGGCCGTGGATGTGGTCCAATCGCTCGTTACCCTCAACTCCGCCGACGTCCGGCTCGACGCCCCGGTCGATGCCGAGAACGATATGTCTCTCATCGACCGCTTTACGTCCGATGAGCAAAGCGATCCGGAAACCCAGGTGATGGAGCAACTCCTCACCGAGGAGATCGACCGGGCGCTGCGGCTGCTCCCCGCTCGAGACGCCAAGGTCCTGCGTCTCTACTTCGGGCTCAACGACGGAAGGGAGCACACCCTGGAGGAGATCGGTGGCCTGCTCGGCGTCACCCGGGAGCGGGTACGACAGCTCCGCGACCGGGCGCTCAAGCGGCTATGTGGGGGGCAGCTGGGAAGGGCGTTGGCGAGCTTTGCCGCATGAAGGCGGGCCAGCGGGACAGCGGGGCAGGGGGGCAGGAACTGCACGGTAGACGAACTCGGTCACCTGGCGAACTGCCCCGCCGCCCCGCCGCCCCGCTCTACAACAAGCCCGACACCCACCTTACCTTCCGCACGTGACGCCCCCCGTGGCATCCGCTCTTCCCACCCGGGAAGGCTTTATCGCCCATGTGGGCCGCCGCAGCGTCGAAGCGGCACGCGCCCTGGCCGATGTCCCGACCTGGGCCCCCCTTCTGGCAGTGCAGATGCGAAGGCTGGGGGTCGATTCGGTGCCGATCGCCCTCTTCATTGCCGTCTTCACCGGAATCGTCCTCTCACTCCTCTCATCCTATATCTTCACCGGTGCCGTGCCGCTGTATTTCGTAGGCGCGCTGGTGGGGAAGACCATCATGATGGAGCTGGGCCCGGTGCTGACCGGTATGGCGCTGGCCGGCCGCGTGGGCGCCAGCATCGCGGCGGAACTGGGCACCATGAAGGTGACCGAGCAGGTCGATGCGCTGGAGACACTCGCCTACGACCGGTATTCCTATCTGGTGGTGCCGCGCGTGGCAGCGGCCACCCTGATGTTTCCGGTGGTGACGGCGTTCGCCGTGGCCGTCGGGGTGCTGTCCGGGTGGATCACGGCCATCAATCTGCTGGATCTCTCGAGCACCGAGTTTCTCCGGGGACTGAAGCAGTTCTATCAGTTCAAGGATGTGTGGTTCGGCCTGGTGAAGAGCGCCAGCTTTGGCTTTGCGGTGGCGCTCATGGGATGCCTCCGCGGGCTGGCAACCGAGGGGGGCGCCCAGGGCGTGGGCCAGTCAACCACCAGCGCGGTGGTACTCGGTTGCGAGGCGATCCTGGTGCTCGATGCCTTCTGGGCGCTGGTGCTGCTGTGAGGCGGGACAGCGGGACGCCATCATGATCCTCCTCGACAAGCTCACCAAATCCTTTGGGACGCGCCGGGTCCTCAACGGGCTTTCGCTGGAGGTCCCCGATGGCCAGAACACGGTCATCATCGGACCGTCCGGGGCGGGGAAGAGCGTCACCCTGAAGCTCATCGTGGGACTGCTCGAGCCCGACAGCGGCCGCGTGATGGTGGACGATGCCGTGGTCGGGGAGCTGGATCGCGATGGGCTGGCGGCGCTCCGGGGCCGGATTGGATACGTCTTCCAGTTCGCCGCGCTCTTCGACTCCATGACCGTAGCCGAGAATATCCGCCTGGGGCTGGTCCGGCGGGGCCACGACGAGGCGACCATCCGGCAGCGAATCGAGGAGAGCCTGGACGTGGTGGAGTTGAGCGGGAGCGAGGACAAGCTGCCGGCCCAGCTTTCGGGAGGCATGCGGAAACGGGTCGGTATCGCGCGAGCGATTGCCCTCAAGCCGCGCTACATTCTCTACGACGAGCCCACCACCGGGCTGGATCCCGTCACCGCCGCCCTGATGGACCAGCTCATCATGCGAACCCGCGACTTCGGCGTTACCGCGCTGGTGGTCACCCATGACATGCGGAGCGCGTTTAGCGTGGGCGATCGCGTGGCCCTGATGCACGAGGGCGCGATCCGCCAGGTCGGCACGGTGGACGAGATGCAGGCCTCTCATGATCCGGTGGTACGGCAGTTCATCGAAGGCCGGCCCAATCCACTGGTGCTGGCGCCGGCGGCGCGGAGGTCTGCAGGGTGAAACGGAGCAACGAATTCGCGGTTGGACTGGCGGTGCTGGCCGCCCTGGCGCTGGTGATCGGCGGCGCGCTCTGGCTGAGCGAGACCGACGTGAACCAGAAGCAGGCCTCCCACAGGGCTCGCTTTCGCACCGTTGGCGGCCTGGGGGTAGGCGCTCCCGTCACCCTGCGGGGCGTCAAGGTTGGCCGGGTTGAGGGCATCCGACTGGTGGAGAACGAGTGGGTGGAGACCGACCTCAGCATCGACCGCACCGTCGAGCTGCCGCGGAAGCCCGCTGTCATCTCGGCGTCCGCCAGCCTGTTCGGTGAGTGGAGCGCCAATATCGTTCCATTCGAGCCGCTCCCCCCGGATCCCCTCATCCGGAATGCCCTCACCGAGTCCGACCAGGCCGGCGGCGGCGAAGCCTGGCCCGGTGCCACCCTTCCGGATATCGGGCAGCTCACGGCGCAGGCCAGCCGCATCGCCGGCGACGTGGGCGACATCACCCAGCGGATCGGTCAGGCGTTCGACAGCACTGCCCTCAAGAACATGCAGCAGAGCGTCAAGGATCTGGCCGCCATCTCCGGACGGCTGGTGAGCTTCGCCAACGCGCAGACCAACCGGATAGATCGGGTCGGCCGGAATGTGGCCACCACCTCCGATGCCTTTGCCGGCGTGGCCCGCACGTTCGAGGGTGCCGTTGCCCGGCTCGACACCGCTACCAGCGACAACCAGCTGAGGGACATCCTCAACAACTCGCGGAGCTCGAGCGCCGACCTCCGGTACGCAGCCGCGGACCTTCGCTCGGTGATCGCGGCGGCCCGGGCCAATGAAACGAGTCTGGTGCGAGTCCTTCAAGCGGCCGACTCGCTGATGACCAGGATTCAGGCCGGCAACGGCACCCTTGGAATGCTGGCTTCCGACTCCACGCTGTACCGGGAGACCACGAAGACGGTGATTCAGTTCCGGGAGCTGCTGACCGACATTCAGGCCAACCCCAAGAAGTATCTGAAAATTTCTGTTTTCTAGATGAATAAACGTCGCGCGGAGCTGGAGGTCAGTGCCGGCGGAATTGTGTTTCGCCGGGTGCCGGGCCAGGCCGCGAGGTATCTCCTGATCCGGGATTCCTACAAGAATTGGGGCTTCCCCAAAGGGCACCTCGAGGGCGACGAGTCTCCGGCCGAAGCGGCCTCCCGGGAAACCGCGGAAGAAACCGGTCTGGAGCACCTGATGCTGCAAGGGCCAATCCGGGTGATCGATTGGCACTTCCGCTTTCGCGGACGGCACATCCACAAGTACTGCCATTTCTTCCTGTTCGAGAGTCCCGACGGCGAGGTCTGTCCCCAGGTGGACGAAGGCATCACCGCCTGCCAGTGGCGTCCCTTGCCCGAGGCGCTCGATCTCCTCAGCTACGACAACGCGCGAGGGGTGCTGAAGCGGGCCGGCGAGATGGTCCGCACCCTGGTAGCGGTTGGGGCGGGACGGGCGGACGGCCGGACGGATGGTCAGAGAGACCAGGAAGCCAATGAGGGGACTAACGAGCCCACCCACTGTCCACCACCACCCGCTTCGCGGGTACCCGATCCGTCCGCCCGATAGCATGCCCGCCATCGCCGCCCTGCTGGTGAGCCGCGCCGCGCTGATCGCCCTGCGTCG
>CAZASU010000162.1:2273-4528 GCA_964487785.1 uncultured Gemmatimonadaceae bacterium | reverse complement strand
CGGTCTGCACCAGCAAGCGGGCCCTCAAGAAGCGGGTCGCCCAGATGCTGGAGCAATTCGATGAGGTCCTGGTTCAGGAGTACGTCGCCGGGCGGGAGTTCAACATCGGCTTCGTCGGTAAGCGGATGCTCCCCATTGCCGAGATCCGGTTCGACACCCTGCCGGATGGAACCTGGCCCATCGTGAGCTACGCGGCCAAGTGGATCCCGGGGAGCCCGGAAGACGAGGGCACTGTCCCGATCTGCCCGGCGGACCTCGATCCCGAGCTGGCCCGCCGCATCGGCCAGATCGCCCGTACCGCGTGGGAGCACCTGTCCGATGGCGAGGGATACGGCCGGGTCGACATGCGGCTGAGCGAGGAGGGCCAGCCCTACGTGCTGGAGGTCAACCCTTCGCCCGATCTGTCGAGCAACGCCGGACTGGCCCGCATGGGCCGAGCCTTCGGCTGGGGCTACGATGAGCTCGTCATGCATATCGTGGACGAGGCTCTCATGCGCTCGCAGAGCCGCCGGGCCGCCGCTGCCCTCGTCAGTGGGGTGTCCGCCGCTTGAGCGGCACCCTTGTCTCACCGCGTCTCCGCCACCTCTCCGCACCCGACCGAGGCCGCATCGAGGAGATCACCGGTGCGGTGGGACTCTTCCGCCCGGATGAGATTCCGGTCGCACTCGAGGTCTTCGATGAGGCCGTGCGCGCCGGCCCCCGGGGCGAGCCCTACAGTGCGCTGGGGGCGGATGTCGACGGCCGCCTGGCGGGCTGGATCTGCTGGGGGCCCACTCCCTGTACCCTGGGCACCTACGATCTCTACTGGATGGCGGTGGATCCCGCGCTTCAGGGCGCCGGGATCGGAACCGCGCTGGTGCTGGAGATGGAGCGCCGGCTTACCGGCCTTGCCCGGCTGATCATCGTGGAGACCGCCGGCCGCCCCGACTACGCCGCCACCCGCCGGTTCTACGAGGGCCGGGGGTATCGGCCGACGGCCACCATTCGGGACTTCTATGCTCCCGGGGACGACCAGGTCGTCTACGTTAAGGAGCTAGTGAGAAGTAAAAAGTAAGAAGCAAGAAGCACGAAGTAAGAACCTCTCACCTCTCGGATGGCGTCATGGAGACATGGCAGGAAGTCCTGAGAAAAAACTCGATCGCCTCGCTCGACGCCCTGGCGGTGAAATTCGGCCCGGAGAACTTCCCCGAGCTCGACCGGCTCAGGCAGGCGGCCGATAACTTCGAGTTCCGTATCTCGTCGGCCATGGTGGACCTCATCAAGTCTCCCGACGACCCGATGTGGCGGCAGTACGTGCCCTCGGTGGAGGAGCTGGACGTGGTCGACGGAATCGTCGACTCGCTCAACGAGGACGCCGACAGCCCGGTGCCCAACATCACCCATCGCTATCCGGACCGGGCCCTCTTCCTGGTCTCGCCGGTCTGCGCCACCTACTGCCGGTTCTGCACCCGCCGGCGCAAGGTCGGCGACCCCGAGAAGATCCCCATGTCCCAGTTCGAGAGCGCCTTCCGCTACCTGGAAGAGCACACCGAGATCCGGGATGTAATCATGTCCGGCGGCGACCCGCTCCTGCTCAACGACCGGCGGCTCGAAATCATTCTGACACGCCTCCGGTCCATCCCCCACATTCAGATCATCCGGATCGGCAGCCGGATCCCGTGCCACCTGCCCGAGCGGATCACGCCGGAGCTCTGTGCCATGTTGAAGCGGTTCCACCCGCTCTTCATCAACACTCATTTCAATCATCCCGACGAGCTCACCCCGGCGGCGGTGGCCGCGCTCGGCATGCTGGCCGACGCCGGCATCCCGCTCGGCTGCCAGACGGTGCTGTTGCGGGGGGTAAACGACACCCCCGCCGTCATGACGGAGCTGATGCACAAGCTGCTGATGGCCCGGGTCCGGCCCTACTACATCTATATGGCCGATCAGGTAGCCGGAGCCGAGCACTTCCGCACCTCGGTGCAAACCGGTATCGAGATCATGCGCGCCCTCCGGGGCTGGACCAGCGGCATGGCCATCCCTGCCTTCGTGATCGATGCCCCGGGCGGCGGCGGGAAGATCCCGATCCTGCCCGAGTACGTGGAGAGCATGAATGAGGAAGAGGTGGTGCTCAGGAACTTCCGGGGGGAGCGGTATGTCTACCGTCAACCGCGGGAGGAGGCCGGGGTCATCGACCTGAAGAAGCCGCGGAAGCGGGCAGCGAAATCGCCCAAGCGCAGGTCCGCCTGAGGTAGGGGCGACGCGTGCGTCGCCCC
>CAZASU010000162.1:0-2173 GCA_964487785.1 uncultured Gemmatimonadaceae bacterium | reverse complement strand
GCGTCGCCCCTACCTTAGCGAATCCCTGCCCAAGGCACGCTCCGGATCGATTCGCCACTCGCGTAGGCCGCTCAGCCAGGAGTAGGGGTCCAGCTTCACATTCTCCAGCCGGCGCTGCACCGCCGCCCTGTTGGCCAGTGCGTACAGGAAGATCGCGGGTGCGTCTGCGTTGAGCGTATCCATGGCTTCGCGCCACTGCCGCCGCGCGCTCGCCACATCGGTTTCTCGCCGGGCTCGCTCCAGAAGCGAATCAAAGACCGGATTCCCATACCTGCCGTAGTTCAGCACGCCCCATCCCACTCGCGACCACTGATCGGACAGGCTCCGGGGGCTCGGCTCGTCCAGATACGCTCCGATGTAGCTGTCGAAGCGCCCCTTGGCCAGCCGCTCCTGAAACACGGGAAACTCCACCGTGGTCACGGTGGCGTTGACCCCGGCCTTCCGCCATGCCTCCTGAATTGCCAGCGCGAGCTGCCGGCGTGTCGGACTGGTGGCCGGAACCAGGATGTCGAGGGTGAGGGAGCGGCCCCGTCTCAGCGCTTTTTGGGCGCGTGCGGAGTCGAAGCCCAGCACCCGGGTGCTGTCGTCCCAGATCCAGAGGAGCTGCGACATGGGGCCGGGCGGCACCCTGGTCCCCTCCCCGAAGACGGCGCGCGCCAGCGTGGGACGATCCACCGCTTCGGTCAGCGCGCGGCGGATCTCGGGGTCGTGCAAAACCGGATGCGGGCGTCCGGCGGCATCGGCCAGGCGGAACGCGAGAAAGCCATATACGGCCGCGGGGTAGGTCTCAACCCGAAGGCTGGTGTCTGCCAGGACGCGCTGCACCCGGTTCGGCACCCCCACCGCTTCCAGGACGTCGGCTTCGTGCCCGAGCATCAGGTTGAGCGCCGCGTCAGGATCGGGAGCGAAGCGCCAGACCGCCCGGCGGATGGCGGGTCGTTCGCGCTTGGTTCCTGCACTGTCGGCGATCAGGGTGAGAAACTGTCCCCGCTTCCAATTGAGGACCCGGTAGGGTCCACTGCCAACCAGGTGCGCCACGGCCGTGTCGGCCACCCATTGGTCTCGCGGAATGGACGCCCAGATGTGCCGCGGAATGACACGCACATGGTACGTGGCATCGTACAGCTGTTCGGGTGATGGCTCCGTGAAGGTGACCCGCACGGTGGCGGAGTCTTCGGCGACCGCGCGGACGCGGCCGGCGAGGTGAGAGCGGGCGGGGGCATCGAGCGTCGAGTCCGCAAAGGCGTCAAACGAGAAGGAGACGTCGCCGGCCGTGACCGGCTGTCCGTCGTGCCAGCGGGCCTCCGGGCGCAAATGAAAGCGCCAGTTGACCGAGTCGATTCGTTCCCAGCGCTGGGCCAGACCCGGGCGATAGGCAGACGCCTCCAGGGGCGAGGATCCGGATCCAAGATCCGCCAGCCGCTCGAAGACCTGATCGCTGATGTCACGGCCGACCGTCTCGAATACCAGCGGAGGCACCAGGCTGCTGGGCTCCCCCGTGGCTGCTACCACCACGGTTCCGCAATCGGCGCACTCGGTCCGGCGTTGATTGCAGCCGAGCAACAGCAGGACCAGGATGGCGGACACGGCCCCGGGCAGGGTAAGACGAAGCATTGTACCTCGAGGGTGGAAAAGCGGGATCAGGCGGCCGCGGACACCTGGTTCAGGGTTCGCATGAAAGCCTGATACACGTCGGGCCGCCACCAGCCGGAGGATTCCCGGATCTTGACCAAGGCTTCGGGATGGGACAACGCTCCCCGATAGCTGCGGGTCGTTGTCAGTGCGTCGTAGACGTCCACGATGCAGATGATCTGGGCACTCACCGGGATCTCCTCACCCCGGAGGCGGTCGGGGTAGCCGGATCCATCGTACTTCTCATGGTGCCACCGAATGATCGGCTTGATGTCCCAGGGGAATTCGACCGTTGCCAGAAGCTCGAGGCCCCAGACCGGGTGCATCTGGATCAGCCGGAACTCGTCGGCGGTGAGGGCGTTCGGCTTATTCAGGATCTCGTGTGGCACCCGAACCTTGCCGACGTCATGCAGATAAGCCCCGATGCGAATGGTGGTCTGCTGCTCCTCATCCAGCCCCAGCTCCCGGGCAAGCGCCACTGCGTAGCCGGCAACCCGTTCGCAGTGCCCGAAAGTATAGCTGTCCGACGATTCGATCGACT
>CAZASU010000161.1:0-4547 GCA_964487785.1 uncultured Gemmatimonadaceae bacterium | reverse complement strand
CCGGCGCCGGCGTTTCCGTCCTACGCCGCTGAGGCAAGATATTTCCGGAGGTTCTCGAACTGACCGGTCCACCCTTCGTCGTTCTCGCGGTAGGCCTTGCCGCGCCGGGAAACCGGAATCTGGTCGAAGCCGGATTCCCTCACGGTCAGACGGGTTCCCTCGGCTACCTCTTCCAGCTCGAAGACCACCAGCGTCATGGGCTCCGACGGATCGACGTTTGGATCCCCGCCGGGCCGCCAGCGCCAGGAGAAGAGCCGCTCGGGCTCCACCCGGTCGATCGTGATATCCATCGTGAGATGCTCGTAGCCTGCACTGGCGATACGCAACCCTCCGGTTGCGCATCGGTGGGGGAGACGGCACTGGGGAGGCAGCTTCCGATGCTGATCCGCGACTCTTACTATGAGGGAGAGATCGAGGACGTCTTGAACCCCAGGGGGCTCGAGGATGGCGGCTAAAGCAGCGCTGGTCAGGGTCGGCCGCCACCAGATTGAGATCACCCGACCCGAGAAGGTGCTGTTTCCGGAAGACGGCATAACCAAGGGAGAGCTGATCGAGTACTACGCCCGCATCGCGCCCCGGATCCTGCCCCATCTCCGCAACCGGCCACTGACCCTGGAACGGTATCCCGACGGCCTCCACAAACAGCGCTTCTTCCAGAAACAGGTCTCTTCCTACTTTCCAACGTGGATCCGCCGGGTGACGGTAAAGAAGGTGGGAGGCACCGTCACCCACGTCGTGTGCAACGACACGGCCACCCTGGTGTACATCGCAAACCAGGCCTGCGTGACACCCCACATCCCTCTCAGTCGCACCGACAGGCTGGACGTACCCGACCAGATGGTGCTCGACCTGGATCCTCAGGGCGAGGACTTCGAGCCGGTTCGGTCCACGGCCCGGGCATTCAAGCAGCTGCTGGACGATCTCGAATTGCCCGCCTACCTCAAGACCACCGGCTCCCGTGGCCTTCACATCGTGGTGCCGCTCCAGCGCCGTGAAGGGTTCGAGTCGGTTCGCGACTTTGCGAGGGCGCTGGCCCACATCGTGGTCAGCCAGGCGCCGGGCGAGCGCACCCTGGAACCGCTGAAGGTCAACCGGGGCAACCGCGTTTTCATCGATACCAACCGCAACGGGTATGCGCAGCTCGTGGCCCCGGCCTTTGCCGTCCGGGCACGCCCGGGTGCCCCCGTCTCTCTACCGCTCGACTGGAGCGAGCTTCGGAAAAAGAACCTTCGGTCCGATGGCGTCACCATCCGGACCATCTTCGACCGGATCGACAAAGCAGGGGACCCCTGGGCCGACTTCTGGCGGAGCGGGGTTTCGCTGGCTGGGGCCCGGCGGAAGCTGGAGCGGAGCACTGGCCGCTAGCTGTCCCCTAAAGAACACCAGGTGTATCACCTGAGCAGGAGTAAGACGGTCCATCACCACCAATATTCGAACGCGCAAAAATCCGCAGCCTGGCAGTCCCTCCACAAGATCCACAGGCCGATTTTTTGCTGCCTGTGGAGCGCGTATTTTTCAAGCTCAATCATTCTTGAGAGATACGAAATGGCCAGGCTGATATAGCCTGTTGTTTTCTGCGGGACAGCGGGTAATCCGCTACCTACCCAACGATGATTCATTCAGCGGCGCCACCAGAGCGAGGGAACAATGCCCGATCTTGCAGCGGCGGGGAGTCAGCGGTGGCTTCAGCTGGCGGTCAACGTCCAACGGAGGCTGGTCGAGGAGCCGCTGGTGAGTAGCCTGGGCGGAGAGTCGCATTCACCCTTGGAATGGCTCTGCCCGCTACACTCTGGCGGCTACCGGGAATACAAGGATCTCGATGCGCTGAAGGCGCTGGGTGTGCCAGCCTCGGTGCAACACTCACTGGCCGACTTCTGGCCTCGCAGGGGACCGGTATGGGATGGGCTGGCCCGCTCGGCCAACGGAGACCTCCTGCTGCTCGAAGCCAAGGCCCACATTCCGGAGCTTGCCTCAGGCCGCAGCCAGGCTGGACCTGAATCCCTCAATAAAATTACCGAACGGCTGAGAGAGGTGCGGGAGTTTCTGGCTCCGATGTCCACGGCTGAGTGGACCCACACCTTTTATCAGTACGCCAACCGGCTTGCGTTCCTGTATTTCTTGCGGCACGTGAACCAGCTGCCCGCCCGCCTGGTGTTTGTGTACTTCGTCAACGCCCGGGACGTACGCGGGCCGGCAAGTCGCCTGGAGTGGGAATCTGCTCTGGCTTTGATGTACGCAGCCCTCGGCCTTCCCAAGCGCCACCCGCTCTCGCCCTTCATCCACAACATCTTCATCGACGCCGGAGAGCTGGAGCGCGCTGCGGCGTAAACGCGAAGGGCCACGGGATGGTCGAGGCTAGTCCGGTCATGGGGTATCCTCCACCCGAGGTACGCGATGCCCATGTTCCGCCTGCTCGGTCTCCTGCTGCTACTGCTGGGCGCTCCCACCGTCGCTTCCGCCCAGATGGCACGGGACGCCGGTACGGCCTGCGTCATCGGTGGTGTTCGCTCCCCGCGTTAGTGGCCAGCTCCACACCGCCTGGGGCTCCGTCTCACCGGATGCGGTGCGGACCGGAATTGGTCCTACCTACTGGAAGGAGGGCGCCATTGTGGGAGGTGTGGCGGGAGCGGTGAGCCTAGGGCTGTTGGGCTCCCTGGTTTGCGGGCCCTCGGAGGAGTCCGGTCAGGACTGCGTCGGAACGACTCTGCTTGGCGGGCTCATAGGAGCAGGACTCGGCGCCATCCCTGGTGCCCTCATCGGCGGATTGTTTCCCAAGCAGCCCCAGCGCGGAGACCAGAGCGTTGCTGAGTAGCGTTCGCCTGACAGCGGCATCTAGCGCGTCGCCGAGTCCCGCACCGGCTTCAGCACCAGATCCTGAAAGTCGAAGCTGAAATCCACCGCATCTGACGCCGGCACCACCTTCAGCTGGTCCACGCTTCCATCCGCCTTGAGCGAGAATGTGGCATAGGCATCGGCCCGGAGCTCCCGGTCTCTCCAGCGCGCCAGGAAAGTATCGTGCTGCCAGTGCACCAAGTCGCCTATAAGGGCGGGTGTCTTCGTGAAGCGGATCGCGAGTCCCTTCCCTTCAACCGCAATCACGACATCGCCGTACCAGGGGTCGCGGTAAGTCCCGGCATACTTCGAGAGCGGCAGTGAAGGCCCTGAAGTGGAGTCGCGGCTGACGGCCGCCTGCTGTTCCGCGGCGTGGAGCTTCTTCCGGTTCTCATCATCTAGCTGCTTGAAGAGCGCCCGATAATCCGGTGCGATGACGCCGAGGTAGTGGTCGAGGACGTGGTAGACGATCGACTCGAAGGCGGGACCCGATTCCTGGTTGGTCAGCACCGCGACGCCAAGCCGGAGCTCGGGAATCATCGCGACCTTCGACAGGTAACCCGGGAGCCCGCCGGTGTGCTGCCGCAGGATCTTCCCCCGATAATCGCGGACGTTGAGACCCAGAGCATATCCCGCCATGTTCGCGCGGAGGTGGCCAAGAGTTTTGGCCACCGAGGGGGGCGGATTGCCGATTGGTGTCGGGGTGACCTCGCGCCACAGCTGGGTGGTGCTGGCTGGTGAGAAGAGGCGGGACCCGTCAGCCACCCTGCCCGAGTCGAGCTGAACCATCATCCACTTGGCCATGTCCGCCGCGCCCGACATGATCCCGCCGGCCGGGTTGGTGTTGTCGCTGGCGAACGGCTCGACCGGCCCGACCGTGTCGTTTACCTCCGCGTGGGTGCCGGCCACGTTGCCTCCCGCTGCTGCTCCCGAGTGACGAACGTCGCTGTCACTCATTCCGACTTTGTGGAGAATCCGGCGTCGAACGAAGTTCTCCCAGCTCTGGCCCGACACTGCCTCGATCACTTCTCCCGCCACCAGGTAGAGCACGTTGTCGTACGCGTACGCGCTCCGGAACGACGTAGCCAGCGGGATGTAGCGAATCCGGCGGGCGATCTCCTTCCGGTCGTAAGTCGAGGGCGGCCACCAGAGCAGGTCGCCCGCGCCAAGGCCGAGACCGCTCCGGTGCACCAGCAGGTCTCGGATGGTGAGCTCGTGGGTGACGTCGGGATCCGACATCGCAAAGGCAGGCAAATAGTCGATCACCGGCCTGTCCCACTCGATCTTGCCCTCTTCGACCAGCAGGGCCAGCGCGGTGGCGGTGAAGAGCTTCGTGTTCGAGGCAATGCCGAACCGGGTCTTCGCATCTACCGGTGCCGGCTCGCCCATGCGGCGCACGCCGTAGCCCTTGGCGAGCACCACCTTCCCGTCCTTGACGATGGCCATCGAGAGCCCGGGAACCGTGAACGTCTCCATCACGCGCCGAACGTAGGCATCGAACTTCGGCGGTGGCTGCTGTGCGGCGGCGGCAGTGCGAGTAGCGAGGAGGAAGAGCGCGAGCGTACGCGGGTGGAGACGCATGGATGTCCACTTGGAGGTGGCTAGTAGGTAACTACCAGGAGCTAATAGCTAATAGCTAACAGCTAGTAGCCAATGGCCAATAGCCTATAGTCCTTTATCGTCGTACCTCACCCTTACAGAGGCATCATGCCGAC